>DATJST010000393.1:0-3308 GCA_035503975.1 Acidimicrobiales bacterium | reverse complement strand
GGGGCAGGGCGCCCGATCGGGCACCAGCTTGCCCAGATCGAAGAACTCGCGAAGACCGGGACAGACGCGAAGGTCCTGATGGCGGGCCTCTACCTCGTCGCGCCCGTACTCATGGCCATCGGCACGCCCCAGCAGAAGGAGCACCTGCCGAGGATCCTCTTCGGTCACGAGCGCTGGTCGCTCCTGCTATCCGAGCCCGGCGCGGGCTCTGACCTGTTCTCGCTGCAGACCAAGGGCGTCATCGACGGCGACACCATCCGCGTGACCGGGCAGAAGATCTGGACGTCCTACGGCCACGTCGCGGACTACTGCGTAGCGCTGATCCGAACCGATCCAGAAGGCACGCGAACCCGAGGGCTGTCGCTGGTTATCGTTGACATGACCGCCCCCGGGATAACGGTACGCCCGATCCGCCAGATGAACGGCGCAGCAGAGTTTAACGAGGTCTTCCTCGACGACGTGCCGGTCCAGAGCGCCGAGGTGCTCGGCGAGTTGCACAAAGGCGCTGCCTCACTTTTCCTGCTGCTGTCGGCCGAGCGGACCGGCCTAGGGTTGGCCGGGTACGCCAGCCTCGTAGAGAAGGTCGAGAAGCTCCGCGGGCAGGTCGCCAGCACCGGCGACTCTCACCTGCGCTGGCGCTGGGTAGAGCTGTGGAGCAGGGTCGCCGCCCAGCGGCTCAACGCGCTACGCGGCGCCACCAACCTGAGCAAGCCCGACGGTAGCTTCGCGCCAGCGTCCCTAGCCAAGCTGCAGAACGCCACCAACTCGCAGGCTCTGGCGGAGCTTGCCCTGCACACCATGGGCTCCGCGGCGCTGACGCTCGAGGAAAGCGACCAGGTCGTGTCCACATTCCTGCGCAGTCCGGCCGACTCCATCGGCGGCGGGACAAGTGAGATACAGAAGAACGCGATCGCCGAGCAGATACTGGGGTTGCCGCGATGAGACAGACTTCGCCGAACGGTGACGGACCCGTTCTTCCCCTCGAGGGAGTGCGCATCCTTGCACTCGAGCACTTCGTCGCGCTGCCCAGTGGAACCAACGCCCTGGCCGCATTGGGCGCGGAGGTCATCAAGCTAGAGCCGCTGGGTGGCGAGGCGGGCCGCGAGTCCCTTCCGGTAATCGAGGGTGAAGACGGCGAGGGGTACGGTTCGGCCTTCGTCCGCTACAGCCGAGGAAAGTCGAGTATCGCAGTCGATCTCAAACGGCCAGAAGGCATCGACCTCGTAAAGCGCCTCGCAGAGCACGTCGATGTGTTCGCCGAGAACCTCCGGGCCGGTAAGGCGACAGCCCTCGGTATCGGGCCGGAGGACCTCGCCGCGGTGAACCCAGACCTCATATACGCCTCGGTCTCCGGCTACGGCAACGAGGGCAACTCGCCGTATGGCGACTGGCCGGCGTTTGCGCCAGCGACGGAGGCAATGGCTGGGCTGCCGTACCTGGCCGGTGACCTCGACGCGCCGCGCACGAGCACGTTTGGCGCGATCATCGACCAGGTAGGGGGGCTCAACGCGGCGATCGGCATCCTCGCGGCCCTGCACGGCCGGCCGCGGAACCGGCGCGGCTACCGCGTTGACATCTCTCTGTTCGACACCGCTTTGCAGCTCAACGAGCACCGGATCAGCTTGGCGTCCGTAGGCCTGTCCCCCGACCTCGGCCGATCAGACCGCAACGGCGTCGTCAGCCTGTTCGCGGCGTCGGACGGATCGTTCCTCATCGCCCTGTTCCGGCCCGAGCACCTCGCCAGGGTGGCCCGGATCGTCGGGGCGGACGGATGGCTCACGGACCCGCGCTTCGCCAACCGTGACGAGTGGTCCCGGCACCTGGAGGCGGAGATTCGGCCCGCTGTGGAGCGCTGGGCGAAGGACCTCACGAGCCTGGAGGCATCCCAGGCGCTGGCCGCCGTCGGTGTGGCTTCGGCCCCGCTGCTAGATGAGGCCAGGATCCTGGCCGATCCGCATCTGGAGGCCCGCGAGATGCTCGGGGAGGTGGCCGGGCTCACCCGCCCGGTGCGTGTGGTGTCGTCGCCGGTCTGGCTGAAGGGCCTGCCCGACCAGAGGACGCAGCTCGTGCCGGCCGGCCACGACACCGAACGGATTCTGCGCGAGGCCGGATTTCCCGAGGACGTAATCACAAGGCTCGCCGGCGAAGGCGTCATCAAGGGACGGAGAGGTAAGTGAAGTTCGCTTTCAGCGAGGAGCAGGACGCGCTACGTGAAGCCGTCCGGGCGTTCTTCGGGCGGAAGTCGGCGCACGACGAGGTCCGGAGGCTGATAGCCAGCGAGTCTGGCTACGACGAGGGCGTCTGGCGCCAGATGGCGACTGGCCTCGGCTTGCAGGGCCTCGCGATCCCGGAGGAATTCGGCGGGACCGGGGCGAGCTTCGCAGAAGTCGCCGTTGTCCTGGAGGAAGCCGGCCGGGTCCTGCTTCCTGCTCCGTACTTCGCCACGGTCGTCCTAGCGGCCAACGCCCTGCTGCTGTCCGGCGACAAGGCCGCCCAGGAGCGCTGGCTGCCGGGGATCGCCTCAGGTGAGGTGATCGCAACAGTGGCGCACATCGATGACTCGGGACGGTGGGTCCCGGCGGGCATCGTGGCCAAAGCAACCCGGCAGGGCGATCAGTGGCTGCTCAACGGGACGAAACGGTTCGTCGTCGACGGCCTTGCCGCCCACCTCATTATCGTGGCGGCCCGGGACGGCGACGGGATCTCACTGTTTGCGGTCGAGAGCGGCGCACCGGGACTGGACCGCACTGCCCAGGAGCCGATGGACCTGACCCGCAGGCTGGCGAGCGTAACCCTCTCCAACGTTCCGGCCGTGCGTCTCGGCGTGGCCGGAGACCGGTGGGATGTTGTGGAGCGCGTCCTACAGCTCGGAGCGATCGGTTTGGCGGCGGAGCAGGCAGGCGGGGCGCAGTATGCCCTGGAGCTAGCCGTCCGGTACGCCGGGGCGCGTGTTCAGTTCGGCAAGCCCATCGGCGCCTTCCAAGCGGTCAAGCACCGGGCTGCGGAGATGCTTCTCGACGTGGAGTCGGCGCGCTCCATCGCGTACTACGCGGCAGAGCGAGCGGCGGCGGGCGGCGATCTCCGGGTCGTCGCGTCGCTGGCCAAGAGCCACTGCTCGGAGGCTTACTTCCGCACCGCGGCGTCCTGCATCCAGCTCCACGGCGGGATCGGTTTCAGCTGGGAGCACCCGGCGCATCTGTACTTCCGCCGGGCGAAAAGCTCGGAGATATACCTGGGCGACGCGAACTACCACCGTGACATCCTTGCCAGCCTGCTAGGTGTCTAGCGACCCAATCGACGGCGGTTCT
>DATJST010000392.1:0-2597 GCA_035503975.1 Acidimicrobiales bacterium | reverse complement strand
GTCGAGGCGCATCATGGGCGGAAGGCCAGCGGACAGGTGAAGGTCGGAGCCGCGGGACTCGACCAGCTTTACCAGCATCTGGTTCACGTGGAGCTGGGAAGCCTCCTCGTCGCCGGAACTGCTGGCACCCGTGGCGCCCGGGGTCGGTCCGTACATGGCCGAGATCGCCCCCGAGATGTCCCCGCGCGTTGCCAGGCAGGGCCGCGATTTCCAGCCCGTGACCTGGGTGACCACCTGCATGGTGGCCTCGTCGAGCGGGTTGTCGGTCGCCACCAAGAGGGCGTCGCCCTCCAGGCCGATGCCGACGACCATGTGCTTGCGCGCCACGTCGGCGGGTATCACGCCGTCCACGAGCGGTGACACCGGGGTGGTAGTCGGGTCCCAGAAGGGCAGCTTGAGCTGGTCGGCTACGGCCGCCACCAGGTCTCTTTCGCTCACCATCCCTTCTGCGGAGAGGATTTTGGCCAAGGGCACGCCGGTCTCGGCTTCCTTGGTGAGGGCGTACTCCAGGGCGTCCTTGGACAGGACCTTGCGGTTGACGAGGAACTCGCCGACCCTACGCGAGGCAGTCTGCATCAGTTTCTTCTTCGGCGGGCGGCGAAGGGCCCTTTAGCCGCGGCTGCCCTAGGCTCCTAATGCCGGCGGTCCTTGGCGCCCGGCACGCAGCGACGGCTCAGAAGCGGCTGACCGCCAGTTCGCCGTCCTCGAGCAGCCCGCAGACCTCGGTGGCCCACGCCAAAGCCTCCAGGTAACTGCGCTCCAGGCTGCCGAGCGACAG
This sequence comes from Acidimicrobiales bacterium, assembly GCA_035503975.1. Taxonomy (GTDB): domain Bacteria; phylum Actinomycetota; class Acidimicrobiia; order Acidimicrobiales; family Palsa-688; genus DATJMJ01. Next base: position 1,819 of record DATJST010000392.1, on the reverse strand, counting down.
GCCGCAGCGCAGGCGCAGCTCCTCCCCGCCCATTTCCCAGGCGAGCACGTCCGCGAGGATGCGCCCGAGCAGCCCACCCCGGTTGATTAGGGCGTCGACCAGCTCATCGGCCAGCGTCAGGCGCTCCACGACCTGGCTGAGAGGGGCGCTGAGCAGCAGGTCGAGCGCTGACACGAGGCCGACGGTGAAAGCCGCATCCGCCAGGCGCGGGGCCAGACGGGCCGCCATCAGCTCGCTCATGCGCGCCCGTGTCATGGTGATGTGGAGCTGCTCGCTGGCGGCCGCGCTCGAGCCCGCCAACAGCATGAGCATCACCCATGCCCGCAAGCGGTGCAGGCCGAGAAGCACAACCCCTTCCTTGATCGATGTGATCCGGCGGTACAACCCCCGGGCCGCACCCTCCCCCGCCAAACGCAGGAACCGGTAGCTGAGGGCAGCGTCGGTCTCCACCACCCGTTGGATGTCGTCCGCGTCCGCGTACGGGTCGCATAGCTCGTTGATGACCCGCAATAGGGTGGTCTTGCTCGGGCTGAGGTCCTGGCCCTCCACCACTTCGGGCCGCGACAGCAAATAGCCCTGGAAGAGCTGGAAGCCGAGGTCGCGGCAGCGCCTGAGCTGGTCCTGGGTCTCGACCTTCTCGGCCACGAGCTCGATGCCGAGCGCCTTGCATTGCTCGACGTCGCGTTCCAGTTCGTCCGGGGACAGTGCCAGCACGTCCAGCTTGATGATCGAGACGAGGTCCAACAGCGGGTCGTCGACGTCGGCAAAGTCGTAGTCGTCCAAGGCCAAGGTGTAACCCTGCGAGGACAGCCACCGGCAGCCCGAGACGGCGTCGGCGTCGTGCGCGACGCTCTCGAGGATCTCGATGACCGTCTGTTCGGGCGGGAACGGGATCTCCTGTTCGCCCACAAGGAACGGCCGGGTGGCGTTCACGAAAGCGAGCTTGTTGCCGACCAGGCTTTGCAGCCCCACGTCAAGACCGGCCCGCACCAAAACGTCGGCGGTCATCGCGTCGCCACCGGGCAGGACGGTACCGGGGTCACGGAAGAGCAGCTCATAGCCGCGCACGCCGAGCCGGGAGTCGAAGATGGGCTGGCGCCCGACCATGAACCTGCTCATCGCCGCCTCCTTGCGGTACGGTGCCCGTCGCCGGTCGGCGGGGACGGGCTTAGCCCACTATGGTTGTCGGCCGAACGAACCATGGGACTGACACGGCCGCGGCAAAGGTGGGATAACTCGGCAATCGCCGCAGCGTCTCGTCATGCGATCACACGCATGACTTCGTCCAACGAGGTCAAGCCGTTGGCCGCGCCCATAAGGCCGGCCTGGCGCAAGGTGACCATTCCGTCGGCCAGAGACGCCTTGCGGATGTCGTCGGCGTGAGCGTGCTCCACGATCATGCGCTCGATCTCTTCGTTGACATTCAGGACCTCGTGCACGGCGAAGCGGCCTAAAAAGCCGGTCTTGCCGCACACTGGACAGCCAACGGCGCGGAACAGCTCCTTGGGCAGCTCCCCACCGACGGTCTCCCAGCCCATGCTCATCAGCTTCTCTTTTTCGGTCGGGTAAGCCTCCTTGCAGCGCTCGCACAGCTTGCGGGCGAGGCGCTGGGCCACGATGCAGTCGAGGGCGCTGCCGACGAGGAACGGTTCGACGCCCATCTCGATCAAACGGTTGGGGGTGGTGGCGGAATCGTTGGTGTGGATGGTGGACAGCACGAGGTGCCCAGTGAGAGCTGCCTCAATGGCTATTCCCGCGGTCTCGCGGTCGCGGATCTCGCCCACGAGGATGATGTCGGGGTCGGCGCGCAGGATAGTAC
>DATJST010000391.1:0-5030 GCA_035503975.1 Acidimicrobiales bacterium | reverse complement strand
CCGCTCCTGTACCTAAGGAGCGTGGGCCTGGTGGCACCAAGAGCCGCTCCCGAGGGGGTGTTCGAGCGGCTCCTCGACGCCTACCAGACATTTCTCGTAAATGAACGGGGCTTGGCCACCAAGACCGTTGCCGCCCACATCCTCAACGCCAGGTCTATCTGTTTTGCCCTCGCCACCGGCCCCGAGGACCTCGGGGACCTAGTCGCCAGGGACATAACCGCGTTCGTGGTGAGCCTCTCGGCCCGCCTGAGCACCTCTTCAACGAAGCACATGGTGGGTTCGCTCTCCTCGCTGTTGGGTTACCTGCACCTCTCGGGGCGGACCGCCGTCCCGCTGGCGGCGGCCGTCCCCCGGTCCCGAAGGCGCCGGCCCGGCCCTCAGCCCCCGAGCCTGAGCGAGAGCGAGGTCGCCCGGCTGCTCGCGTCTTGCGATCGGCAACGAAGCGTCGGCCGGCGCGACTTCGCCATCTTGGCCTTGCTGAGCCGCCTGGGCCTGCGCGCCGGCGAGATAGCTGCGCTCCGCCTGGACGACATCGACTGGCACCACGGCGAAGTCCTCATAAGAGGCAAGGGCAACCGGCACGAACGTTTGCCGCTGCCCTGGGACGTGGGCGAGGCGGTGGCGGCCTACCTGGCCGAGGGACGGCCACCGCCGAAGGAAGGGTGCCGGGCTGTGTTCTTGCGGGCCCGGGCGCCGTTCGTCGCCCTCAGCATCGCTGGGGCACAAGCTGTGGTGTGCAGCGCCTCGGTGCGGGCCGGATTGGGGCACTTCGGGCCTCGTCGCCTGCGCAAGCACGTGGCCACCGCCGTCCACCAGGGGGGCTTCCCTCTGGCTGGTGTCGGCCAGGTACTGCGTCACAGCGCCGCCCGTGTCACGGCTGTCTATGTTGACCTCGACCAAGCCCTGCTGGCCGAGCTGGCCCGGCCTTGGCCCGGCGGTGGGCTATGACGGATCTGCAGACTGCCCTGCGGGATTACGCCGCACTGCGCCGCTCCCTCGGCTTTGTGGCCAAGGAGTCGGACCACTTGCTCCCCAGTTTCGTGGCCTACTTGGAAGGCGTAGGCGCGGCCCATGTCAGCACCCAAGCGGCCCTGGCCTGGGCCACCATGCCCGCCGCCGCCCTCCCGGTCACCTGGGCCCAACGCCTGGGCGCCGTGCGGGGCTTTGCCCACTACCTGGCCAACTCTGACCCCTTGACCGAGGTCCCCGCGGCCGACTTGTTGCCGGCCCGTTACACCAGGGCGGCGCCCTATTTATACTCCGACGCCGAGATCGGCGCTCTCATGGCGGCGGCCCGGTCACTTTCACCCGCCTTGCGGGCCGCCACCTACGAAGCCTTTATCGGGCTGGTCTCGGTCAGCGGGCTACGGGCTGGCGAGGCCATCCGCCTTGACCGCTCCGACATCGACTACCGCCGGGCGGTTGTCGTCGTCCGCAATTCGAAACTGGAGGTCGCACGCGAGGTCCCCCTGCACGAGACCACCCTCCACGCCCTGCGCGCCTACGGAGTTGTGCGGGACCAGTGGTCCCCCAAACAGGCAGTTGCCGCCTACTTCGTGTCGACCCTGGGCAGCCGGCTCTGCCTCGTAACTGTCGACGCCACCTTCCGCCGCCTCCTGGCCCACGCCGGCATAAAGGCAGGGCCGGGGCGCCGCCGGCCTCGGGCCCATGACTTAAGGCATTCGTTCGCCGTCAAGACCCTTATCGACTGGCACACCCAGGGCGCCGACGTGGACGCCCGCATGCCGTTGCTATCAAAGGTCCTCGGGCATGGCAACCCCGCTTCCACGTACTGGTACTTGCAGGCCTCGCCAGAGCTGTTCGGCATGGTCGCCAGGCGCCTGGACGCCCAGAGCGGAGGCGGGTCATGACCCTGATCGCCCCGACATTGCAGTCGTTTTTCACCGAGCGGCTCTTGGCCCAGCGCCTGGCCAGCCCGAGGACCGTCTCGGCTTATCGCGATACTTTCGTCCTCCTCCTGCGCTTTGTGAGCGAGCGGGCCAACCTGGCGCCGTCGGGCCTCGATTTCGCGCACCTGGACGCTCCCATGGTGGGGGCGTTCTTGGAACACCTAGAGGCCGACCGCCGCAACAGCGTGCGGACCCGCAACGCCCGCCTGGCCGCCGTGCGCTCCTTCTTCCGCTACGCCGCTCTAAAGCACCCCGAGCACGCCGGGTCAGTCCAGCGCGTACTGGCCATCCCCCAAAAGCGCTGCGTTCGCAACGTTGTTTCGTTCCTCACCCGAGCAGAGGCCGACGCCTTGCTAGCCAGCTCCGACCGCTCCAGCTGGACCGGGCGGCGAGACCACGCGCTAATGCTGCTGGGCCTGCAGAGCGGCCTGCGGGTGGGCGAACTGGTCGGCCTGCACTGTCAGGACGTGGTGCTCACGGCCGGGCCGCACGTGCGCTGTTGGGGCAAGGGGCGCAAAGAGCGCTGCACGCCCCTCACCCGCGAAGCAGTCAGTGTGCTGCGGACCTGGCTCGCCGAAAGGAAGGGCAACCCCGCTGAACCGCTCTTCCCGACCCGCCGGGGGACATCGCTGAGCTCAGATGCAGTGCAAGCTTTGGTGGCCAAGTACGCCACTGCTGCGGCCGTGATATGCCCGTCCATCGCCGCCAAACATGTGACCCCACACGTGCTCAGGCACACCAACGCCATGTTCTTACGTGAACGGGGTGTCGACTTGTCGACCATCGCTTTGTGGCTCGGGCACGAGCAGGTCAGCACCGTCCAGATCTACCTCCATGCCGACCTCGCGATCAAAGAACGCGCCTTGGCGCTCGCCGCACCGCCGGGGAGCCGTCCCGGTCGCTACCGGCCACCTGACACGCTCGTTGCCTTCCTCGACAGTCTGTGATTATGCCGAGCTCTCACCGAGACGATCAGGTCCTGAGCTGGGCGCGTCCAAGCCATTCCGCCTGACCTCGGCATAATCACGTCCTCGGCATAAGCCCACTTATCCCGACATCGGCATAACGGGGGCGAAACGACAAGTTCCATCCCGGGCCGCGTGCACGCCACCAGGCGTCCGCCGGTGCACGGGTGGCGGGGGCCGCCGGTACTGAAAACTGCCCTCCATTCGTCGAGGTCGACTTCACCCGAGAGCCCGAGGAAACGCGCGCCGGCGCCGCCCCACGCCATTGGCGTCTCACCCCGCGAGGCGTAGTAGTCGAGGGCGTTGGCTACCGGGTCGTCACCACGGCCGAGCACGGCGTGCTCGTGGTACCCGACCGACTCCGCCCCCATCATCCTCATCCACGCCAAGGTCCCCAACCGTCCCGCTAATTCGCTCCACGCCCGCTTGGCAACGCCAGCGTTGCAAACGTCTTCAAACGCTTTTTGCTTTTATACAGCGTCTGTAAAGGGCTGTAAAGGTGTTTTTTGGTAAACGGTCAGTGACGGACAAGAACGGGCGCTGATGGCCGTCTGCAGCATGCGATCCCGACGATCTGTTGTAGCAACTTCTCATTGCACGGTATGGATTACCGCGGATGTCAACGGATACCAATAAACGACGAGAGACAAATTCCTGCCTGCAGGGACGGCTGTGGACAGTAACGCGAGCCTCATTCGGATGAATTACGGTGATTGCCAGGATGGGTCGAGTCGGTTTCTCGACAACTCGTGATGTGACCGTCAATACTTTGTGTGCGGACGTCGACGGCCAAGGGCGCGGTTACCCGTCCCTGGCAGGTCTTATCATTCGTGGAACCAATCGACAGCAGGAAGGTGGCGGGGATGATCCTGACGCGAAGCACAAAGACCGGCCGGCGCTACGACGTGCGGCTCCGAGACCCGGCAGGGCGGGTTTACACGCGGACCTTCGCCACAAAGAAAGAAGCCGAGGTGTACGCCGCGGCCGAGAAGACAGACCGAGTTCGAGGCGCCTGGGTGGACCCACGACGTGGCGCGGTAACGCTGAGGCAGTGGTCGGAACGCTGGATGGCTGAACGGCCTCAGCTGCGAATGAGGACCCAAGAGCTCTACCGGGGCCTGCTCGTCAACCACATCCTGCCCGCGTTCGGGGACACCGAGTTAGGGAAGATAACGCCCTCGGACGTTCGGTCGTGGTACGCGCGCCTGCGCGGCTCGGACGGCCCTGAAGCCTGCACGACAGCGAAGGCGTACCGGCTCCTGCGGGCGATAATGCGCGCAGGCGTTGCCGACGAACTCATCGCTCGTAGTCCTTGCGTGATCGTGGGCGGGGGCACTGAGCACTCACCCGAACGCCCAGTCCTTACCGTGGGGGAGGTGGGCGCGTTGGCTGACGCCATCGTCCCGCGGTTCCGCGCGCTGGTGATCCTCTCGGCGTGGTGCGGGCTCAGGCGGGGCGAGCTCCTGGGCCCTCCAGCGTTCCGACTTTGACCTGCTGCACAAGACGGTGCGGGTGGAGCGGGGGATGAACCAACTGATCAACGGCACCCTCGTCGTCGGGCCACCCAAGACCGAGGCAGGCCGACGGACGGTTGCCATCCCGCCTCACGTAATCCCCGAATTGGTTGAGCACATCGACCGGTTCGTCGACTGTTTGCCCGAGGCCTTGATGTTCACCGGCGAGAAGGGCGGGCCGGTACGCCCCCACGTCTTGCAGAAGGCGTGGACCGAGGCCAAGAGGGCCACCGGCGTCGAAGCCCAGCTCCACGACCTGAGGCACGCGGGCAACACCTGGGCGGCGGCCACCGGCGCTTCAACCAAGGAGCTGATGGCCCGCATGGGCCATGCCGACTCGGCGGCACTGCGCTACCAGCACGCCACAGCCGACCGAGACCAAGCAGTTGCACGCGCTCTTTCCCAGTTCGCAACCGCCAGAAAAGTGGTCCCATGGCACGCGAAGCTCGGTCTTCCGCGCGATGAACGCGCGATAGACGCGCGATGAAGGCCCCTCTAGGGGCTCATCGGATTCCAGCGGGGTGCCGGTCAGTTAGAGGGTCACCCAAAGTGTGACGAAGGTGCTTCAAAGTTTGAGGTGTGAGCCAAAAAACAAAGAGCACCTTCGTCCTGACCGACCCTAGTGAGATCCTCCAGGCATT
>DATJST010000390.1:0-3763 GCA_035503975.1 Acidimicrobiales bacterium | reverse complement strand
GTTGGTTGCCCGGCAGTCGGATCTGGTCGCATTGCCGGAGGAAGCCGGCGTGGCCGAGGACCAGCTCGGCCGGCAGCACCCGCCGCCGCAGTAGCTGACGGGGACCGTACAGATCCGTGAGGACCAAGTTGAGCAGCTCGGCGCGCTGGATAAGCCCGCGCTCGACGCCAGCCCATTCGTTGCTCGCAAGCAGCACCGGGACGGGGTCCAGGGCCCAGGAGGCCGCAGCTGGAGCCCTTATTCCCGCATTGTCAGGGCCGAAGATGGTGTAGGTGACGCCGTCGTCGTCGAGCAGGCGGCGCGCCTCGGAACGGCGGTGGAGCAGTTCATCCAGGCCGAGGTTCCCGATTACGTGCGCTGCGTGCGCCCAGTGTTCGCGGATCCGCCCGTCCGTCGTGAACATCTCGTCGTACATGCCCGGCAATTTACGGTAGGAAACGAGGAGGTCGCTCGGGGGTGCGATCGTCATTAGGTAAGTTGTTTTGCCGTCATTTGGCCGGTGGCCGCGGGTGCTTGCCATCGACTGGGGCGCGCCTCAGGTCCAAGGTCCGAGGGTACTCCTGGCTTTGCGCCCCCAAGCCGCTGGGCGCCGAGCCGCCACCAATGAGCGCGTCGACATCTACCAGGCCCGGGGTGTGCCCGCCGGTGGAAAAACGACTGGCGCGTCGGGCCTCCGCCTCGTTGGCGTTGACGGGGAACCGCTCGTACGCCAGCCCGCCAGGGTGGCTCACGTGGTACGTGCACCCTCCGAGCGAGCGCCCGTTCCACCGGTCGACCAGGTCGAAGACAAGGGGGGCGTGCACACCAATTGTGGGGTGCAAGGCGGACGGGGGCTTCCACGCTCGGTAGCGCACGCCGGCGACGAAGGCACCGGGAGTGCCCGTGGTGTGAAGCGGGACGGGGACGCTGTTGCACGTCACGAGGTGGCGGTCGGCCGTAAACCCTTCGACTCTTACCTGGAGACGCTCGACAGATGAGTCGACATAACGAGCGGTGCCCGTGGAGCTCACCTCCTCGCCGAGGACAGACCACGGTTCGATGGCGGAGCGAAGTTCGAGGGTCACGCCATCGACGTCGACCGCGCCAATGCGCGGGAAGCGGAACTCGAGGAACGGCGCCAGCCAGGAGGCGTCGAAACTGAAACCGTGCCCGGCAAGATCGTTGACCACCTCAGTAATGTCGGCGGCCACGTACCACGGAAGGAGGAACCGGTCGTGGAGTTCGGTTCCCCAGCGCACCAGCGGGCCGGCGTAAGGGGCGGCCCAAAAGCGGGCAACGAGGGCCCGCACCAATAGGGCTTGCACCAGCGCCATTCGGGGGTGGGGTGGCATCTCGAAGCCACGTAGCTCGAGGAGCCCTAGCCGGCCTCGCTCCGAGTCAGGGCTGAACAACTTGTCGATGCACAGCTCCGCCCGGTGGGTGCTACCAGTTATATCGACAAGTAGGTGCCGGAACAGGCGGTCGACGAGCCAGGGCGGCACATAGCCCTTCTTGGCCATTGCCGTCTGGCGGTCGAGCTCAGCGAACGCGATCTCGAGCTCGTAGAGGCTCTCGTGGCGCGCCTCGTCGACACGGGGGGCCTGGCTGGTGGGGCCGATGAACCGCCCGGAGAAGAGGTACGAAAGCGAAGGGTGGTGCTGCCAGTAGGTGATAATGCTGCGGAGGAGGTCGGGCCGGCGTAGGAGGGGGCTGTCGGCTGGTGTCGGGCCGCCCAGGGTCAAATGGTTGCCACCACCAGTGCCGGCGTGAGTGCCATCCAGATGGAACTTCTCAGTGCCGAGCCGGGTGGCACGGGCATCGGCGTGGACGCCGGTTGTGATGTCGACCAGCTCCGGCCACGACGAGGCGGGCTGGATATTGACCTCCAGGACGCCCGGGTCGGGGGTGACGAGGAGCCTGACCAGCCTGGGGTCAAAGGGCGGGAGGTAACCTTCCAGGACGACGGGGCGCCCCAGCTTGACAGCGGCGCCCTCTACGACCCTGACTAGTTCGACGAACTGCTCGAGACGGTTGACGGGGGGCAGGAAAACGAACAGGCTGCCCTGCCTCGCCTCGACGCACAGCGCCCCCCGCGGCACGTCCTCGGGTTTGACCTCCTTGACCTTTCGGCGTCGGCGGGCCTTCCGACCAGCCAGCGGGGCCAGGTCGTCGAACGGCGAGAGATCAGGGTCGTCCTCCGGCGGTGGCCGCCACGTGAGGGCGTCGAGTGGCAGGCGGAGCCCCAGCGGGGAGTCGCCAGGGACCAAGGCCAAGTAGCCGCGCCGCAACGTCCAGCGGGTCGTCGCCCAAGCAGGCTCTTCCTCAGCTCCGGGCCCAGTCTCGTCGCCGTTCATGGGGTGCAGCGGGATCACCCAGCCAGCCGGGCCCCCGCGGCCCTGCTCGTCAAGCGCAGCGAGCTCGGCTAGGCGGCCTTCGCTCGAGCCGAGCGACCTGTCCGTCGGGATGACGTCGGCGGCCGGCGGCGGCCCGCCAGGCAGGCGGGCCTCGGCCAGGAGACGGTGGAGCGGATCCTCATAGGCTGGTACGCAACACTCCTTGGGCAGGCCGAAAGACTCGGCGATGGTGTTCGCCAGCGCGGCAGCGCCCCTTTCGAGCGCGTCGTGACCGTTAGCGGCCTCAGTCTGCAGCCGCGCGGCAAGCACGGGATCTGCGAGGCGGGCTGGTTCATCCCAGAGCGGCTCGCCGTCGGCCCGCCAGAGCAGGGCTATCTGCCACCGGGGCAGGCGCTCACCCGGGTACCACTTGCCCTGCCCGTGGTGGACGAGGCCGCCTGGCCCGAAACGCTCGAGCAGTCGCCTGGCCAGGGCCTCGGCCCGGGACCGCTTGTCAGCGCCGTCCGCCGCCGTGGTCCACTGCTCGCCCTCGATGTCGTCGGCCGCAACGAAGGTGGGTTCTCCCCCGAGCGTGAGGCGTACGTCTCCAGCTACGAACGCTTTGTCGATCTCGCGGCCGAGGGCGTCGATGGCGCTCCATTGCTCCTCGGAGTAGGGCAGCGTGACACGGGGCGGACCGCCAAGACGGCGCACTCTGTTCGAGAACTCGAAGGTGACCTCGCACGGGTCGGTAGACCCGGAGATCGGAGCCGCCGTCGCCGGCTGCGGCGTGCATACAAGGGGGATGTGGCCTTCCCCGGCCAGCAGGCCCGAGGTGGGGTCGAGACCGATCCAACCCGCCCCGGGTAGGTACGTTTCTGCCCAGGCGTGCAGATCGGTGAAATCGGCGCCGGGGCCGGCCGGCCCGTCCAAAGGCGCTTCGTCGGCGCGCAGCTGCACAAGGTAACCCGAGACGAACCGAGCGGCCAAGCCGAGCCGGCGCAGGACCTGCACAAGCAGCCATGCGCTATCCCGGCACGACCCGATCCCCTTTTCAAGAGTCTCGTCCGGCGTTTGCACGCCCGGTTCCATACGAACGGTGTAAGCCACCGAGCGCGCCACCCGCTGGTTAAGCTCCACGAGGAAGTCGACGATGCGCCGCCCGTCGGGCCCCCGCGGTGCCAAAGCGCTCATGCAATCGTCGGTCCAGCTGGCCAGGAGCGGGCCAGCGTCGTCAACCGGAAGGTACGCCGCCAGGTCACTCTGCAGCGTGCCGTCATAAGCGAACGGGTAGTGCTCGGCCGTCTCCTCGACGAAGAAGTCGAAAGGGTTGATGACAGTGAGGTCGGCGACCAGGTCGACCGCGATGGTGAGCCGGCGGGCCGGTTCAGGGAACACCAGGCGCGCCACGTGATTACCGAAGGGGTCCTGCTGCCAGTTGATGAAGTGGT
>DATJST010000389.1:0-2552 GCA_035503975.1 Acidimicrobiales bacterium | reverse complement strand
CCTGGACGTCGAAATGACCGACGAGCTGCGCCAGCAGGTCTCGGCCCTTTCGCCCACCCCGGCACCGGCAACCGACCGCACCGAGGCCTTGAAGCCCAACTGGACTTGAGCGCCGGCCCGGTCAACCCTGAGACCCGACTGAAAGGAAACCCACCATGCGAGGAGCTGTCATCTACGGCCCTGGCGACGTCCGCTTCGAAGAGCGCGAAGACCCGAAGATCGTCGAGCCAACCGACGCTATTGTCCAGATCTCCGCCACATGTGCGCATTCCAGTGATTTCGGACACCCGTTCCGGTTGAAAGCGGACGCGGTTCCGGCCGAAAACGGACAAGCCAGAGGACGGGCGGGAGCTTATGGTCGTGTTCAGTTGTCAAATGGCCCAGCCGATGGGCCGAGCCACCTGACAGGTTACGACCTTGTTTGCTCAGCCCGCCGGATCGCCGCCTTTGCCCAGCCCTCGGGAGCGGCCTCCCCGGCGCTGGAGCGGTGTGCCCTCGGGAGCGCCCGCTTTGCGTCTGCGCCAGGCCGCCTGCCTGCATGCGGCATCACAAAGGCGACGCCCGGAACCGACTGGGTGGTTGCAGAAGAGCCCTTCGATGGCGGTGACGACCTCCCGACCGCAGCAGGCGCAGGTGAAACTGGTGCGGCGGGGCTCCTCGTCGAGGGGCGTTCGGGCAGACCGGCGCGAAGCGTTACGCATTGTCGGCGTCCTCGGTGGCGGGCCCGGGCTGGCGTTTGCGCATCGAGGCACCCTTCAGCGGGAGCCGGTGGGCCGCTTGGCAGACGCGGTCCAGGACAGCGTCGGCCAACGTGGGATCTGACATCGAGGGGTGCCACTTTTCGACCGGTAGCTGGCTGGCGATGACCGTCGAGCGCAGCCCGGAGCGGTCCTCCACGACCTCCAGCAGGTCCCGGCAGGCCTCGACCGGGGCGGGGGTCAACAAAAAGTCGTCGAGCACGAGGACGCCGACGCGCCCGGTCTGAGAGAGCGTGCGGGCGTAGCGGCCGTCGGCCCGCCCGAGGGCCAGGTCGTCCAATAACCTCGGCGTGCGCACGTAAAGCGCCGTATGGCCCTGGCGGATGGCCGAGTTTGCGAGCGCACAAGCCAAGAAGCTCTTCCCGCAACCGGTCGGCCCCGTCACGAGCACGTTGTGGTGCTCCCTCACCCACGCCCCCTGGGCCAAGCCCAAGATGACCGAGCGGTCGAGGCCCCTCGGGGCTCGGAAGTCGATGTCCTCGACGGCCGCCGGGTAGCGAAGTTTGGCTGCTTTCAGGCGGGCGGTGAGCCGGCGGCTGTCGCGGGCGTCTGCCTCCTTGTCGACCAGTAGGCCTAACCGGTCGGCGAAGGCGAGCTCGTCGTAGGTGCCCGGTGCCGACAGTTGGTCGGCGAGGCCGGCGGCCATGGCGTGGAGGCCAAGCCCCTCCAATTTCTCTATCGTCTGGTTGGCGAACATCGCCCTCAGGCCTCCTTTTCGGTGGCGTAGTAGGCGGCACCGCGCAGGTTCTCGTGCTCGGTGGGCGCAGGTGCCGCCGAGACCGCCGGGAGCGCCACCTGGTCGAGGTTCTGGGCCAGGATCGACTTGACCGAGGTGTAGGAAATGGCCCCAGAGGCAAGTGCTCGTTGGCAAGCCGCCCCCAGGCGTTCGTGGCCGTAACGCTTGGCCAGGGACATGAGGCCCAGGCAAGCCCGGTAAGAGTGCTCGGGATGTGGCTTGGAAGAAAGGATCTTCTCGGCCAGGTCAGCGGCATGGGGGCTCACCGTCCTCGCCCACTCGACCAAGCGCGACGGCGTCCACTCCAGGTGGGCGCGGTGGCTGGGGGGCATGTGGGCCGGGTCGGTTGTGTACCTCCGGCGCCCGTGCTCGCGAGCGTGGCTGGCCACCCGGCGGCCGCCCCTGTAGGCCTCGATGGTGCTGGCCGTCGCCCGCAGCTCGAGCTTTTGGTGCACGAGCGTATAGGGGACGGAATAATAATGACGGCCGGAGCTGTCGCTGTACTCGACGTGGTAATCGATATTGACGGTGACCTTTTTCCACTCGGCCAGCTCGTAAGCTTTAGCGGGCAACGGCTTTAGCGCCGGGCGCTCCAGCTCTTCGAACAGGTCCCGGCGCGAGGTCGGCTCTCCCCTGAAGGCCCGCTCGTTCAGCTCGGCCACCTTCTGGCGGATGGCTTTGTTCAGCTCAGCCAGGCTGAAGAACTGCCTGTGGCGCAAAGGCGCCAGCACCCATCGCTCGACGACCAAGACACCGGCCTCCACGGCGCCTTTGTCACGAGGCCGGTAGGTCCTAGTCGGCAATATGACCGTGCCGTAATGGTCGGCCAGGCCAGAATACGAGCGGTTCAGCTCCGGGTCGTAATAGCAGGCCTTGGTTACACCTGATTTCAAGTTGTCGGGCGTAATTGCCACTGTTACGCCGCCATATGCCTCGAAGGTGTGCACGTGGGCCATGAGCCAGCTGTTTAGCCCCTGGTCCCTAGTCGCCTCGACGTAGAGCATCCCCGAACAGCCGAGGACGGCCACGAAGACCTCGGCCTCGGCGACCTCACCCGT
>DATJST010000388.1:0-33577 GCA_035503975.1 Acidimicrobiales bacterium | reverse complement strand
CCCGTGATTATGATCTATAGCGAGTTCGGTCGGACCACCAGGGCGAATGCCAGTATGGGCACCGACCACAGCTCGGCCAGCGTGGTGTTCGTCGTCGGGCCGGCGGTGAAGGGCGGCTTCTACGGTGCGATGCCGAGCTTCACCCACCTCGACCCGTACGGGAACCTGATATACACGACGGATTTCCGCAAGATTTACGCCACGGTCCTCGAGCAGGTGCTCGAGATGGAGAAGCCCGCAGACGTGCTCGGCGGGCCGTGGCGGCCGATCAACTTCTTGTAGCCCAAACTATTCCGGCCGCGCCCCAAAGGCCGGCTGTAATAACTGGCCGGGTCGCACAACTGGGCCGGGGCCCAGCCCGGCCCCGTCGGCCGGCTTCAGGGTACGCGGGGAGAGGGACGGGCCGGTACCGTCCCAACGGCCAGCGTGGCATCGTCGGTCGCACCACGCTCGTCGGCGCGCCGGATCAACGCGGCGCAGATCTCGGCCGGACTGGACGCCCGCAAGCGGGGCTCGCGCTCGCCGCCCCACAGGCAATTGGAAAGCCCGTCTGAGCAAACCAAGACGAACCCGCCGTCGGGCAGTTCGACCTTTCGCAGATGGGGAACGGGGTCAGGCGCACCGCCGCCGAGGCACTGCGTAAGGGTGTAAGGCCCGGTCGCGTGGTCCACGCTGACTTGTTGCATCCACGCGCCGGTACCGGCGTAGATGCGGGAATCGCCGACGTTGCCGACCAGGACGGCGCCCGGTGACACGACGGCGAGGGCGATCGTCGTCTCTCCGGCCGGTTGGCGCTCGCCCCCGGTCTCGTTCGCGGCGCGATGTCCCGACAGCACCGCCGCAGCAAGGTCCGAAAGGCGTGGCTGGCCGATCTCGGCCAAATGGTCCGCCACTGCGTCGGCCGCGTCTCGGGCCGCTTCGGCTGCGAGCGGGTTGCTGCCCACCCCGTCGCACACGATCAGCACCGGCCAGCCCGACGCCGTTGCTGACAAGAGGGCAACGTCCTCGTTGCGCCGGTGGTACGGACCAGGGCGGGTGGCACTGGCCATGAACCCGTGGTCCTCGACGTCCTCTTCGAGCCAGTCATACTCGGCCGGCACGCCTTCTCGCATCCTTTCTACGGGGCTTAAGCGCCCGCTTGTGGCTACGCTACTCGTGCTCCACGCGGGCGAAGCGGACTGGAAAGTGCCGCCCTCACCCGAACAATGCGAGTTGGGCCGGGGCACCGGCGCGCCGCTGCTGGGCCGAGCCCTCCATTCGCGCCACGCTCTCTGTCTGGTCCAGCTTGCCCTCGCCGGCCGCAGTGCTGGCGGTCACCATGATGGCGGCCGCCGCGCCGCCGGTCCGGGTGCTCGGCGCAACGAGGCCTGCCAGGCGCTCCTGCTCCCGCCTGGACTGGTAAGCCCCCCGGCGGAAGCGCTCCGCGTACAGGCCCACGAGACCGGGACGGGCCGCCGACAACCACGACAGGTAGTGCTCGCGCACGCCGGGGCGCAGGTGGAGTGCCAGCACGTGGGCCGAAATGGCCCCGGCGTGCCGGCAGGCCTCGGCGACAGCCGCCACTTGCTCGTCCGAGTCGGAGATCCCCGGCAGCACCGGAGCGATCAGCACGCCGCAGGGCACGCCTGCTTCGTTGAGCCTCCGGACCGCGTCGAGGCGCTTGAGCGGCGGTGGCGTACCGGGTTCGGTCAGGCGCCAGACATCTGGGTCGATAGTGCCCACGGAGAGGTTGACCCGCACTTGGGTGAAACGTGCCGCCTCGGCCAGCAACGCCAGGTCGCGCAGCACCAGGGTTGACTTGGTCAGGATGCTAAAGGGGTTGCGCCGCTCGGCCAGTACCCCGATTATGCCCTTGGTCAGGTGGTACTTGCCTTCCGCATGCTGGTAGGGGTCCGTGTTGGTGCCCATCGCGATGAGGTCGCCCTGCCAGCGTGACGAGAACAGCTCGGCACGAGCGCGCTCCACGGCGTTGACCTTGACGACGATGCGGCGCTCGAAATCCTCCCCGATGCCGAGCCCCAGGTACTCGTGGGTGGGCCGGGCGAAGCAGTACGTGCAGGCATGGCTGCACCCCCGGTAGGGGTTGATGGTGTAGCGGAAGGGCATACGCGACGCGGCCGGCACCGTGTTGATGATCGACTTCGCGTTGACGTGCAGGAACTCGAGGCCCTCGTAGGCTCCTTGCCCGATATGGCGCTCGGTCCAGTAGCCGCCGAACAAGGCGCCCTCGTCATCGCGGTCCTCGAGGGGCCAGCGCAACCCGTCGCTCGGGCAACCGCCGGTGCCAGCGCTGTAACCAGCCGCCCGCCGCGGGCTCATCGGTACCGGTACTCCATCCCCAAAGTGTACCGAACACATGTTCTATCGCACAAGGCCTCGCAAGCTCTCGGGCGCGACCTCGAGCCGGCGTCGGGGCGCCTGGGCGCAGGTCGCAGAGCCGGCCCGGTCCAATTCGCTCGCCGCTTGTGCCGTCGGGCGCCGTTGACTGAGGTGGTGCCCACCGCGCGCCGCCGCCGGACAAGCGAGGGCCCCCTCGCTCTGTACCGAGAAAAGCGTGACTTTTCCAAGACCAGCGAGCCGGAGGGCGCGGCGCGCCCCGTTCCCGGCCACGATGGCGCCCCTCGGCGTTTCGTTGTGCAGCGACACCGTGCGCGCCGGCTGCATTACGACTTCCGCCTCGAGATCGACGGCGTGCTCGCTAGTTGGGCCGTGCCCAAAGGGCCGACGCTGGACCCGTCGGTGAGGCGAGCGGCCTTCCATGTGGAGGACCACCCGCTCGAGTACTTCGACTTCGAAGGCGTCATCCCCGCGGGCGAGTACGGCGGCGGTGACGTGATCGTGTGGGACCTCGGCACGTGGGAGGCCGATGAGGCGGGCGAGCCGCCCGACCCGGGGACAGCGGTGCGTTCGGGCGAGCTTCACCTCGACCTGCAGGGCCAGAAGTTGCGGGGCCGTTTCGTCTTGGTCCGCACCCGCCCCGACCCCTCGGGGAAGGAACAGTGGCTGCTCCTGCACAAACACGATGAGTACGCCGTCGACGGCTGGGACCCAGAGGACCATCCGCGCTCGGTGCTGAGCGGGCGTACCAACGACGAGGTGAGGGCGGAGCCGCACCGGGTATGGCACTCAGACTTGCCACCCGATAAGGCGTCCGTCCCCTTGCCGCCGGCGGCAGCCGCCAAGGTGGCGGCTGCTCCTGCCACCGCGGACGAGCTGGGCGCGCTCGACCTCCTCGGGCACGAGGGGATATGGGCGATATTCGGGCGCGAGCTCAAGGTGACCAACCTCAACAAGGTCCTTTTTCCCCCAGGGCCGGACGGCGCTGCCGTCACCAAGCGCGATTTCCTGCGCTACTCCGCCCAGATCGCGCCTGTGCTCCTGCCCTACCTGGCAGGCCGCGCCCTCAATATGCACCGGTACCCGGACGGCGCCGGCTCGCCTGGCTTTTGGCACAAAGAACTGCCGACGCACGCCCCTGATTGGGTGCCCCGTTGGGACAACCCGGATGCCGCCCCCGGCGACAGCCGCACCTATCTCGTCGTCGATGAACCGGCAGCCCTGCTGTGGGCGGCCAATTTCGGTGCGCTCGAATGGCACGCCTGGACCTCGCGCACCGAACAGCCCAACCTGCCGACATATGCCCTTGTGGACGTCGATCCCGGTGACAACACCAGCTGGGCTGAACTGCTCGTGCTGGCCCGCTTGCACCGCGCCGCCCTCGAGCACTTGGGCGTCGAAGGCCGTCCCAAACTGACGGGTCGTCGCGGGGTACAGGTTTGGATCCCGATCGCCCCGGGGCCGTCCTTCAGCGAAACAAGGGCGTGGACAGAACAGCTTTCGCGCACCATCGGTGCGGTCGTGCCCCAGCTGGTGAGCTGGAAGTGGCAGGTCGGTGAGCGCAGCGGCCTGGCGCGCCTCGACTACACCCAGAATGCTCACAACAAGACGCTCGTGGCGCCTTACAGCCCTCGCGCGGCCCCCGGTGCCCCCGTGTCGGCCCCTGTCGAGTGGGACGAGCTGGACGACCCCGACCTGCGGCCCGACGCGTTCAACATCCACAACGTCATCGAGCGTTTGGCCCAAAAGGGGGACCTGTTCCGCCCGGTACTGCAAGCGGTACAGCGCCTGCCGCCGTTCCGCTAGTCCTTCATGTCGCCTGCGGGCGCGCCCCACTGCCGATCGGCGGCCTACGGCGCCCGGCTCGAGTGGACGCCGAGCACCGGTAGTGTCGTGGTTCCATGCCCGGCCCAGTCGCCCTCGTCGGAAGCGGAGAGTACCTACCGGTAATGGCGGAGTTCGAGCGCCTCCTGCTGGATGGACGGCCGCCGCGTTATGTCCAATTGCCCACCGCCGCCGGCCAAGAGGGCGCGGCTTCGCTATCGCGGTGGGTCTCGCTCGGCGCCGAGCAGGCCGAGCGTCTCGGGGTCGAGCCGGTCGCCGTGATGGCGGTCGACCGAGCTTCGGCCGAAGACGAGGGCAACGCCGCCCGCGTGCGCGGTGCTGGGCTCATATACCTCTCGGGCGGCAGCCCGGCTTTTGTCACCGCGACGCTGAGGGGCACCAGAGTGTGGGCTGCCATAGTCGAAGAGTGGCAAGGCGGCGCTGCCCTCGCTGGTTGCAGCGCTGGGGCGATGGCCCTCGCGCAGTGGCTGGCCGACGTGCGCCGCCCGGGCCGGCGCCTGCTTACCGGCTTGGGTGTCGTGCCGGGGCTGTGCGTGCTGCCCCACTTCGACCGCATGAGGGGCTGGGCGCCGTCCGCTGCCGAGGGCATCGCCGAGGCACTGCCGGAGGGGGTGACATTGCTCGGGATCGACGAGGAGACCGCTGTGCTCAGTGACGGCGCTGACTGGCGGCGCTGGCAGGTCCATGGCAAGCAGTCGGCGTGGGTGGTGAGCGCGGGTGGGGCGACGCCATTCGCGGCGGGTGGGGAGGGTATTAGCCTTACCTGAATGCCCGGTCCCGCAATGTTCGCCATCGCCGACGCCTACATCGAAAAAGCGGCGGCCATCAACCCGTTGTCTGCTACGAACTGGGGCATCGACGCCTACAACGACCAGCTGGGCGACTTCTCGCCGGCGCGTTACGAGGCCGAAGAAGATCTGGCTCGGGGCACCCTGGCCGAGCTGAACGAGGTCATAGCTGCCGCCGATGTCGACCGCATTGGGCGCGCCCTGATGGCCGAGCGGCTCGAGTGCGTGCTGGCGTTGTGCGAGTCCGGCGAGATCCGGCGCACGTTCTCGGTACTTTTGTCCCCGCCCTCCGATATCCGCCAGGTTTTCGAGCTCCAGCCGGCAACCACGCCGGAGCACGCCGAGCAGATCCGGGCGCGGCTCGCCGCGGTGAGACAAGCTCTCCGCAGCTGGCAGACGACCCTCGAGCAGGACTTGGCTCGCAACTTTGTCTCCGCCCGGCGCCAGGCCCTTGGAGTGGCGGCCCAGCTCGAGACGTACGCCGAGGGTGCATTTGCCGAAGTCGGCGACCGGCTCGGCGCCGCTTGCGGCGTCTGCCCCGAAAGCTCCGGTCTCCGGGCGGCGGGCGATGACGCTGACCGCGCCTGTGGTGAGCTGGCCGAGTGGTTGCGAGCTCGCTACGTGCCCGGCACGCTGGAGGCCGATGCCGTCGGGCGCGACCGGTACATGCTTTGGTCGCGCACGTTCCTCGGGGCGGATATCGACCTGACGGCGACATATGAGTGGGGTTGGGAGGATCTCAAGCAGATCGCCGCGCGCATGCACGAGGTGGCCCGCAAGGTGGCGCCCGGTACGCAGTCCCTTGTAGAAGCCGCCTCGCTCCTCGACGCCGACGAAAGCCGCGCCCTGCACGGGACCGAGGCGCTGCTGTCGCGCCTGGTCGGGCTCACCGAAGGTGCCATTGGCATGCTCGCCGGTAGGCATTTCGAGATCGACCCGCGCATCGTCACCTGTGAAGCGCGGTTGGCCCCGGAGGGCTCGCAAGCCTCTCCCTATTACATCCCCCCGAGCGAGGACCTGAGCCGCCCAGGCACGACGTGGTACCCGACTCTTGGCCATGACCGCTTCCCGCTCTGGCGCGATGTCTCTACCTGGTACCACGAATCTGTGCCGGGGCACCACCTGCAGATTGCTACTTCCATCTTGGAGCGAGAGCGCCAGAGCCGCTTCCAGCGCCTCGAGGGCTTCGTATCGAGCTACGGGGAGGGCTGGGCACTCTACGCCGAGAGGTTGATGGACGAGCTAGGGGCGTACTCGGACCTTGGCGATGAGCTGGGTTACTTGGCGAGCCAGGCGCTCAGGGCGGCGCGGGTGGTGGTCGACATCGGGATGCACCTCGGTTTGCGCGCGCCCGGCGATATCGGGGCGCTGGGGCCGCTTGCCGGTGCTGCCGGACGAGTATGGGACGCCGGCATGGCCCTCGCCCTGCTCGAGGGAGTAGCCCTGTTGCCAGGCGACACGGCCACCTCGGAGGTGGACCGGTACCTGGGGCTTCCCGCCCAGGCGATCTCGTACAAGGTCGGCGAGCGCACCTGGCTGGCGTGCCGGGAGGACGCTCGCCGCCGTTTGGGGAGCGCGTTTGACCTGAAGTCCTGGCACAGCTACGCATTGGCCATAGGGCCGATGGGCCTCGGCCCCTTCCGCGAGGAGATGGCCCGCTTCGGCCAAGCCTGAGCCGGTCGCCAGTCAGGTTTTCTCAGCCAAGGCAACCGGTAGCGAGGAACGGCAGGCGGAGAAGCGTAGAAAAGACGGCACCTATGGCCGGCAACAAGGTGAAGGACTGGCAGCAGCACGCTCATCGGGCAATTGTCCACTCGCCCGAGCACTTCCATGTGACCCACGACCACGCCTGGAGATGGGGCCGATCTCGTAAAGGCATTGGACCACGGGTCGGGGGTCGAGCATGCTGGGCGCATGGCCACGCTCATCCAGCGCTTGATACCTGCCCTCGTCGGACGCCGCGGCAAGTTCGTGGTGCTGGCATTCTGGGTGGTCCTCGTCGCCGCGGCCGCGCCCTTGGCCGGAAAGCTGACGGGGGTTGAGCAAAACAATGCTTCGGCCTGGCTACCGGGGGCGGCAGAGTCGACAAAGGTGCTCAACGAGGAGGCCGTCTTCGAATCGCCCAATACCTTCGTCGCAGTGGTCGTGTTCACGCGTTCGCCCGCACTGGATGCTGCCGACCGGGCCGCCATCACCGCTGACGCCCGCACGTATGCCCGTTCTGAGCCCCTCGGGGCGCCCGTCCAGGGGCCGCTATGGTCGCGGGACGGTCAAGCGGGTGAGCTGGTGGTCCCCCTCAACCTCGGCCCCAATGGGTGGAACGCGGCCGCCAAGGCCGTCTCTCACATCAAGCAGGTCGCCAGTGGACGAGCCGGGTTGTCGGTCTACGTCACCGGTCCCGCCGGGAACGCCGCCGACTCGGCCAACGCCTTCAAGGGCATTGACGGCACGCTCCTGTATGCCGCCGCCGGCGTGGTCATCTTCATACTGCTCCTGACCTACCGGAGCCCAGTCCTTTGGCTCTTGCCCGTCATGTCCGCCGGCATCGCCCTCACTACGGCGGAGGCGTTGATATACCTGCTGGCCAAGCACGGCCTGGTCGTGAATGCGGAAAGCGCAGGCATCCTCACGGTGCTCGTGTTCGGCGCGGGCACTGACTACGCCTTGCTCCTGGTCGCCCGCTACCGCGAAGAGCTACGCCGGCACGCCGACCGCCACGAGGCCATGGCCATCGCTCTCCGCCGGGCTGGGCCGGCCATAATCGCAAGTGCCAGCACCGTCGTCGCCGGTTTGCTATGCCTGCTCGTCGCTGAGACCAACTCGACGCGCGGGCTTGGGCCCGTGGCCGCCATCGGGGTGGTCGTAGCCCTCGGAGCCATGCTCACACTGCTGCCCGCACTCTTGGTCATCGCCGGCCGCTGGATCTTCTGGCCGGCCCGGCCCGCTCTCGGTTCAACCGAGCCCACCGCATCCGGTGTGTGGGCGCGCATCGGCCGGCGGGTCAGCCGTCGGCCCCGCTGGGTCTGGGTGGGTACTGTGCTCGCATTGGCGGTATTGATGGCCGGCATCAGCGACCTACATGCCAGTGGGTTGAGCGAGAAGCAGTCCTTCACCACATCCGTGCAATCTGTTGTCGGAGAAGAAGTACTGGCCAAGCACTTCCCGGCGGGCGCCGGCAACCCTGTTGTCGTGATCGCCAGGGCGGCCAAGGCGGGCGAAGTCGCTGCCGCCCTGGCGGCCATCCCGGGGATCGCCGCCGTTGCCCCGACCGCAGTCAAGGACGGCCGGGCATTCATCCAGGGCGTACTGGCTTCTGCGCCCGATAGCCCAGCCGCCTACGCGACCGTGGTCCATGCCCGCGACGTACTGCATCGCATCCGGGGAGCTGACGCCCTGGTGGGGGGTACCACGGCAGTCAACCTCGACGTTCAGGACGCCGCTCAGCACGACCGGGAAGTGATCGTGCCGGTCGTGCTGCTGGTCGTGCTGGTAATTTTGGCGTTGCTGCTCCGGGCGCTGCTCGCACCTCTCCTGCTGGTCGCCACGGTCGGGTTGTCGTTCTGCTCGGCCCTGGGCGTTAGTGCTGAGGTGTTCGACCACGTGTTCGGGATCCCTGCGGCCGACAGCGCCTTCCCGCTCTTCGTCTTCGTTTTCTTGGTGGCGCTCGGAATTGACTACAACATCTTCCTCATGACACGGGTGCGCGAAGAGACAGCCCGGTACGGTACCCGTCCAGGCGCCCTGGCGGGCCTGGCCGCTACTGGTGGGGTCATCACCTCCGCCGGGTTGGTGCTGGCCGGTACCTTCGCCGTGCTCGGCACCTTGCCGGTGACAGCCTTCGCCGAGATCGGCTTTGCCGTCGCGTTCGGCGTGCTGCTCGACACCCTGGTGGTGCGTTCGGTCCTTGTGACTGCGCTCAACCTCGAGTTTGGTGACCATATCTGGTGGCCCAGCCGGCCACCCTCGCGGTCAGCTGCCAAGGCGGCTGCAGCCGGCGAGCCGGTGCTGGCGAACATTTAGCCCCCTGGCGGCGGCGCATTGAGGACCGAGCGCCACAGGAGCGTAGGGGGAGCGGCGCCTGGCACCGTTGCTACGTGGTGGCGTGCGTTTTGCTAGCTGGAGCGCGCCGTTGCGGCCGTGGCCCGGTCCACATGGAGGGCGGCGGCCTTGTTGGGCGCGTCCTCACCGGCAAGGTGCAACAGGTCTTCGACCGTGCGCACGCCGGCCACAGCGCGCACTGCCCGGTCGATCTTCGTCTTGTCCTCAGGCGAAGCCACCTCACCCCGGAGAGTAACGACGCCATCGGCGACATCCAGCAGGACGTGACGCAGGGGTCGTTCAAGATGGCCGAGAGCCTCGCTGCGCACCTTCTGCGCCAGCGTGATGTCGTCGACCGTCTCTTCGCGACGGCCCGAACGGACAACGCGGGAACGTAGCTCGCCCTCGACGTGGTCGATCTGGCGGTGGGCCGCACGGGCTGCACTACGGCTACCTCTACGCAGCGTTACCCGGGCCCGGCGCAGCGCCATGTCGCGCGCGCGGGCCCGGCGTGAATGCCCCCGGTCTGGGTCCATCAGGTACTCGACCCCCGCGCCTACCGCCGCGCCACAACCGGCCACCGCACACACCTTTTGCATTCGCCACCAGCGAGCTAGCAAACTGCGCTTGCGTTTCATGGACTGCCTCCTTCCTGCTCGTGCGCTCCCGCGGCCCACCGAGCACGGGTCGTCCCGGGTGCCGCGGCCACCGTGTGTGTGTGTGTGTTTGTCATACCCAGCTTGCTGCGGGTTGATCACAAGATGGAAGATTTGCCCACGTGAGCGAGCTATCTCGGGCGCGTCCTTGCGTTAGCGCAAGTCCGAGTGCAAGCCCGCGCGCAAGCCCGCAAATAGGTCGTCCTCGTCGTGCAGCCCGGCTGGCGCCGAGCGCAACGTGAACATTTCTCGCGACAGCACCATGTCCTGGAGCGGCTCGGGTAGGCGCAGTAGGAAAAGGTTCTCGATCTGGCTGGCATGGGCGGCGAGAGACTGGAGTTTGGCCGTTTTGTACGCCGAAACATCGATAGAGGTCGTTACCAGCTCGTCGGGAGTGCCGAAGTCTTCGGGCAGTTCGGGAAAATCGGCATCGAGGCCCGCACCGACCATAAGTTCGCGCAGCCGCCGGAAGGCCGACCGCGGTACGGCACCGTAATAGAGCTTGGCCGGGATGGCCGTCAAAGCGGCCGCCTCGAGAGTTATCCGGTGGGCCTGGATATGGTCGGGGTGCCCGTAGCCGCCGTTGTCGTCGTATGTCACCACGACCTGCGGCCGGTATTTCCGTATGAGGTCGGCGAGCCGCGCGGCCGCTTCTCCCACCGCAACATTGCAGAACACTCCCGGGTCGTGGTTGGCGGACCAGCCGTCCATGCCTGAGTCCCGGTAACCCAACAGTTCGAGGTGCGTCACCCCCAAGAACCGCACCGAATCGTGCAGTTCAGCCAAGCGCCGGGCAGCCACAGCCTCTGGCGAGTGACCCTGCTCGCCTGGCTTGGCCCCTCCGTCACCGTCGCCCTGCTCGCCGTTGGTGCAGGTGACGAGGACCGTCTGCACACCCTCTGCCGAATAACGGGCCAACGTCCCCCCGGTCCCGATCGACTCGTCGTCGGGATGAGCATGGACCGCCATCAGGGTGAGCTCTGTGCTGTCAGCCACGCGGCCAGTCTGCCTGACGGCCCCAGCTCGCGTCCAGCAATGGCCGAAAGCCTTATAGCCCTACTTGGTCGGCGCCGTAGAGGTAAGCGCTGTCGACCATGCCCCCGTTCACCGGAGGGCCGAGGACGACGCTAACGGTGTTGTCGACAGGGTCGTACCACATGAGCGAAGGTCCTCGCCCTCCCGGACCGGGTTTCCCCCCGTCGCAACCGAGGCTCGCCATCAATGCCAAGCGGCCGCCATAGGCGCCTATGCCGTAAACGCTCAAGTAATTGTTCACCCGCGGGATGTTCACTTGCTCGGCGGTGCCGTTCGGCTCCAGCTTGGCTATCCAGCAGGAACCGCAGGCACACTCGGTGATGTAGGTCGTGGCTCCGATCTTCCATGCGGGGCCAGAGCCTTGCTTGGCGAGCAGGGTCGGCCGAGCACCGGAAATGGGCACGAGCCAGTCTCCCAGGCAATTAGCCAGGACGATACCCGGCGCCCACCAACTCGTCGGCTGGCAGCCCGGGGCGCCGGGCACGGACAGTTGCGTGGCCGCCTGGCCGTCGTTGTCAACGAGTACGAGCCCCCGCTGCGCTCCGAGCACCAGCTGTAGCCCGTTTGGCGTTTCCAAGAACCCGCCGACGAGGCTGCCGGCGCCGGCGAAGTTGGAGGGATAGGTCAGTTGTGCGCTCCCGGTGGGCGAAACCCGCTCCAGTTGCTCGGCCTGGAGGCCGACGTATTCCTTTTCCAGCAAGATGGCCGTGCCCGCCGGGCGCGTGAAACCGGCGAATACATCGGCCAAGGACGCGCTGAGCTGGAACTGGCCAACCTTCAAACCTGTAGCCAGGTCGAGATCGGTGACAACGTAAGGTTTGCCCGGCTGGCTGTCTACGAGCAGGGCGTGCTCGCCATCGCCCGACCAGTCCGAAAGTGAACCGGCTACGTCCACCGGCCCGATGTCGTAACGGCCGCCGGCCGGGTCGATCAGGTACAGCATGGGGGTCGCCGAGCTGGGCACGGCCCCGGCCTGTGCTGTCCCCGCCTGTTTAGGCGGGACCGCTTGCCATTGGGCCAGGATCCACCCGGCACCCACCTCGCTCCAGGGTACTGCCTGGCGCGTCCCGACCTGACCGTAGCCGAGCAGCGGCGCGGGGCCTGCTGCGGCCGTTGAAGTGACCGGCAAGACGGTGAGCGCGACGAGGGCGACCAATGCTGCCAAGTAGGTCAGGGTCTTTCTCCCCGCCAACGGTTTGCGTGCCGACGTAGCCGGCTTGGCCCACACGCTATGGGTACTGATCATTTTGACCTCCACGAGTGCGCGCCTCCATCATGCCACGCCTGCCTCATACCACATTGGCCACACGCGGGCGGCGGTTCGGGCGTGGCGCCGTCGTGGCGTTTATCCGGGGCTCTGGCAGAGAAACGCCATGAGAAAGCAGGACTCCACGTCAGCGAAGAGGCCGGCATTCTTGGCGATCTCAGAGCTGAAATCCCGGAGCACATCGCCTTCCGCGCGCGCGCCGCCCGCGCCAGCTTCGCCCACGGGCTCCGACATGGCTGGCGGCATTGCTGCTGGCGGCATTGTAGCTGGCGGCATTGTTGCTGGCGGCTCAGCCTTCCGCCTCGGCCGGCTGTCGTTCCGGGGCTCGCTGCGGAACACCGGGTAGCGGCTGGAGTCGCGCCGCAGCAACTCGACGCCCAGGTTGAGGCCCTTGGTCTCGACCACCCGGAACCCGGCGGCATCGAGCTTGGCGCGCATTTCCCCGACCTGGTACTCGTACTTGTGGTCGCCGTCGATGAAATCCTCCGACCAAAGGCGGGTCAAACGAGCATTGGGCGTGTCCAGCGCGAACCAGCCGCCGGGCCGGAGCACACGCTGCACTTCGGCCAGAACGGTGTCGGCTTCATCGAATTTGACGTGCTCGATCGCCTCGCCGCAATAGACCAGGTCGAAGTTGCTGGCGTGATAGGCGGACAGGTCGAGCATGGAGTGGTACTCGTAACGCACGGTGCCCCGCCCGCAGTCGACCGCCGGGTGGACACCGCCCGACCGGTAGATATCGTGGCGCTGCTCGGGGGGCAGGTCCACGATGACGAGCTCGTCGAAGGGGTACGGGTAGCCCATCATCACCAAGGCGCCAAAGTCGTGGCCCAAATGCGAGCCCCCCAGGTCGAGAATGCGGCGCGCTGGCGGCAACCCGCGGACAAAATCGCAACGGCTGCGGTGGAGCGATAACCACATGTCCGTACTCGCCGACTTGACCTTGAACTCGTCGGACTCGATTATCCGCCGCCCGAGCTGCTCGACCGACATGGCACCCGTCTTCAGGGGCTCGAGGTAGGTCTGGCACGCATGAGCATCGGGCGGCCGCTGCAGCAGTGCCCGGAACGTCGTGTCGAGCACGACCCATGGCGGCCCGGTCATCCAGCGTCGCAGTAAGGAAAAGCCCCGCCGCGCGGCGTTGCGAGCCTGTCCCGGGGCCGAAAACACCGAGCGAGCATACCTCGGGCACTTGTCACCCGACTCGGGCAGGCTTGGGGCGAGCCAGCAGCCCGGCACTCCGGCTCGGACACGTGGTGACCAGCACCCCGACGCGTCTCGCCCGGTGCGGTGCGTGCAGTGCGGGCTCGCCCGGTGCAGTGCGGCCTCGCCCGGTGCAGTGCGGGCTCGCCCAGTGCAGTGCGTGCGGTGCGGGCTCGCCCAGCGCAGTGCGGCCTCGCCCAGGGCAGTGCGGCCTCGTCCATGTGGACGCCCGTCCATATGCCCGCCGAGGCGCCCGGGTTGGTAGCCTTGGCCTCGTGGCGAGCAGAGCGCGGCGCGGTGATCGCGCCGGCAAAAGGTTCGCGGCATGGCTGTGCCCGAACTCCTGATCGCCAAAAACCCTGACCCTGGTTCTAGTCTTGGCTACTTGGTGCGCGTGCCCCTTGGTCCGGGCATCGTGCTCCGCACCGCCGGGACCTGGCCTCGCGCCAAGGCTCTGTACTGCTTCCCGGTGCCGCCCGACGAGTGGCCCGTCGAGCCGCAGATCGTCGAGCGCGTTTTGCTCCGTTCCTGTGTGCGTCGCGGCGCCGCCGTGGACATCGTGGCTGCCCGTGCCCGGGAGAACCGCAGCCAACTGGTGTTCACGACGGCACGCGGACGCGATGCCGTGTTCTGGCAGTCGCCGCGCACCCGCAAGCAGGCGCGCCCGGCCGTTTCGCTCCCCACGGCCCGGGCGTCCGGGATCGTGGAACTCGAGATCGTCGTGGACGCGCACGAGCGGTACGCCTACCGTTTCGCGGGCCAGCAGGTGCGCACCGTTAGCCGGGGGCTCCCCTGTGGCGACTATGGCGTCGTCGTCGACGGCGTGCTCGCGGCCGCCGTCGAACGCAAGTCGCTCGACGATCTGATCTCCAGCCTGAGCTCGGGGCGGCTCCGCTTCGCCCTTGGAGAACTTGCCGCCCTGCCCCGCGCCGCCGTCGTCGTTGAAGACCGGTACTCCCAGGTTTACAAGCAGGACCGACTGCGCCCGGCTCTTGTTGCCGACGGGTTGGCGGAACTGCAGGTCCGCTGGCCGAACGTGCCCATTGTCTTCTGTGAAGCTCGCGGGCTGGCCGAGGAGTGGACTTACCGCTTCCTGGCCGCGGCTCACGCCTGGTACAGCACCGAGGCGGCGGCCATTGTGCGGGTCCAGGGACCGCCCCCGGGCGTCCGCCCGGCGCACGCCGATGAGACCGCTGGCACCTCTTACGTCTAACCGACATGACAGCAATAACTGGCGGCGCCGGACCGGTGCCCCTTGACCGTCGGTTCACGGCCGTGCTGGGAACGAGCCCAGCCAAGGGCGGTCATACCTACGTGGTGATGGGAGGGTCAGCCGAGTTCTTCGGGACCCGCGGGCTTGTCAAAGTTCGAGGCCTGGTGGACGGAGTTGAGTTCCGGAGCTCGTTCATGGCGCTCGGGGACGGCCGGCACAAGCTGCCGATGAGAGAGGGATTGCGCCGAGCAATTGGGAAGAAGGCCGGCGACGCCGTGCACGTCCACCTCGTGGAAAGGCTGCCGCGGTAGCCAAAACATGCCCGGTTCGGTAGCAGCGCCAGAGGAACCGACAAGAGTGCGGCGAAACTGACAAGAGTGGGGCGAAACTGACAAGAGTGGCCGGCCGCGATGCCCAAGGACCGACGCCACCAGGGAGAACGTGTACACGAGCCACCCGACCGGTGCCACTCTTGGAGGTTTCAGGCCACTCTTGGACGGTTCCGGTGCCACTCTTGGAGGTTTCAGGCCACTCTTGGACGGTCCCGGCCCTCAGCTTTTCGCCGTGGCGTGGGCTTACGGGGCTACGGACAAGCCCAGGATGTCACACACTGCCTCCCGCGCTGAACAATTGGCCGATGCCGAAGCCGAGCGCCGCCGCCCCCAGGCCGATGGCGATCAACTTCAACCCCGTCTTCCACCAAATCCCGACCCGGGTGATGGCCGAGTAGGCGCCCACGCCGAACAGCACCACGGCGCTGAGCACGATCGCCAGCACTATCGAAACATGGCGGTCTAAGAACAGGAAGGGAAAGAGGGGGATCAGGTGCCCGATGAAGGTGGCAACGGTGATCACCACCGAGCTCCGCAAGATGTCCTGGCCGCCCACCGGCCGTAGGTTGCGCTCCTCGTGGAGGATCGACTCGACCCACTTGTCCCGGTTGGCGGTGATCGTCGCTACCACCTGGTCGAGCAGCTGGCCACTGAACCCTTTAGCCCGGTAGAGCTCGGATATCTCTTGGCATTCGAGTTCGGGATCGTCCACCACGGCGGCCTCCTCGACGGCGCGCTGGGCGGCGTAATAGTCGCGGTCCTCTACTGTCGATGTGTAGCCGACCGCACCCATCGAGATCGATTCGGTGATTGCCGCGGCGAAGCCGGCCGAGAGCAGCACTGTGCGGTCACCCCCGCCCGCGATCACGCCCAGGATGATGCCGAGGACGTTGACCAACCCGTCCTGGCCGCCGAGGATCACGTCGCGGAGCCAGTCCTTGTTGTCCTGGTGGCTGTGCCGCCGTCGTTGCGCGGCGCCGTCGGCTCGCGCCCAGTCCGGCTTCGCCCCCAGGCCGCCCGCGACACTGCGGCCGAGCCGCGTCACGAGCCCCGGCGCCGGGGGAGAACCCGCCGGCTCGGTTGCGGTCACTTGTCCTCCCTAATCCACGCCCGCCCTTTCCGAGCGGGCACGCCCACGAGAATGCAGGAATACAGAGGTTGCCTTACCCATGCCCGGCGCACATGCGACGCCCTCAGCCCTGAAGCAAACGCAACGCCAGGCGGCGGCCTCGCTGTTGCCCGAAGGCCAGCGCGACCCACAGGCGGAACAGGCTGTCGACCAGCTCCTCTTGGTCGGCCCCGACATAGACGGGGCGCAGGCCGACACCTTCGATGACCCCTTCCACGGTGGCCCGGTCAGCGGCAGGCGCCGAAAAGAACATGTCAGCGAGACCATCGGCGAAAGCGGGCTCGGCCATGTTCTCGCCGCCCAGCGTGTTGAACGCCCGGGCATAGCGCACACCGGCCGGCAGCTGGGCTCGACTGTTGGCCACGGGTTCGCCCATCTTGTTGGTGGCGTCGATCACGAGCTTGCCGTCGAGCGCAGCACCATGGGTACCTGCCAGCTCGGCCACGGCGCTCCCGGGGAGGGCGAGCACGACCACATCTGCACCCTCCAGCGCCTGGCCGACCGCTACCACGGAGGCCTTGGTGCCTCTGGCCACGTCATCGTCTCCAGGGTGGCGGGAGCCGAATGTCACCGTGCGCCCAGCTTGCGCCAGTGCCCGGCCGAGTATGCCGCCGATGAAGCCGGTCCCGATCACAGCTATCTCCATTGGCCGTCTCCTTGCTCTCCTGCGGAGGCTATCAACCGAGATCCTGTTCGGGTTCAGGACAGCGGGGGCCCGGAGCCATTTAGGCCTTCTGCGCCGGGCTCCCATGCGGCTAGCGTCGCTGGTATGGCCGACTATGCCGGGACCGATGACCCGGTGCTCGACGAGGCCGCGATTGCCCTTGTTGCCGAGTTGGGTGAGCGCCGCCACGTCGCTGAGGGTGAGTACCTCTACCGGGCGGGCGACGTAACCTACGACTTCTTTGTGCTCGTCGACGCCGAGGTCGAGGTATTGACCACTGTCGATTGCACCGAGCAGGTACTGGTCCGCCGAGGCCCGGGCCGGTTCTTGGGTGAGCTCAACATGCTGAGTGGGCTGCGGGTATTGGTATCGGCCCGGGTCACGAAGGCTGGCGAGGTCGTCGTGGTGCCACGGGAGCGTTTGCACGCGCTGATGGCGACCAACTCCCGCCTCGGCGATACCATCCTCACCGCCTTCATCGCGCGGCGCGCTCGTCTCCTGAGCAGCAGCGCGACGAGCTCGATCCGCGTGATCGGCTCCCGCTACTCTCCTGGCTCGCTCCGGCTGCGGGAGTTCTTGGTGCGGTCCCTCATCCCGCACCAATGGCTGGACCCCGACGCTGACCCCCAGGTCGAGGATGTGCTGCGCCATTTCGGGATCGGGCCAAAGGACCTCCCCGTCGTCATAGTCACCGGGGAGGTGCTGCGCCGTCCGTCTCCGGGGGAGCTCTCGTCTTACCTCGGGCTGACGGTCGAGAGCTTGCCGGGACGGTGTTTCGACCTAGTCGTGGTGGGCGGTGGGCCCGCTGGCTTGGCCGCCGCCGTGTACGGGGCCTCCGAAGGGCTGCGCACTCTTGGGCTCGACAGCACGGCGCCCGGTGGGCAGGCAGGGACCAGCTCGCGCATAGAGAACTACCTCGGCTTCCCGATGGGCATTTCGGGCATGGAACTGACCCAGCGGGCGGTGGTCCAGGCTGAGAAATTCGGGGCCTTTCTGACCGTGCCCTGTGCCGCGGTCTCCCTGCGTAGCCAAGCTGGCCACCTGGTAGTCCACTTGAGCGACGGCACTGATGTCGCCGGCCGGGCGGTCATTGCCGCCACGGGTGCGGCATACCGGCGGCTGGATGCCGAGCGCCTCGAGGATTTCGAGGGTAGGGGCGTGTTTTATGCCGCCACCGAGATGGAAGCCCGGATGTGCACCGACGACCATGTAATAGTCGTCGGCGGCGGCAACTCGGCCGGCCAGGCCGCGATCTTCATGGCTCAGAACGGCTGCTCGGTGACGGTCGTGATCAGAGCGCGCGACCTTGGCCAAAGCATGTCGCGCTACCTGCTGGACCGGATAGAGGCCGACCCAAAGATCGAGGTGCGGACCGAAACGCGAGTGGTGGCTCTGGACGGCGACGGTCACCTCGCATCGGTGCACCTCGCAGGCCCAGATGGCCAGAGCGAGGTCAAGTGCGCGGGCTTGTTCTCTTTCATAGGCGCCGAGCCTGCTTCACAGTGGTTGTCAGGTTGCGCCGCACTGGACAACCAGGGCTTTGTGCTCACCGACCTGTCCGTGGTCCCCGCAGGACTTGGGGAGACGTGGGACGTGCTGGGCCGCTCGCCGCTCCCGTTCGAGACCAGCCATCCAGGCTTGTTCGCGGTAGGCGACGTGCGTGCCGGATCCACCAAACGCGTCGCCGCTGCTGTCGGCGAGGGCTCTTCGGCCGTGCGCTCGGTCCACCAGTACTTGGCGTTCGCTCATCAATAGCCGCGGCCGCCCACGCACGTAGGCCTAGAGCGGTGTGACGTAGGCGCTCGAAATCCCGCCGTCCACCATGAACGTCGCGGCAACCATGAACGAAGAGTCGTCGCTGGCCAAAAAAGCGACCGCGGCGGCGATCTCCTCAGGCTCGGCGAAGCGCCCAAGCGGTATGTGAACGAGACGGCGCGCCGCTCGCTCTGGGTCCTTGGCGAACAGTTCCCGGAGCAGGGGTGTGTTGACGGGCCCGGGGCACAGAGCGTTGACCCGGATACCTTCGCGGGCGAACTGCACTCCGAGCTCCCGCGATAGGGCAAGCACACCCCCTTTGGACGCGGTGTAGGAAACCTGGGAGGTGGCCGACCCCATCATCGCAACGAAGGAGGCGGTATTTATGATCGAACCTTGTCCGGCTCGTTGCATGTACGGGATGACGGCCTGGCAGCACAGGTACACCGAAGTGAGGTTCACCTCTTGCACCCGGTGCCACGCTTCAAGGCTTGTCGTGAGCACCGACCCGTCTTCAGGCGGCGAAATACCGGCATTATTGAAGGCCACGTCGATACGGCCGTAGGAGTCCTGGGCAGTAGCGAAAAGCCGAGCCACATCACCAGCGTCGGCCACGTCGGCCGCCACGAACGTCCCGCCCACCTCGTCAGCGGCTGCATTGCCGGCCTCAGGGTCAGTATCTCCTATCACGACGTGGGCGCCCTCGGCGGCCAACCGTCGCGCCGAGGCCAGGCCAATACCGCTCGCGCCCCCCGTCACGACGGCGACCCTGCCGACCAGTCGACGGCAGGCACCAGCTCTATCCATGGCCTAATCCTCCGTGGCGATGAACACGTTTTTGATTTCGCTGAACGAGTCCGGTGCGTCGGGCCCGAGTTCCCGGCCCAGGCCAGACTGCTTGAACCCGCCGAACGGTGTCCAGTAACGGACCGACGAGTGCGAGTTGACCGACAGGTTCCCGGACTCGACGGCGCGGGCAACCCGCATGGCCCGGCCGACGTCGCGCGTCCATATCGACCCGGACAGGCCGTACTCGGTGTCGTTGGCAATGCGGACGGCATCATCCTCGTCGGCGAACGGCACCACGGCCACCACGGGCCCGAAGATCTCCTCGCGCAGCACCCGGTCACTGCGGTCCACTGGGGCGAGGACGGTCGGCGGGTACCAGTACCCCGGCCCTTCGGGGCACTTGCCTCGGAAGGCAACCAGGTTCTCGTTTTGGACGTACGAGGCGACGCGCTCTCGTTGTGGGGCGCTGATCAACGGGCCCATTTGGGCGGTCTCGAGAGAGGGGTCCTCGACCCTAACCGCGCCAACGGCCGTCTCGAACAACTCGAGGAAGCGGTCATAGACCGAGCTTTGCACCAAGAGACGGGAACGAGCGCAGCAGTCCTGGCCGGAGTTATCGAAAATGCTCATCGGCGCGCTCGCAGCGGCCCGGTCGACGTCGCAGTCGGCAAAGATGATATTCGCGCTCTTGCCGCCGAGCTCCAAGGTCACCCGCTTCACCTGGGCTGCGCAGCCGGCCATGACTCTCCGGCCCACTTCGGTCGACCCCGTGAAGCACACCTTGCGCACTCCAGGGTGCGTAACGAAGCGTTCGCCGACCACCACGCCCCTGCCCGGCAGGACCGTAAGAACGTCCTCGGGTAGCCCTGCTTCGAGCGCCAGCTCGCCCAAGCGGAGGGCAGTAAGCGGAGTCAGCTCGGCCGGTTTCAGGACAACGACGTTGCCCGCGGCCAACGCCGGTGCGAAGCCCCAGCCCGCGATGGGCATCGGGAAGTTCCAAGGCACTATTACCCCGACTACGCCGAGCGGCTCCTTGAACGTTATGTCGACGCCTCCCGGCACCGGGATCTGGCGCCCGAAGTGCCTCTCAGGCGTGGCCGAGTAGTAGTTGAGGACATCGCGCACATTGGCCGCCTCCCAGCGGGCGTTGCCAATGGTATGCCCGGAGTTGCGTACTTCGGTTTGCGCGAGCTGCTCGATGTTTGCGTCAACCGCGTCGGCGAAGCGCCGCAGCAGGCGGGCCCGGTCCGCCGGTGCTACGCGACGCCAGACGATGAAAGCCTGCTGTGCGCGAGCGATCGCCTCGTCGACCTCATCGCGCGCGGCTTCATGGACCTCGGCAATAGGTTGCTCGGTGGCGGGGTTGACGACGGTGTAACACCGCGCCGTGTTGTCAGAGGCGCTCGAAACCACGCACGCGCTCCCAGTCGGTGACCGCACGCCCGAAGGCTTCGAGCTCGACTCGGGCGGCGTTCAGGTAGTGCTCGACCACAGTTGGGCCGAACGACTCCAGGGCTACTTTGCTGTCGCTGAGAAGTTGCGCTGCCTCGGCCAAGCTGCCGGGGACGCGGGGCGCCTCAGACTGGTAAGCGTTGCCTTCAATCTCGGGGGGCAGCGGCAACTGGGTATTGATGCCGTACAGGCCAGCGGCAATGAGTGCCGCCACACCGAGGTACGGGTTGACGTCGCCACCGGGTAGGCGGCTTTCGACCCTGAGTGACGGCCCGTTGCCCACGATGCGCAAAGCGCAGGTGCGGTTGTCGCGCCCCCAGGCCAGCGCGGTCGGGGCAAAGCTGCCCGCCGTGTACCGCTTGTAACTGTTTACGTTCGGGGCAAAAAAGTACGTAAGCTCTCGGGCGCAGGCCAGCTGGCCGGCGATGAACTGTCCCATCAGGGGACTGAAGCCGTGCTTGCCAGGCCCGGCCATAATGAGGTCACCGGCGGCGGACCGCAAGCTGATGTGCATATGGCACGAATTGCCCTCGCGGGCGTCCCACTTGGCCATAAACGTCAGGCTCAGGCCCTCCTGCTGGGCGATCTCCTTGGCGCCGGTCTTGTAAATCGCGTGGTTGTCGCACGTGTGCAGGGCATCGGTGTAGCGAAAAGCGATCTCGTGCTGGCCCAGGTTGCACTCGCCTTTGGCCGACTCGACGTACATGCCGGCACGAGTCATTTCGTTGCGGGTACGGCGCAGGAAGTGCTCGACGCGGCTGGTCCCGGCGATCGAGTAATCGACATTGTACTGGTTGGCAGGCGTGAGGTTCTGGTAACCCAAGCGCCAAGCTTGCTCGTAGGTCTCTTGGAAGATGATGAACTCCAGCTCGGTCCCGACCATTGCGACCATGTCACGCTCGGCCAGACGGGCGAGCTGACGCTTCAGCACCTGGCGCGGCGAGGCCTCGACCGGGCTGCCGTCGTCCCATTCCAGGTCGCACAGGACGAGCGCGGTACCCGGGATCCACGGCATCAGCCGGAGCGTTGACATGTCCGGGCGCATGACGAAGTCGCCGTAGCCCCGCTCCCACGAGGACATCGAGTACCCGTCAACGGTGCGCATTTCCACATCCACAGCCAGCAGGTAGTTGCAGGCCTCGGTGCCCTCTTCCAGGACCTCCTCGAGGAAGTAGCGGGCGGAGCAGCGCTTGCCTTGTAGCCGGCCCTGCATGTCGGTGATGGCCACGACGACGGTGTCGATGGCACCCTGGTGTATGAGGTCGCGGAGGTCATCGAGCTCGAGCCGGGCTCCGCGAGCGGCTCCTTCGTTCAAATGATCTTCTCCGCGCCCCTGGCTGCAGCAGCGCTGAATTCGCGATTGATGGTCTTGGAGCTTACTTCCGGGAGCGTGGAGCACGGCGAACCGTTCTCACGACCCGGCTCCGCAGGCCAATATCGCCCGTCGGGCCAGCACCAGCCGGCTGGCCCGGCTCAACTGCTGCTGTAGAGCCCGTGGACCAACCAGAGCCAAAAAGGCGGCGAGATCCCGCTCGAGATCGGCGCACCCACCCTCAACCTGCCAGGGCTGAGCAGCCTGCTGCCTGCCGGCAAGGTACCGCCCGTAATTGGCGGCGCAGCAGGACCACGTCAACCGGTGTTCTCGTTGTTCAACCAGTTCAACTTCAACGACTAGGCTGTGGCGTGGTCGGGGGTCGACCGGTCCCTCCTGCGCACCGTGATCGTTGGGGCTGTCGGTACTCATTGGCGTACTGGCAGCTCGCCTCGGTGCCTACGCTTTTTCCCAGCGGCGGTCCAGAGGCGGTTCCGTACTGTTCATGGCTTATACCGCCGCGCCGATGTCCGCGCTGTTTGGCCTCACTATGCGCTACTTCGTCTCCGGGTTGACCGAGGGGCGCTAAAACTGTGAGCGCCAGCGACCTCATGCTGCTCCGGCTGCGCTGCGGGTACAAGGTGAGCCCGTTGGCTGTAGGACCGGGCCGGGTGCGCTTCAGTCCGGAGCTGCTCGGCTCAGGCACCGGGCGGCAGCGGGCGTACGAGATCGTGCTCCATCGTTCTGCGAACGACCGCTCGGCCGACCGCGATCACGGTGCGCTCGGGTGGACTGCGGGCCGGGCCGAGTCATGCTGCTCCGCCAACATCGGTTATGGCGGGCCGGCGTTGGCGCCAGGCTCCGCCTATGCCCGGGTGGTCAGGGGGTTTGGGACGAAAGGGGTGGCCGGGGCCATGGAGCCAGCGAGCACAGTTTGGGCGGCCTTGGGTGGCCTCTGGGTCTGGACCGCCGACTTGGCCCGGCTCGCGCTTGGTGGGCAGACCTTCTACGCGCCGTCCGGGGATGGGCTGGCCGACCCGGTACTGCTGGCGCGCAAGAAGTGCGCGGCCCGGACGGTCGGCGGCCGGCTCGAGTGGCCGCGTACCCGGGCGCGTTGAGCCAGCAAGAGGCCGTTTTCAGGGTCGGCTCGGGTACCTACACGTTCAGCGCAGTACCTCCGGAGCTACAGACGGCTGAGTACCTCCTCGCGGGCCTCGGAGTTGGCTAGCCGCCCCGGACCATGCCTCTGAGCAGCACCATCACCAATATGACCCGGCAAGGCGGCACTGACCCGTCCGGCTAATCTCTCTCGCATGGAGGTGGTGGCGCCAACGGCGCCGAACAGGTCCGGTGACGAGGCGTCCGTTGTGCCGCCCGCACCGGCCGTGCCGGCCCCCGG
The DNA here is from genome assembly GCA_035503975.1 of Acidimicrobiales bacterium. Lineage (GTDB taxonomy): Bacteria > Actinomycetota > Acidimicrobiia > Acidimicrobiales > Palsa-688 > DATJMJ01. The sequence goes on along the minus strand of DATJST010000388.1, from coordinate 10,363 downwards.
GGCAGTCAAGCTCGTTGGGGTACGCAAGAGCTACGGACGAGTGGTGGCTGCGGACGGTATCGACCTCGAGATCGCCGCCGGCGAGTTCTTCACCCTTCTCGGTCCGTCAGGCTCGGGGAAGACAACACTGCTGCGCGTCATCGCCGGTTTCGAGCGACCGGACAGCGGCTCGGTCCAGCTCGCCGGCACCGATGTCACCCGGAGGCCGCCGTACGCGCGAGACGTCAACACGGTCTTCCAAGACTACGCTCTGTTCCCCCACATGACCGTCATCGAGAACGTGGAGTACGGCTTGAGGGTCCGCAAGGTGGCACGGGCCGAGCGCAGGCGGCGCGCCGAGCACATGCTCGACCTGGTACGCCTCTCGGGCCTCGGAGGCCGCAAGCCAGTGCAACTGTCCGGCGGACAACGCCAACGCGTGGCGCTGGCCCGGGCTATCGTCAACGAACCCCAGGTCCTCCTCCTGGACGAGCCTCTTGGTGCGCTCGACCTGAAGCTCCGCCAAGAGATGCAGACCGAGCTCAAGCGGGTACAGCGCGAGGTCGGTATCACGTTTGTCTATGTGACTCATGACCAGGAGGAGGCACTTGCCATGAGTGACCGTCTAGCCGTCATGAGTAGCGGCCACATCCAGCAGGTCGGGACGCCCATCGACGTCTACGAGAGGCCATCCACGGAGTTTGTGGCCGGGTTCATCGGCGTCTCCAACCTGATCAACCGGGACGGCAGGCGGCTCACCGTACGCCCCGAGAAAGTCCACCTACTCCTCGATGACGCCGATGCCGCACCGCCCGGCACTCACGTCGAAGGCGGAGTGATCTCCGAGGTGGTCTACCTCGGCGTACTGACCCGCTACCGGGTCGAGCTCGATGGCGGCGGCCACTTGGTCGCCGTCGTCCAAAACAGGGAGACGGCCGCGGCTGAAGTGCTCGAGGCCCGCGGCCGCCGCACTCGGGTGGCTTGGCACCCTGGGCAGGCCTACCTGATCAAGAACACCGGTCCCGGCGAACCAGACGGGGCCTGAGGCCAAAACAAGGAGAGGCACATGAACCATCCAAAGAGGCAAACTCTACGGGCGCGGGCAGTCACATTGGCCAGCGCGCTCGGTCTCGCCTTCCTCGTCCCCCAGTTCCTCGTGCCGGTCACCGGTGCCGCGGCGGCTCCCAGCGCCATGCCGAGCGCGGGACCGGGGAGCGCGGCGCCCCGGGGCGCCGCTCTGACCCCCCCGACCCAGGGTGTCAAGCCCCAGACGTCGGTCGGCAAGGGAGAGGGCCAGCTAAACCTGATCGCCTGGGAAGGCTACGTCCAACCGCAGTGGGTGAAGCCATTTGAGAAACAAACCGGCTGCCAGGTACATGCCACGTACGCAGGGTCCTCGAGCGAAATGGTCTCGCTCATGGCCAATGGGGGCGGCGGGCAGTACGACCTGGTGTCAGCCTCGGGCGACGCCGACCTACGCCTTATCTACGGCGGCGACGTCAAGCCCGTCAACATGAAGCTGGTCCCCTCGTGGAAACAGCTCCGTCCGTTCCTGCAGAGCCCCGATTTCAACACGATCAACGGCGTCCACTATGGTGTATCGCTCCAGTTCGGGCCAAACGACCTGCTTTATTCGACCACGGTCTTCCCCAAACCGCCAACGTCGTGGTCGGTTATCTATTCCAAGCAGTATGCGGGCCGGGTCACCGTCCCCAACAACCCCATCCAGATTGCGGACGCCGCCCTGTACTTGTCGGCCCACGAGCCCAAGCTCGGCATCAGTGACCCCTACGAGCTGACCCAGCCCCAGTTTAACGCAGCGGTCAACCTGCTTAAGGCGCAGAGGCCCTTGATCAAGAAGTACTGGGACCTCGCTTCGGACGAAATCTCGTTGTTCGAGAACGGCGAAGTCGTAGTCGGCGCGGCTTGGCCGTACCAGACGGGCCAGCTCCAAGCCGCCGGGGCACACGTCGCTGACACCATCCCGAGCGAAGGCGCGACCGGCTGGGCAGATTCCTGGTTACTCGCGGCCCGGGCGCCGCACCCGAACTGCGCTTACAAATGGATGGCTTATATCACGACGCCCGAAGTCCAGGCGGAACAAGCTGTGAGCTACGGCGAAACCCCCGATAATTCGCTCGCCTGCCCGCTGATGGACAAGCTCCAGAAGGGCTCCTGCGTCTCGCTGCACGCCAACGAACCTGATACGTACTTCAAGTCCATCAAGTTCTGGAAGACGCCTCTTGCTCAGTGCGACAACGGCGCTGACGACTGCGTCCCGTTCCAGGACTGGGTGACGGCGTGGACGCAGATCACGGGTTGAGCCCATTCCTGCTGCGCTAGTCCCATCACACGGGGGCCGCACCACGCAGCCCTCGAACAGGGTGGCTCGGGGTTCCGCCGTGCTGTGGCGCACGCTGTGGCTCCGAGCCACCCTCACGCTTTCGCCACCGCTTGCGTGGTTCCTGGTGATATACCTGGCGTCGCTACTGGTCATGCTGCTGACCGCCTTTTGGAGCGTCAACCCCTTCACCAACAACCTCGAGCACCAGCTGACACTGACAAACTTCGGCGCACTGCTCGACTCGCCCATCCCAGCCGTCATCGGGCGGACGGTGTTCTTGGCCGCGATGGTCACCCTGACCGATGCCGTCCTGGCCTTCCCTTTCGCCTACTTCATGGCCAGGGTGGCATCTCGCGGGGCGCGCCACGCCCTGTTCGTCTGCGTGCTCCTGCCCCTTTGGGCGAGCTACTTGGCGCGCGTGTTTGCCTGGATCGTGATCCTGACCAAGGACGGCACCCTGGACTGGACGACAAAAGGGCTCGGGCTGGGCGAGCCCAATATCGCCTATACCAAGATCGCAATGTGGATCGTGTTCTCGTACCTGTGGCTCCCGTTCATGATCCTGCCTATCTACAGCGCTCTGGAGCGGGTGCCTGATTCGTTCATAGAAGCCTCGGCCGACCTTGGGGCGGGCAACTTCCAGACATTGCGCCGCGTGCTCCTCCCCCTGGCCCTACCCGGCGTCGTCGCAGGGTCGATATTCACCTTCTCGCTGACTCTCGGTGACTACATAACGCCCTTGCTTATCGGCTCGGGCTCGGGCACCAACCTGATTGGCAATATCATCTACGACAACATCGGCTTGGCCAATAACCTACCTTTCGCCGCCGCCCTCGCCTTTGTGCCCATCGTGGTTATGGTCGTTTACCTCGTGCTCGCCCGCGCCCTCGGCGCCTTCGAGGCGATGTAGATGGAGAGCCGGGGCACCAAGGTCGCCCTTGTGGCATGGGTGACCGGGGTGCTGCTCTTCTTGTTCGTCCCCATCGCCACGATCGTCCTGTTCGCCTTCGATCGCTCGAGCGTCCAGAGTTGGCCGATAAGGCATTACAGCCTGCACTGGTTCACCGTGGCTTGGGATGACAGCACTGTCCGCTCTGCCCTGTGGCTCTCGGTGAAAGCTGGCGCGGCGGCTACGGCGCTGGCTTTGGTCCTCGGTTCGTTGGCGGCGTTCGGGATCCACCGCTTCCGTTTTTTTGGCCGGGAGGCAGTGTCGCTATTCCTGGTGCTCCCCATCGCCCTCCCCGGGATTATCACGGGGCTTGCCCTGCGTTCGTTCTTCACCTTTGGCGGCATCAACTTCTCTCTCCTGACTATCGTGATCGGTCACACGACGTTTTGCATGGTCGTCGTTTACAACAACGTGATTGCCCGGCTCAGGCGCACGTCGGGCTCGCTTGTGGAAGCCTCGATGGACCTCGGAGCGCATGGGCTGCAGACCTTCCGCCTCGTTATATTGCCGACGATCGCCACCGCCCTCGTTTCAGGTGGGCTGCTGGCCTTCGCCCTGTCCTTCGACGAGGTGATCGTGACGACCTTCACCGCGGGCGCGCAGACGACATTGCCGATCTGGATCTTTGGCGCCATACGCCTCGGCCAACAACTGCCCGAGGTCAATGTCGTCGTCACGGCTGTGCTCGTGCTCACCATCCCCCCGATCGCCTTGGCCGCGAGGCTGACCGGTGAAGGCGGCCTGACCAGGGCCACCGCTCGCGGGCGGGGCGAGTAGCGTGGTCCCCGGGTGCGGACGGGGGGACTGGACCGGGCGCTGCGGTACCGCTGAAGCGGCGGCCTAGGCGCTGAGCCCGGGACAGTTATGCTCGCTCAGCAGCGCGGTCAGCGCCTCAGCGCTCATGGGCCTGGCCAAAAGGTAGCCCTGTGCCTTGTCGCAGCCGACCTCCAGGGCCTTCTGGCGTTGAGCCTCGGTTTCGACACCCTCGGCCACTACCTCCATGCTCATCGCGTGTGCCATGGCCGTGACACCGGCGACGATGGCGAGGTCGTCTCCCTCTTTATCGAGGCGGGCGACGAAAGTCCGGTCGATCTTCAAAGTATTGACCCGGAAATCATGGAGATGAGCCAGCGAGGAGAAGCCGGTGCCGAAGTCGTCGAGGGCGAGGCGCACGCCCGCGTTGCCGAGCGCTTCGAGGTACTCGCGACATCGTTCGAGCTCTTCGATCATCCCCGTCTCGGTGATCTCGAGGCACAGCTGGCGAGCGGCAATGCCATGGCCTCCGATTGCGTCCACCACCTGGGCGACGAAATTGTCGCTGGCCAGCTGGCGAGCGGCGGCGTTGACGCTCATGACGAAGTCCTCGGTGGCCAGGCCGGCCGCGCTCCACCGAGCAAGTTGTGCAAGGGCCTCGTTGAGCGCCCACTTGCCTAGTGCGTTGATGTAGCCGCGCTCTTCGGCCACGGGTATGAACTCGGACGGCGGCACCATGCCGCGCCTTGGGTGCCGCCAGCGTGCCAGCGCCTCAACCCCGGTAAGGCGGTCGGCGCCCAGGGCAAAGATGGGCTGGTAGACAAGGAAGAACTGGTCCTGGTCAAGCCCGCGCCGCAAATCACGGGCGACCCGGTGGCGCTCGTCGGCCCGATGGCGGAGCACCGACTCGAACAGCTCCACCCGGTCCCGCCCCTTCTCTTTGGCCCGGTACATGGCGATGTCGGCGTCGCGCAACAGGTCCCCGGCGTTCGCTGCGGGGTCATCGGTGACGACCGCGCCGATGCTCGTCGTTACGCTGAGCCTGCGCTTGCGGAGCAGGGGGCTGGCGATCACGCGCTCGCGCACTCGCTCGGCCATTGCGACGACGTCGTCGCTCGGCGCCAGATGGTCGAACAACACGACGAACTCATCGCCTCCCAGGCGGGCGACCGTGTCGCCGCGCCGAACAGCTCGGGTCAGCCGGCCTGCCACCTCGACTAACACCTGGTCCCCGCGCTCGTGGCCGTGGGCGTCATTTATCAGCTTGAAGTTGTCGATGTCTATGAACAGGACCGCGACTCTTCCCGGTCGCTGCTCCAGCGAAGCGATGGCTTGGGTCAGGCGCTCGACCAAGGCCACCCGGTTGGCCAGGCCGGTCAAGGCATCGTGGAGGGCCTTGTGCACGAGCACCCCTTGAGCCGCTTTCAGCTCGCTCAAGTCGCGGGCGGCGGCGACGGCGCTCGTCACCTCGCCCGCCTCGTCGAACTGGGGCACCATGCGGACGTGCCACCAACGCTGCGACCCGGGGTTGCCCAGGGAGAACTCGAGCTCGCACATCCGCCGGGTGCCGAACACGCGAGTCACGGCCCCTTGCAGCTCGGCCACGACCCGGGGTGGGAGCCCCAGTTCGGCGTCAGTGTGGCCCACGATCTCCTCTGCCGGTCTCCCGATCAGCGTGGCCGCTTTGGCGTTGACCATTTCGTGGCGCAGGTCGCGGCCGTAACTGGTTATCACGTCAGGCGAACTATCGAGCACTGCCCTCAGCTGCGCCTCCCGGCGGGCCACTTCCCGTTCCGCCAGGACCCGTGCGGTGACGTCGCGGGTGACGCCGAAGGTCCCGATGATCGTCCCGTCCTCATCGCGCAGGGCCGCCTTGCTCGTAATGAACCAACCGCCGTCGCCCTCGGCCGAACTGTCCCGTTCGAGCACGTCGACCATGGGCTCACCCGTCTCAACAATATGCCTCTCCTCGTCGATCCAAGCCATGGCGAGCTCTGGTTCGAACAGGTCGAGGTCGCTCTTACCGATGAAGTCGGCGGCGGACCAGGTTCGTTCCCCGCTTTGACCTCCCTTAGCCTCACGGGCATAGTGGTCCTCGACGACCCCGCGGCTTACGAGCACGAAGCGGCTGTCGCGATCCTTGAAGTAGATGGCGTCGCGGGTGTAGGCGAGGAGGTTCCGCAGGCAGATCCGTTCCAGCCCCTCGTCGCGAGCGGCGGTTAATTCGCTGGCACCTCGGCTTGCGGCGTCCACACCTTCTCCCGGCCTGCTCGACCCGGCCGACCGTGTACTATCGGCCGGCCGAGCGCCGCCTTGAGCCGGTCGGCCCAGGTTGCGGGCCGGTCGGGCTGAGGTCGGAGGTTCAGTCTCGCCGCGTGCGGCGCCGCAGCGCAGCCAGGCAGGTCGACATGCTCGGCGTGCCACGGGCGGCGATGGAAAGCAGGGCTGCGCCCGACGCTGCCGAGCGCCATCTCTGGATGACCAGAGACTGCAGGCCTTCGAGCACGTAGGTCACCGGTCCCCTGCGATGGCCCACCCAGCAACAAAAGAAGCCAGCGCGGCCGATCCTGTCGCGCGGTTCGCGGCCGGCAGTGCGCTCAACCGGTTCGGTCCTCACCTGGAGAGGCTAAGGTCAGCGTGGCCAGTTGGGCAACGCCGCTTTCGGGCGAGCTAAGTACCGGTGGGCTCCCTGCCGTGGCGGCCCAACCGGCCAAGCTTCGGCGCATGCTGGCCTGGGCCAGCACCACGACGTCGACCTGGACGGCCAGGTCACCCAAGGCATCCAGTACGGCCTGGTCGTGGCTGGCGGTGTCCCCGGCCCGCCACGCTTCGAACGCGCCCGGGCAAAGGCGGGGTACGACGGTCACCTCGCGACGCTCTTGCGCGGCTGTCCGCCTCAAGAGCTCCTCGGTAGGCTCCAGGGTCGAACCGAGGGTGGCCAGCACGCCAACCCGGCGGCCAGTCCGCACTGCTTGTCGGGCCATCGGCTCGTCGATCCGCAAGAGGGGGATCGGGCTCTCGGCTCGGAGATGTTCCACGGCGAGGCCGAGTGAAGAGCAGGTAACCAGGAGCGCCTGCGCGCCATAGTTCACCGCCAGCTGGCAATGCAGTCCTACGCGCCGGGTCAACGCGGCGGTCGTGCCTTCGGCGATCGCCGTGCGTAACAAGCCCTCGTCCACGACGTGCACGAGGCGGGCGGCAAGCCCTTGCTCGCGCGCGAGGCGGTCAACTTCGGGGCAATGCGCGGGGGCTGTGTGGAGGACACCGATCATCGCCTCGCTGTGGGTAGCGGGGCGCGAACGTCGCCCGAAGGTGTCCCGGTCCGGGTTCAGAGGTCCAGTGGTCATGCCCGTCTGTCAGGGCTCGAGCCGGCGGCCGGCATCTGCAGACCGGCGCCTAGGGCGTTGGGAACGCCAGGAGCACCGGGAACGCCGGGAACGCCAGGAGCACCGGGAGCACCAGGAGCACCAGGAGCGGCGGCGGCCCACCAAGGCCGGGCGTGCGCGGACACGATGTCAACCAGCTCCAAGAGCCTTGCCCGGGCCCCGTGGGCGGCGTTGGCGTCGTAACCCGAAGGGCTTATAGCGGCGCGCCATATTGCCCGGCCGGCAACAAACCCCGATGCCCCTCCCTGGCACGCGGCGAGCAAAGTGGCCGGGAAGCGGTCGGGGCGCACTCCTGAGGAGAGGAGTACCCATGGGCACGGCGCCACGTCGGTCAATTGCCGGCAGGCAGCCACCATGACCGCTGCTCCAGCGTCTGGGTCTGCCGGCAGTTCGGTTTTATAGATGTCAGGCTGCAAGGCGAGCATCTCGCCGTGCATGTCAAACCAAAGTGATGCTGCGCCCGAACGTGCCCTCTCCCGTGTCTCGTCGTCGAGCACAGGTTCCAAAAGGGCGAGCACTGACAGTTCCCGGCATCGGCGCACGAAGCGCTCTACCAGCGCTTGCCGGGCACTTGGGGCGTCTTGAGGCCGCCAGATCACCAGCAGTTTAAGCGCCGTACATCGGGTCCGGCCAACCTCGGCCGGTCCCACCCGCTCGTCTAGTTGCACTGCCGAGATAGGCCCCCCGGTCGCCTGCGCCAGCTTGTCCGCAGCGAGCATCAAGCCCCTGCCGGCAGTGGCGTCGCCGGCCGCCTCCCAAGCTGGGAGGCCGTAGTCGATGTCCACCAGTACACCTGAGGCCGCAGTCGCGAGATCCTCGATGGCTGCTTGCTTGAACCGCCTGAGGTCCGCATCCGGGACGCGGTGGCCGGCGGCCTCGCTCAGGTAGTGGCGCAGGGACTCTCGCTGGTCAAGGGCCAGCATGGCGAATCCTCCCGATGCGAGGGCCAGTCGGCCCATCGGCGCCGCCGCATGGCGGCCGCCGGCCGCCGGCATGGGCCTGTCACGCACGGCCTCCTCGCGCGGGGCAGACGCCCGCGCGGAGGGACCGGCACCCGGCCCGAGTGGGCCGGCGGCCGTTTGGGCTGGGCCGGCGGCCGTTTGGGATGGGCTCGCTGCCCCTCGCGTGGGGTCACCAGCGGCTCGCGTCGGGCCACCAGCGTGCCCACCGGGACCGGCTCGGGCTTGGCTATCGCCTCGGGGTGAGGCGCTGGCGGGTGCACCTGTTGCGCCGGGAACGCCGCAGGCGAGGCCGCCATGATTGTGCCCGAACTCCGCGCGCCTGCTTTGCCCGATCGTCTCGCCCGCTCGCGCGCTCGCTACCGATATTGGCTGAACGACGAAGTCTGCCCGTTCCCTGTGCATTTCGATCCGGGAGGCGTTCACTTGGTCCACGTCCCGCACCCATTGCCTCGCCTGCTGCTCGCTCCGCCCGTGCGCCACGTGGCGTGCCACGAGGCGGGAGACGCGGGTGGCTTCGTCCAATTCCAGGTACCAGGCTTCATCGAGGCAAGCCCGTACGCCGTGCCAGGGAGGGTCGTCGTCAAGGAGGTAGTTTCCCTCGGTCACCACCAGGCGAACTCCCGGGACGACCGGTATAGCGCCGGCAATCGGCTCCTCCAGATCGCGGCGGAAAGTAGGGGCGTAGACGGTTTGCTCCAGCTCTGTCCGCAAGCGCCTCAGGAGGGCCACATACCCGAAGACGTCGAACGTGTCTGGCGCGCCCTTCCGGTCGGCTCGGCCTAGCCGTTCCAACTCGACTTGTGCCAGGTGAAAGCCATCCATGGGCACGAGCACTGCTTGGGGGCCGAGAGCGGCAACGAGAAGGGGGGCCAGTGTTGACTTGCCGGACCCGGGGGGGCCGGCGATGCCCAGCACGGCGCGGCCATCTCGGTTGGCCCCGGGCGCCGTCACGGGAACCAGCAGGCGAGCCCGTGCCACCAACGCCGTTAAGTCCCAGTCGCCAGTCGAGGTTGCACCCTCTGAGGCTTCACTCCAGGTTCTGTCAGTAGGTGCGGTCATTCAGTATCTACCATTCGAACCGACCCCAACCAAGTTCAGCGCCGCCTCGGCTGGAGACATCACGACCCGGCTCAATCCGGTAATACTTGGCACAGCCTAGACCGCTAGGTGGTTTCGCCGTAAGCGGCGGGAGGAAGTAGTTGAACCAGATAGGGCCACCCTGGCTCAGTGCCGGCGCCATTTGGTCAGCCCGGCTCGTGCTTGCCTGTGTTGCCGTGTACGTGGCCATCGACATCTCCCTTGTGTTCCTCAGGCCCGAGTTCTCAGTGCTGCACAACGCCGAGAGCGACTACGGTAGCCGCGGGCCCTGGGCTTGGCTGATGGACCTGAACTTCGTGCTGCGCTGCGTGCTCAGCCTGCTCACCGTCCGCGCCGTCCTGTTGGCATCAACGAGCCATGCCAAGGGTGGCCGCGTGCGCGCCGGGGTTGTGCTTGTGAGCGTGTGGGCAATCGCATCCGGTCTTCTTGCCTTTTTCCCCGATGACCCAGCAGGTACCGCAATACACCCAGCGGGCAGGCTCCATCTTGCCCTGGCCTTCGTGGCCTTCGTTGCCGTATTGATAGGTACACCCCTTATTTCACTCGCACTGAGCGACCAGCCGGTCTGGAAGCGGGTAACAGTGCCGATGCTGGCGGCGTCCTTTGGGGCGCTGGTCCCGCTACTGCTTCTCGTCCGTACCCACTTCCGTATCACCTCCCTCGGTGGCCTCTACGAAAAGATCTTCCTCGCCATGGAACTCCTGTGGATGGCAATCGTCACGGCTCCCCTCGGTCTGCACCGTGCTGACCGTGCTGACCGTCCTGACCGTCCTCGCTGAGGCAAGCACACCGAGCAGTGGTGCTGTGCCAACTGCCTCACGTTGGAGTCGCGTGCCCCGCTCAACGGGCACCGTCTCGGACGAGCAACCGACGAGCTTCAAGTCGTCGTCGC
>DATJST010000387.1:0-12066 GCA_035503975.1 Acidimicrobiales bacterium | reverse complement strand
CTACAAAGTTCCAGGCGGCCGCGCCCGTCAGCCAGGAGTTTTTGGCCTCACCGTAGCTGGGGGCATCACGGCCGGCGATCATTTGGGCGTAAACGTACGGTTCGCAACGGTGCACATCGCTCAGGGGTTCGCGTGCCGACGGGTTGATCTTGGTGTAGTAATCGAATGCTCCGTCCCCGCAACCGAGGACGCACTCCGCGATCACCAACCACGGGTTTGTGTGGCAGAACACGCCCGCATTTTCCTTGTACCCCGGCGGGTACGAAGATATCTCGCCGAGCTCGAGGTAGTAGCGGGAGTAGGCGGGTTGGTGCAGCACAGCCCCGTGGGCAGTGGCCAACCGCTCACGCGTGCTGTCCAAGGCGGCCCGCGCGCTGCCGTCCTCGACCCCGATCCGTGCCATCGCGCACATCCCTTGAGGCTCGATGAAGATCTGTCCCTCTTCGTTGGCACGTGAGCCGACCGGATGGCCGAAGTAATCGTACGCTCTCAACCACCAGGCTCCGTCCCAGGCATGCCGGCGCACCGCGGCCCGCATGGACGCGGCCTGGCGCCGGTAGTCCTCAGCCTCGCACGGCTCGGCCCACCCGCCGCCTGCATGGTGGGCAAGGTCCGCCATTTCATCTGCGGCAAGGACGAAAAGTGCAGCAATGAACACCGACTCGGCCACCCCACCTGGACGGCTCTGCGTGGTCTGGAAGCTCTCCCCGGGCGACTCCGAAAAACAGTTCAGGTTCAGGCAGTCGTTCCAGTCCGCCCGCCCGATGAGAGGGAGCCCATGAGGCCCTAGCCGCTCGAGGGTGTAGGCGATGCTCCGGCGCAGGTGGTCGTAGAGCGGTGCGTCGCTGCCCTCGAGGTTGTCGTAGGGCACCTTTTCGTGCAGCACGTCCACGTCTCCGGTCTCTTTCAAGTAGGCGGACACGCTGATCACGAGCCAGAGCGGGTCGTCGTTGAAGCCCGAACCAATGCGGTCATTGCCCCGTTTGGTGAGCGGCTGGTACTGGTGGTACGCGCCGCCGTCGGGGAGCTGCGTCGCAGCTATGTCGAGCAGCCGCTGGCGCGCTCGCTCGGGGACCGTGTGGACGATGCCGAGCAAGTCCTGGTTGGAGTCGCGGAAGCCCATCCCGCGGCCCACGCCTGATTCGTAGAGCGACGCTGACCGGCTCAGGTTGAACGTCGCCATGCACTGGTAGGCGTTCCAGATATTGACCATCCTGTCGGTGTCCGGGTCGGGGGTGGACACCTGCAGCCGCCCAAGCAGGTCGTCCCAGTACTGCCGCAACGCTTCGTAGCCGGCGCTCACATTGCCAGCGTCCAGCCAGTGCTTGATCACGGGCCGCACCAACCGTTTGTTGACCCGCTGGCTGCCCGGCGGGTCGAACTTATCGACGGCGGGGTTCTCCCAGTACCCGAGCAGGAAGATCACCTCTCGGGTCGCCCCCGGCGCGAGCGTCAAGCGGACGTGGTGAGAGCCGTGCGGGGCCCAGCCGTGAGCCAAAGAACACGAGGCCTCACCCCGTTCGACCGCGGCCGGCTGGTCGAAGCCGCGATAAGGCCCGAGGAACGCTTCCCGTTGGGTGTCGTACCCAGCCAGTGGTTCGGAACAGGCGAAGAAGGCAAAGTGGTTGCGCCGTTCCCGGTACTCAGTTTTGTGGTAAATAACACCGTCCTCCACCTCCACCTCGCCTGTCGAGTAGTTCCTTTGGAAGTTGGTGGCGTCGTCCTCCGCGTCCCACAAACAGAACTCGACCGAGGAAAAGATGGATATCCGCGCCTCACCGGGCCGGCGGTTGGCTAGCGTCAGGCGCCACACCTCGAGGGAGGTCCCGAGAGGCACGAAGTAAAGCGTGCCCGCCCTTATGCCGCTGCGCTCCGAAGTTATTTGGGTGTAAGACAGTCCATGACGGCACTCGTAGTCCTCGAGTGCGCTCCTCGTCGGCTGCCAACTGGGCGACCAGGACTCGCCCGTCTCGTCGTCGCGTAGGTACACGTACCGTCCGCCGACGTCCGAGGGGGCGTTGTTGTAGCGGTAACGGCTAAGACGGCAGAGCCGGGCGTCCGCATAGAAGGAGTACCCCCCGGCCGTGTTCGAAATTAGGCCAAAGTAGCTTTCCGTCCCGAGGTAGTTGGCCCACGGTAACGGCGTTGTAGGTTGCTGGATGACGTATTCCCGCCGGGCATCATCAAAGTACCCGTACCTCAAGTACTGCCCTCCTGTCGTCGCCCGGGCCGGGTCACGGCCCGGAACTTAACCGGTTCAGTAGCAAGCTAGCAGCCTGGCGCACCTGGGCACGAACGCACACCGGGGCACTTCCGGCCCCGGGCCGCACGGCACTTCCGGCCCCCGGCCGCACGGCACGCCGCCATGGGCCCCAGGGGCGTCGCGGGACTGCTCTCCGGTCGCGGCTGAGCCGTCCCGGGGACCGTCACCGGGGCGAGAGCGGAAGAGAGTTTCAAGAAACGGCGCAAGCAGCCGATCGCTAGGTAGTGGGAGTACCTAACTCGGTGGGTTCGCGCAAGCGAACGGTGGTGAGCTCGCAGCGCTCCACCCCCCTCAGCCGCTGGTTGGTCCCGGGCACGTACGGGCTGCTCAGCGCGGCATTGGCGGTGTACGCGGCGTCTGTCCTGGTACGCCACGAGCAATACTCCACGGCGTGGGACGGGTGGCTCGTCATCGCGATCGAGACGGTCGCTTCCGTCGTTTGCATCACCAGGGCCAGGTCCCGCCCGCGCATTGCCACGGCCGCAACCTGCCTCGGGTTCGGGCTGCTGTGCTGGGCGGTGGGCGACTGCTTCTTGACCGTTGAGTCGTTCGGCGGTGCGACGCCTTCCACGCCGTCGGTTGCCGACGCCTTCTACCTCGTCTTCTACCCGCTGACGTACACATGCGCGCTGTTGTTGCTCCGGTCCTTCGTGGGCTCGACGTCGCGTTCCAATTGGCTCGACGGCCTCGTCGCCGGCTGTGGCGCGGCGGCGCTCTGCTCGGCGTTCCTGTTCCACGGGATCGTGCACGCCGTCGGGCTCGGGCCGCTCGGCACCGCTGTGGACCTTGCGTACCCTGTCGGCGACTTGACGCTGTTCGGCCTGGCCATAGGTGGCCTCGCTCTGGTGCCGGGACGTGCCAAGCCGGTGTGGGGGATGTTGTCCCTCGGCATGATCATCGTCGCGGTGGGCGACACGGTCAACCTTTTCTCCTCGACCATCGGCGCGGCCGGACTGGGCTACTTCATCAACGCCGTCGCGTGGCCCGCAGGCACGCTTTTGATGTCAGCGCTGCCGTCATGGGCTCACGATGGGCACCACAGCCGGGCCATGGGCGACGAGGCCGGTATATGGTTACCGGTCATGTCCGGGGCAGGTGCCCTGGTTGTCGTGCTTGTCGCCAGCTTCCACAATGTCAGCCGGGCGGCCGTCGGCCTTGCTGGGCTGACCTTGGCCATCGTGGGGCTGCGTGGCCTGCTGTCGGTCAGGGTCCTCCGCTCGTTGAGCCAAGAACGGCACGAACAAGCCACGACCGACCACCTGACCGGGCTCCGCAACCGCCGTCACTTGCTGTTGCTCCTGGACGACTTCTTCGAAGCGCGAGAGAATGGGACGGGTGAGATGGACCTCGCCTTCCTTTTTGTTGACCTGAACCGCTTCAAAGAGGTCAACGACTCCTTCGGGCACCCGGTAGGGGACGAGCTCCTGCGCCAATTGGGAGACCGGTTGCAAGCCACACTGAGCTCAGGGGACGTGGCGGTGCGGCTCGGGGGCGACGAGTTCGTCGTGCTGCTCCCGAGCGTGGAGCCGGCGGCCGCCGCGGGCACAGCAAAGAGGATCGCTGAGGAAATCGGGCGCCCGTACAATATCGGCGCAGTAGACGCCAAGGTGACGGCCAGCATTGGGATCGCCATGGCTGGGGGCGCCGCAGACGCCTCGGACCTGATGTGGCGTGCCGATGCCGCTATGTACCGCGCCAAGCAGTCGGGCGCGGAGTACTTCCTGCACAACTACGAGTCGGCGCCACGCCTTGGCATCCAGCTCGTCGACCAGATCCTGGCTGCCATCGACGAGCGCCAGCTGTCATTGCACTACCAGCCACAGCTCGACATCGGCACTGGGCGGATTTGCGGCGGCGAAGCTCTGCTGCGCTGGGAGCACCCGTCACGCGGGCTCGTGCCCCCCGCGGAGTTCCTGCCCATCGCAGAGGAGGCCGGGCTCATGGACCGTATCACGGAATACGTCCTGCACGAGGCGCTCAGCCAAGCGGCCGAATGGCGCCGGAGCGGCCGCCTGCTGACCGTGTCGGTCAACGTTTCCCCCACCAGCCTCCTCCAGCCTGGCTTTGTCGAGTACGTCGCCAAAGCGCTCGAGCAGTACAGGGTGCCACCAGGCGTTCTCGTCGTCGAGATCACGGAGGGCATTGCCATTAGGAACTTCGACGGGTCGCGCCACGTCATCGAACGCTTCGCCAGGCTGGGAGTGGCCGTGTCCATCGACGACTTCGGCGCCGGGGCCACTTCGCTCGTCTATCTCAATGAACTCGGTGGGATAGCAGAGCTTAAGCTCGACCGGGCTTTCTTGGCCGGTGCCGCTCTCCAACCAAGGGATCTCGAACTCGTCCGTGCCACTATCCAGCTCGGCCACGCCGTAGGTATGCGCGTTGTCGCCGAAGGCGTCGAGGATGCGGAAACCTTGCACCAGATTTCAGCCCTCGGTTGTGACATGGCCCAGGGCTTTTACATTGGTAGGCCCGTGCCCCCGGGCGACTTCGCTCCCGGCCTCGGTCTGCGTCATGGCACGCGTGAGCTCACCAGCGCGTGAGCGAGATGCGGCTCGCGCGGTGCCCGCGCTGAAGACGGGCTAGGCGGACAGGCGCGTCACGACCTGGTGGGCGGCAACAAGGAGGTCGGCTTTTTGCGCCGCGACCGGGAATGTGGCACTCGAACCCAGCCAGAATACGTAGTGGCTGACGAGCACGTACAGCTGCGCCTGGATCACATCCTGGCCAGGGAACGAGAATGCAGCGCTACCCAAGTGGGCGATGTTGGCGCAGCCATCCTTTGTGAAGTCGGCAGCAGCCCCGCACCATCCTTGCCGCGCCTGGTCGTAGAGGTGTAACGCGGCTGCGGGTGTCGCCGCGTACTCCAGGTCGAGCTGAAGGTCGGCGGTGTAATGCGGCCCGTACGGGTTCTTCGCGTTCTTGGCGACCTTGGCGCCCTCCCAGGCGCAGTCGAAGAACTTCAATGGGCCGCTGCTCCCGGCGAAGCTGACAGAGGTGTGCATGTCGCTGCTCGCCTGAGCGGTCGTAAGCACAGGCAGCGCCGGATCTGGGGCCTCGGCCCAAACGCACGCCGCCTTGGCCAGCGCGATGTGCACCCGCGGCACGGCCGACGCGCCGGCCGCCGTGTTGGCCACGACGGGCAAGCTCAAAAGGGCGACGCTGCACAGGGCGGCCCCAACTAAGGCCACCGGGCGGCGGCGCCAAACGGTGATGGTACTCATGAGCCGGATGCTAGTGCCGAGCGATCGAGCGGGCACCCGGCCTCGTCAGCACCCGGCCTCGCCGCCAGACAGACCGCGCCGGCAGACAGACCGCGCCGGCAGACAGACCGCGCCGCCAGACAGGCCTCGCCGGCGCACAGCGTCGTCTCATGAGCCGGTCCGGGCGAGCAGGGCCTGCTCGGCCGCCGCGCTGAGCCCCTCCTTGCTCATTGTCTGGCGCCACCCGACTTCGCGCTCAGGCTCACTTCGCCGTCGGGAAGTGGTACGACACGCCCTCGGCCGCCGACGGCGCAGGCCAGCGAGAGGTGACCACCTTGGAGCGGGTATAGAAGCCGACGCCCTCAGGGCCGTGGATCCGCCTTTCGCCGAACAGAGAATCCTTCCACCCACCAAACGAGTAGTAAGCCATCGGCACGGGTACCGGCACGTTCACACCGATCATGCCTACGTTCACGTCCCTGTGGAACCGGCGAGCAGCTTCGCCCGAAGACGTGAACAAGGCGGTCCCGTTGCCGTAGGGGTTGGCGTTCACGAGCGCGATCGCCTCTTCCACCGAGCCGGCGCGCAGCACGGACAAGACTGGCCCAAAGATCTCGTCTCGGTAAACCTCCATGCCCGGCGTCACTTTGTCGACGATGGTCGGGCCGACGAAGAAGCCCCTCTCGTAGCCCGGCACGACCAAGCCTCGCCCATCGAGCGCGACGTCCGCCCCGGCTTCGTCGCTCCGGCTGATGTAGCCGACAATGCGTTGTTTGGCTTCGAGGGTTATCACCGGGCCCATGTCACTGGCGGGGTCGCGGCCAGGGCCGACCCGTATGCGGGCGGCGTTGGCCCGGACGGCCTCGACAAGGGCATCGCCGGCACCCGCCACGGCAACGGCCGCGGACACGGCCATGCAGCGCTCACCGGCCGAGCCAAATGCCGCCGCCGAGACATGGGCGGCAGCAAACTCGAGATCCGCGTCGGGGAGCACGATGGCATGGTTTTTGGCACCGCCGAGGGCCTGAACCCTCTTCCCGGCCGCGGTCCCCCGGGAATGCACGTAACGGGCTATAGGGGTCGACCCGACGAACGAGATGGCAGTAACCCCAGGGTGGTCCAAAAGCGCATCTACGGCCTCTTTGTCACCGTGAACGACATTGAACACGCCCTCGGGCAACCCCGCCTCGGCCCACAGCTCGGCCACCAACATCGAGGCCGACGGGTCCCGCTCGCTCGGCTTGAGCACAAAGGTGTTGCCACAGGCGATCGCGATCGGGTACATCCACATGGGGACCATGGCGGGGAAATTGAAAGGCGTTATGCCTCCCACCACGCCCAGCGGCTGGCGGTAGGCGAACATGTCGACGCCCGTGGACACCTGGTCCGAGTACTCGCCCTTGAGAAGTTGCGGTATGCCGCACGCGAACTCTATGACCTCGAGCCCTCTTTGGACTTCGCCGAGGGCATCGGAGACGACCTTGCCGTGCTCGTCGGAAATGATGCCCGCCAAATCTTCGGCACGCGCGTTCACCAGCTCCCGGAAGGCGAAGAGCACCTTGGTGCGAGCGCTGAGCGATGATTGCGACCACTGCTCAAAAGCCGCGTCGGCCGCCGCGACGGCTTGGGCGACATCCTCTGAGCCCCCAAGGAGGACTTCAGCCTGCTGCTCGCCCGTAGCCGGGTTGTACACCCGCCCGCGGCGCCCAGTCGCACCGTCGTCCGTTTTGCCACCGATCCAGTGGCTGATCGTCCTCATAGTTACCTCCTCGCGTCGTGCCCCGCCCGGCCCGCTACCAATACGCTCTTTGGTCTTGCTTGGCACCTTCGTACGCCTCGCGGGCAGCCTTGGTGGCCGGCAGGCTCGACACCTCGGCCACCACCACGTCCCACCACGCTTCGCTGCTGGGCGCGGGCAGCATCGGGTCGGTTCCCACCTCGATCAGCACCGGGCCGGGCACTCCTTTGGCCTTGGCCAGCATGCTGCGCAGCTCGTCCACTCCGCCGGCACGCCACGCCGTCGCCCCCAGGCTGGCGGCGTTGGCGACGAAGTCGAGCGCCAGCACATCACCGTCGAGGCGCCCGGTCGCAGGGTCCCGCCGGCGGTACCAGGTACCGAACCTGGGGGCGCCGACCGTCTCCGAAAGGGCGCCGATCGAGGCAAAGCCATGGTTGTTGACGAGCACGATCGTCAACTTGACGTCCTCTTGGACGGCCGTGACAAGCTCCTGGGCCATCATTAGGTAGGACCCGTCACCGACCAGCACGTACACATCGCGCTCCGGGCAAGCAAGCTTGGCCCCGAGGCCGCCGGCAATCTCGTAGCCCATGCACGAATAGCCGTACTCCACATGGTAATTTTTCGGGCCGCGGGCGCGCCATAGCTTGTGCAGGTCGCCCGGCATCGAGCCGGCGGCGCATACGACGACGCCGTGGCTACCTGCTGCCTCGTTGACTGCCCCGATCACCTCTGACTGGGCCGGGAGTGGCCGGTGCGCCAAGTGATAGGCGTGCTCGACCACGCCGTCCCAGTGCCGGGCGAGCTCCCTCGCCTCCTGCCTGTACTCGGCGCTCACCGACCATCCCGCCAGTGCCTGCCGGAATTGCTCCAAGACGGCGCGCGCGTCGCCCACCAGCGCGGTCCCGGCATGCTTGGACGCGTCGAAGTTGGTGATGTTGCAGTTGATAAAACGCACGCCTGGTCGAGCGAACGCGGTGCGGGACGCGGTGGTGAAGTCGCTCCAGCGCGTCCCGATGCCGATGACGACGTCCGCCGAGCGCGCGAGCGCATTGGCAGCCGTCGTGCCCGTGGCGCCGACGGCTCCCACCGCCTGGGCGTGGTCGTAGGCCAATGACCCCTTTCCTGCCTGGGTCTCGGCCACCGGTATGCCTGTCGCTTCGGCGAACGCCCGGAGAGCGTCGCTGGCCTCCGAATAGATGACCCCACCTCCGGCCACGACCAGCGGGCGCCTGGCGTTGAGCACCAGTTCCACCGCCCGGTCGAGAGCCCTTCGGTCCGCTTCGGGGCGGGCGACGTGCCACACCCGGCGGGCCAGGAACTCCACCGGCCACTCGAAGGCCTCGGCCTGCACATCTTGGGGCAGGCAAACCGTTACTGCCCCGGTCTCGGCCGGGTCGGCTAGCACGCGCATGGCACCGAGCAGGGCATCGGGAAGTTGTTCGGGCCGTTGCACACGGTCGAAAAACCGGGAAACCGGCCGGAAAACGTCATTTACCGAGATGTCTCGGTAGGCGGTGTGCTCGAGCTGCTGCAGCACGGGGTCGGCAACCCTGGTCGCGAATACGTCGCCCGGCAACAACAAAACCGGTAGGCGGTTTACCGTGGCCAGAGCCGCGGCGGTGACCATATTGGTGGCCCCAGGCCCGATGGAGGTAGTGCAGGCCAAGGTCGACAGCCGGTTGCGCATCCGGGCAAAGGCGATCGCGGCGTGCGCCATGCCCTGCTCGTTGCGGGCTTGGCGGTAGGTGAGCTCGCCGGGAGCACCGAGCTCGGACTCGAGCAGAGCCTGCCCGATCCCGGCCACATTGCCGTGCCCGAAAATGCCAAAACAGCCCTCGACCAGCCGGTGCTCGACGCCGTCGCGCTCGCTGTACTGGTGGGCCAAAAATCGCACGGCGGCTTGGGCCACAGTGAGGCGGACCGTGCTCACGGTTGGCGCCCCTGCGCGGCGAGGCCCCCGGACTGGTCCGCGGACTGCCCTGCGCGGCTGGCGGGGGCCGCAGGGAGGGCGAGGCGTGGGTCAACCGCTTGGGTGGCCCAGGCGGCGCGCGCCCACTCATGGGCCGGGTCGAAAGTGACCAACCAAGCCCGTTCCCCGGGCCCGGCCATGACGTTGAGGTAGTAGAGGTCGTAGCCGGGGGCGGCCATCGACGGCCCGTGGTAACCGTGCGGCACGAGTACTACGTCGCCGTCGTGCACCTCTACGGTCATATCGATAGGGCGGCGAGGCGTGCCGTACACGCGCTGGTAGGCGATGCCGCTCTCGCCCGAGGGGCCGGGGGCCACCTCGAAATAGTAGATCTCCTCCAGCTCCGACTCCTGCGGCCCTGGCTCGTCGTGCTTGTGCGGCGGGTACGAAGACCAGTTCCCCGAGGGCGTGAAAACTTCGCAGCAGATGAGGCGTTCTGCGGCGAAGGTCGCGGGCATGCAGTAATTGGCGACACGGCGCGAGCAGTTCCCCGCCCCCCGCAGCTCCACCTGCACACCGTCCGCCCGGTGGTGGCGGAAAGGCAGGTCACTGCCGAGAGCACGCGCTCCCGGGAGTGCGAAGCGGCCGCCGTGCTCGCTCGACAACACCAGGTCAGAACCTGGCGGAGCGTAAGCGAAATCCGTTGGGGCCTCCCAAACGCTGCGCCGCCCGGCCAGGCGCACCTGCTCCGGACCGCAGCGGACATGGCACGACCCTGCCAAAGGCAGTACGAGGATCTCGTCGTGCGAGGTACTGAACCTAACCGACGCCCCAGCTGCGAGGTCGAGGACGCGCAGCGACGACCAACGCCATGCCGCCGTCGCCGGGTCGAGGTCCACCGCCCACGCTCCGTGCGCCGTGCTCCTTCTCGGCCAGTGCAGCGAACGCTCAGCCATGACCGAGGTCCGCGGGTGCACCGCCTTGGCCTTCGGCTGGTACGTCAACCTCGGCGGGGCGTACGGGACGGCGTTCAGCCAAAGACTTTTTCGCAGCCAGCCCTAGCAGCAGGGCGGCCCGGCCGTCAGCGCCCGTGGTCGGCGGGGCAAAGCCGTTTGTGAGCGAGGCGACAAAAGCCTGCCACTGGCGCAGGTAGGAGGAGCGGTACCGTTCCAGGAAAAAGTAGGGCAGCCCGGCCACATGGCCGCCCGCGGCGTCGCGGTGCAATGTCGTGTTGGCCAATGGGTTGTCCGAGGCCACCATTCCCTCGGGCCCGAGCACTTCCACCCGCTGGTCGTAGCCGTAGACCGCCTGGCGGCTGTTGTCGATCACGGTGAGACAGTCGTTCTGGTGCCGTAACACGACCACGGCGGTGTCGACGTCGCCGATCTCGGCGAGTGCCGGCTCCACCCGCACCGCCCCGTCGGCGTAAACCTCGATCACCTCGCTACCCACGACAAAACGCGCCATATCCAAGTCGTGGATGGTCATGTCCAAAAAAATGCCACCCGACACCCGGGCATAACTTAGCGGTGGAGGGGCCGGGTCGCGGCTGGTTATGCGGACGATCTCGGGCGTGCCCAGCGCCCCGGAGGCGACGGCCTCGTGCACCGCTGCATGCGACGGGTCGAAGCGCCTGTTGAAGCCCACCATGAGTGGCACACCCGCCCGGTTCACCTCTGCGAGAGCCCCATCGACCTCGCCCAGGTCGAGCGAGACCGGCTTCTCGCAAAAGACCGCCTTGCCCGCCCGGGCGGCCTGCGCGATCAGGCCGCCGTGAGTGCCGGTAGGCGAACAGATCACCACCGCGTCGGTCCCGGGGTGGGCTACGAGCTCGTCGGTGGGCATGACGGCGACGCCCACGGAGCGCGCCACTTCGTCCGCCAACGCGGGCACGGCGTCCGCTACCGCGACCAAGGTCGCGCCTTGGACTTGGCTGGCCAGGAGCTCGGCGTGCAGCCGCCCGATGCGCCCGGTCCCGATGACCCCGAAGCGCAGTGGCACCGGGCGGGCGGCACCCGCCGTGCTCACCCTTGGCCCAGCTTCGCTGTAAAGCCGCGCAGGTACTCGATGCTCGCCCGCACGTCCGCTGCCGGGTCGGCCGAGGCCGCGGCATCGCCTTCGAGCGTCGTGTCCTGCTCGAACACGTACCATCCCTGGTAGCCCCCGGCTTCCAGGGCGGTCACGACGCCGGCCACGTCGACGTCGCCCCTGCCCAAGGCACGGAAGAGCCCGGCCCGGGTCGCATCGAGCAGTGACACCTTGTGCTCGATCACCGCAGGAGCCAAGGAAAGATCGACGTCTTTCAGGTGCACGAGCGCGACACGCGCAGCATGTTCGCGGGCGAAGGCGACCGGGTCCACGCCGCCGATGGCCAAGTGGCCGGTGTCCAGGCACCACGCCACCCCCGATCGAGCCATGACCTCGTCTACGTGCTCCGCCCGCTCTATCAGGGTACCCACGTGGGGGTGGACCACCTGGCACAGGTCGTTGGCTGAACAGATCTCGCCGACCATGTCCAGTTCGTGCACCAGCTCGTCCCACTGCGCTGAAGAAGGGTCAAAAGGTGCCGACCAGGCCTCGTCGACGACCACCGCCGTCACGAAGTACGAACCCCCGCAGCCTTGCAGCAACGCTGCCGCGGCCGCGGCGTCCCGCGCCGCCTTGTCGCGATGCGCCCTGTCGTGCAGGCTCAACGGCACGAAGCCACCCACGGCACCGAGCGAATAAGCCGACAACAGGGCGCGCACCGCGGCCGGCTCGTAACCGAGGTAGCCGAGCGCCCCGAGCTCGCTCGCTCGCAACCCGAGCCCGTGCATCTCTGATAGGACCCGCGACGGGGGCAGCATGATCCCCCATCCCGGGACCTCGCACACACCCCAGGAAATAGGCGCTCCCGCCAGGCGTTCCAACACCCCTCCGCGAGGGGCCTTCATCGCTCGCCTGTGACCCT
>DATJST010000386.1:0-3477 GCA_035503975.1 Acidimicrobiales bacterium | reverse complement strand
TGTTCGAGCTCGAGAACGATCGAGCGGGCGTCGCAGGACACGACTCGAGCCGCACGCGTGCCCACCCGCGCCAGCTGCAAGCCCACCCGCGAGCCTGCTTCGAGCGGCCCGATCGAAAATCCAGAAGTCATTGTCTCCTCGTGGCCTCGATGTTCGACCATCCGGGCGGGGCAGGGCGGGCGGTGGCAGAGATGCTGCAGCTCGCCTTGTAGAGCTATCGGCGCGAGGCGGTGCGCGCCTTGACAGAGACCTTGGCCCTTCGAGGCCGTGGTCTTTCAGTGATGCTCAGTAATGCCGCATCCGGCTGGCGATATAGGCATCGATGGAATCGATCGCCTCGCGCTGGCCGTCCAGGAAGCTCACATGCGCCGCCCACCGCGCCGGCCCCGACGGGTAGGCCATTACCGCTCGCCCTGTCAGTTGTACTTGCGGCCCGAGGTCGACGGTCACCTCTAGGGTGTCGCCCGTGCTCACTTGGAAGGGGCCTTCCAATTTCATCCCACCGCGCGATAGGTCGGCCACTTTCATATCGTGCGCCGTCCCGCGCCGAGAAGAGTGGATCCGGCGAACACGCGCCTGCAGGCCCGCCTCGACTCGGGGGCGCAGGCGGCGCTGCACGAACACCGGCGCGCTGACCAGCTCCAGTTCGGCTCTTTGCGAGCCCGGTAACGAGCGCAGGGTGCAGATCCAGTGGTACATGCCGTGCGGCCCCGGCATGAACAGTTCGAGCGTGGCCCCGGTCTCGAGCTCGCCATCGGGCACGTCGTCGAGCAACTCGAGCACCACGCTGGCCTCGTCCTTGGACGCCACCACGCCCACGCAGGTGCCGGCTTCAGGAAGCTCGAGACTGACTCGAACGCCGGGCTCGAGCGGGTCGCCGGTACCTGTCTCGGGGCCTGCTGTGCCGCTTTGCTGCGCCTTGGCCATCAGCAGATTTTGCCGGTTTTACGCGCCGACCGGCAAGAAGGTGACACAGGTCTGGTCACCCATGGCACGCGACGAAGATCCGGAAGGCCCGGAGCTCTCGCCGTAGAGGGCACTCAGCATCCCTCTCACCATGCCCCGGTCGACTGCGCAGATCACCGGGTGCTGCACGGCAGCATCGAAGAACGGGCACGCCTCCTTGACGAGGGCGAGCGAATGCTCTCGTGCCTCGGCGCGAGCGGCGAACCCGTGGGCGGTAAGGGCGTCGGCGACGGCCCGCAATGCGCTGCGGAACGAGCGCTGACCGTCCCCGAGCGCCATGGGACCGGCCAGTTTGCAGCCGTAAGCAAACCCGACCTGTTCGGCCATCTGTTCAGCGGCGCCATCGGGTAAAAGGGCGAGAGCGCCGCCGAGGAGGGCGACGAGGAGGTCGTCGCCACGGCTGGGCGCCTCGAGGACGGGTGCTGGCCCGCTCGCCCGGTAGCGCTTGGACGGGCGGCCGGCCCCGGCGAGGGCCGCGCGGTCGCTCGAGACCTCGAGGTAGCCGCCGGCCGTGAGCTTGTCCAAGTGGTGGCGGGCGACGTTGGGGTGCAGGGAGAAGTGCTGCGCAACCTGCGAGGCGGTGGCCCCCCCGGCTGCTTCACGCACGTACAGGTAGACGCGCCTGCGGGTCGGGTCACCGAAAGCCGAGGTAACGGCCGACACAACCGCCGAGAACTCGGGACCGCTGAGGGCCATCGCCCTCATGCTACCTGCACACCGCCCTTGCTTGGGCTGCCAGCGGGGCCACCCGATGTACGATGAGGCCCTTATGGCCCCCAGTTCCAGCGGTGCGGCCGGTCCTCGTCTCGGCCACGAGCAGGGACGGCCCAACCGCTTCGCCGACCCGTCGTCTTCTGTCCGGGCCCTGGCCATCAGCTCGGGCAAAGGAGGCGTCGGCAAGTCGTCGGTGGCCGTCAACCTGGCGCTGGCACTGGTGTCGGCTGGCCACGCCGTGGGCATCCTGGACGCCGACGTTTACGGTTTCTCCGTACCCGGCATGCTCGGCGCCCGCGGGGCGCCCGAGATGAGCGAAAGCGCCATCCTCCCCCCGGTCGCGTACGGGGCCAAGGTGATGTCGCTCGGCTTTATGGTGCCCGATGACCAGCCTGTCATCTGGCGGGGCCCCATGCTCCACAAGGCGCTCGAACAGTTCCTGGTGGACGTGGACTGGGGTGAGCTCGACTACCTGGTGATCGACATGCCTCCCGGCACCGGGGACGTGGCCCTGTCCATGTCGCAGTACCTTCCGGCGACCGAGATCTACGTTGTGACCACGCCCCAACCCGCCTCCAGGCGAGTCGCCCAGCGCAGCGCCTACATGGCCCGCAAGCTCAACCTGCCTGTGCGGGGCGTAGTAGAGAACATGAGCTGGTTCAGCGCACCGGACGGAACGCAGTACGACATCTTCGGGTCTGGTGGAGGCGCGCAGCTCGCCGAGGAGCTCGGCGTCCCGCTGCTCGGTCAGGTCCCCTTGGCGCCGGCCGTGCGCGAGGGTGGCGACGTTGGAGCGCCTGTCGTGGTCTCTGACCCCGGTTCGCAAGCAGCTGGCGCCTTCTTCTCGATCGCTGCGCGTATCGCCGGGCTGGGTCGCGCCCGGATCTACCGCCACGAGCTCCGCGTCACCTAGCTGAGCTGCGGTTGCCGCCCATTTTCAAGCCGACGAGGCACTTGCCGGCCGGCGCGGGATCCGCGCGCTGTGCCCGACCCGTATTAACTCCCGTGGGCTGCGATCATGGGTACGATGACTGAGCCGCCGCGCCGTCCCGGTCCGGGCCCGGGAGGCGGGAAGAGCCTTCCCGGTGACGCCGCGGCCCGGGCGACCAAGCCGATCGGCCGGCGCGTCGTGCTCGGGATGCTGGGCTTGGGCACGGCCGGCGTGTTCTTGGGTTCGAAGGCTTCCGAGGGCGTGCAGGATGCGCTTTCGGCGCTCGGGTCGAGCGGGAGCGGCATAGCCAACCTTGTGCCTGGTGGCGGGTACTTCCAGTACTACACAGTCACCGACGGCTACCCGGACGCTCCGCCGGACTACCGGCTGGCGGTCGACGGTCTGGTCAAGAACAAGCTCAGCCTGTCACTCGACGACCTTGAGGCCATGCCGGCTGAGCACCTGGTACGGCCGTTCCAGTGCGTTACCGGGTGGCGGGTGGACAGCGTGCAATGGACTGGCGTCAAGTTGGGCCGGCTATTGGACGAAGCCGGGCTGGCGCCCGGGGCGGCGGCGCTTCGCTTCTTCTCCTTCGATGGCCTGTATACCGAGAGCCTCACCATCGACCAGGCACGCCTGCCCGACGTGATCGTGGCGTACCGCATGCTGGGCGCACCCGTGACCCGCGCCCACGGCGGCCCGGTGCGCCTGTACGTGCCCGAGATGTACGGCTACAAGTCCATCAAGTGGCTGCAGCGGGTTTCGGTCGTCCGCGAAGTGGTGCCCGGCTACTGGGAGCAAAACGGCTACGCAGTGGACGCTTGGGTCGGCCGAAGCAATGGCTACAACGGGCCCGGCATCTCCTA
>DATJST010000385.1:0-25991 GCA_035503975.1 Acidimicrobiales bacterium | reverse complement strand
GACAACCTGCCAGAAGCCGGGTCGCTGAGCGGGCACGGGTTCCGGGACCGCGAGCTGGAGCAGCAGGTGCTGGAGATCAGCCGCCGGATCGGCATCGGCGCGCAGTTCGGCGGCAAGTACTTCTGTCATGACGTGCGGGTGGTCCGCCTGCCCCGGCACGGCGCGTCCTGCCCGGTAGCCATCGCGGTCTCCTGCTCGGCGGACCGCCAGGCACTGGCCAAAGTCACCCCGGAGGGCGTGTTCCTGGAGCGGCTCGAGACCGACCCGGCACAGTACCTGCTGGGCACGGCGGAGGACGACCTGGCCGCCGACGTCGTGCGGGTCGACTTGGACCGGCCGATGAGCGAGATCCGCGCCGAGCTGACCAAGTACCCGGTGGCGACCCGCCTCTCCCTGACCGGCCCAATGGTCGTCGCGCGCGACATCGCGCACGCCAAGATCGCGCAACGCCTGTCCGCGGGAGAGCCCATGCCCAGGTACCTCGCCGATCACCCCGTGTACTACGCGGGTCCGGCGAAGACGCCGGAGGGGTACGCCTCGGGTTCGTTCGGGCCGACCACCGCCGGGCGAATGGACTCTTACGTCGACCAGTTCCAGGCGGCGGGCGGGTCGCTGGTCATGCTGGCCAAGGGCAACCGGTCGCCTGCGGTCACGGCCGCCTGCCAGAAGTACGGCGGGTTCTACCTGGGATCGATCGGTGGTGCGGCGGCCAAGTTGGCGCAGGACCATATCACCAAGGTCGAGGTGCTGGAGTACCCAGAACTGGGCATGGAAGCGGTCTGGCGCATCGAGGTCCGTGACTTCCCGGCGTTCATCATCACCGACGACAAGGGCAACGATTTTTTCACCCCGCAACCGGGACCACCCCTGCTTACGATCGGTCGGCGGCCCTAAACAGTCGGGCCGTCGCTGGGACGCGGCAGCGCGGCAGCGCCCTTGGACGCTCGCTTGCCCGGCTCTCTGCGGAGCCTCTGGTACATTGGTACTCTGGTACTATGGTAGAGGTCCAGCGCGTCCAGACCGGCGTCCGGATCGAGCGCCGGCTGCTGAAGGTCCTAAAGGCACTCGCCGAGTACCTCGACGTGTCGCTGGGCGACCTGCTTGAGGGCATCGTCCTCCATGTCTTCGAGCAGCGGCTGCCATTCGACGAGGCGACTGCCCGAACCATCGATGCGTTGAAGCGGGTGTACGGCTTGGACCTGAAAGCGGCCGACAGCCACCAGCTACACGAGCCGCAAGACCTCACGGAAGGCAAGGCTGATGACGACGACCTCCTGCAAACACGTCCACCTCGAGGGCAGGGTGCGGGTCGCCCTCCCTCCCGAACAAGCCCTGAGGATGTTCACCCCGAGCGGTGAGCAAGCGTGGGCAGCGGACTGGGAGCCGCAGTTCCCGTGCATTCGCAGCCCTGAGACCGAGCCCGGGACCGTCTTCGTCACCGACCACGCTGGCAGCCGGTCGATCTGGACGGTTGTGCGCTACGAGACGAGCCACGCCATCCAGTACGCGACCGTCATTCCTGACGAACGGGCCGGGCTCGTGACCGTTACTTGCCAGGCTTCGGGCGAGGGCACGGAGGCGACGGTCAGTTACGAGCTGACAGCCCTTAGCCCGGGCGCGAACGGCCACCTCGAGCACTTTGCCGCTCGCTTCGGGAGCCTTCTCAGCCATTGGGAGGTGGCGATCGCGAGCAGCATGGACGGCTAGCTGCGCGCCTCTCTCACTCAGGCCGTGCAAAAGCTAAAGAGCTGAGCCTTTGTACCGGACGGTCGTCGGCCGCCTCCTCAGTACGGGGGCCGCTCCCCGGTACAGCCAGGCGGCCCTCCGGCGTCACTGCGCTCGCGTTCAGAGCGTCAGTACAACCTTGCCCCGCAGGCCCCCGGCTCGAAGCATCTCGTAGCCGCGGCGGTACTCGTCCCACGAAAGCGTCTCGGCTATCCGGACGGTCAGCCTGCCGTCTGCCGCACTCCTAGCTAGCGCCGCCAAGGTGCCGGGATCAGGTTGCACCTGGACAACAGAGGCGGTGATGCCCTCGGTCTCCGCGGGCAAGGTCCCAGGGACGGTCGTCAACAGGTGGCCCCCGGCGCGTACCCCGGCGGCAACTGACGACCCCAGGCCGGCCGTGTCCAGGCAGGCGTCCACCCCGCCTGGCGCCCAGTCGCCCAGACTGTGCTCCAAAGTGCCGGTCGTGTCGAGGACCGTCTCGACCCCGAGGCGACGAGCCTCTTCGGCGTCAGCGGCCCGAACAACACCAGCCACTCTTAGGCCACGAGCGCGCGCCAGTTGGACCGCTAGCCCCCCGACAATGCCTGCCGCACCGGTCACAGCCACACGGTCTCCTTCCGATACGCCGGCACCCTCGACCAGCAACTGAGCAGTCAGGGCACAAACCGGCAGTGCCGCTCCTTGGGACCACGAAAGACCTTCGGGAAGGTCAGTGAGCAGCGCGGCCGGCACGGCGATCCTCTCCGACAGGCTGCCGGTGCCCATCCAGGGCTGCGCGACGAAACCAAGTACGCGGCGGCCAGAGGTCGTCTCGCCCGCGAAGTCCCAGCCTTGTTGCTGGGGAAAATCGGATGCTCCGCCCATGGAGGCGAAATAGCCGTCCGTGGCGTTTAGATCCCACGGCCCGAGCGCGACGGCCCGGACCGTGACCACTTCGTCACCGGAGCCGGGAGTTGGCTCGGGCCAGTCGGTAAAGCCGAGCCCGTCGATGCCTGCGAAGGAACCCAACGTGATTGCGCGCATGGCTCATACTCCCATGTCCCAAACGGCCGCAACCGCTCGATCGATGGCGCGGCCAGCTCGGAGGGCTCCCGGCGCTGACGCGTCAAACGTTGGTTAAACGGTGCCTCGTTACGTTCTTACCCGACCAGCGTCTATGCCCGCAGCCGCGCACTCCAGGGCGGGCGCACTGGAGGAAAGGGGACAAATGCCGCACCGAGAGCCAGCACCCACTCCCAGGCGTACACCGATTGTGGCCAGAGGCGCCCGCTTAGTGGGTGCTTCTCTGCTGGTATGCGCCCTCACGTTGCAAGTCCTCACCGGGGTGGCACCCGCCGGGGGCAGGTCACCAGACCTCGCCAACCAAGGCGGGGGGTACCCGACAGTGTGCAACAAGTCGGCGCCGTACCCGCCCGGTATGAGCAAGGGCGAACAGGCCAACGACGCGGCTCAGGTGTGGTGGACATACGACCCGGGGACCCCGGACAACTGCCTCTACCCGGCGCGCGGCGTGACCGAGTCCCGCACAACCGTCACGGTGGGACAGGAGGTCACTTTCAGCGAACCGCCCGTGGCCCGCGCGAGCGGCAACGGCTACTACTGGGACACCACTACCGTGTCGGACGCCTACTACCCCGGCCCCTACCCAAACCCCAAGGAGGGCAACTACACCTTCTTGCAGCTCGACCGCTTCATCGACACAGCTGTGACCCCCTCACCTGTGACCAACCCCACCTGCGGTCCGATCTGTTTTGGGAACTTCACGGAGAACACCAGCTCCCTCAAGGTCGTTGCGGGCTGCCAGGCAAAGACCTCATATTGTACGGTCGAATTGCTCCAGACGGCCGTGGACGACTTCGGCGACACCTACCAGCCCGATATCTGGTGGGTTTTCGCAGACCCCGTGAGCGGCCTCGGCTACGGCGAAGTCGCCTTCCGGTTCATACCGCCCTCAGCGGAAACGTTGTCAGTCAATGACGTTAAGGTTGTCGAGCCGCGGTGGGGCGAAGAGGCCTACGCGGATTTCACGGTCTCCATTTACCCGGCCCCAAAAAGGACCGTCAGTGTGCACTACAGGTTCGCGGACGGCTCCGCCACTGCTGGGACGGACTACTTCCCGCCGCCGGCGGGGGTGCTGACCTTTGGCAGTGGGAGGCCACGTGCACAGGACATCGCGGTGCGCGTGGCGTTCCCACCTACGTTTGGGACCGGTCCGAGGACGTTTACCATCGTACTGTCCGGCGCCTCGCCGACGTCGGTCACCGTCGTGAAGCCTGTGGGCACGGCCACGCTCATCCCCGGCAACAAGATCACGGTCTGGGCGACTGATGACACCGACGCGCCTCTCGCGGGCATCAGTTTCGAGGCAGTCGCGCCCGATGATCCTTCCCGGGCCTACCGAGCCACCACGGATGGCTCGGGCGTAGCCAAGATCAGGGTGCCAGACGGCACCTACTGGGTAAGAGGTGTGCACGCGCCCGGGATCGACCCTAAGACTATGTACCCCGTGCGCTCGGGCGCGAACTGTGCGACGGGCTGGTCACCACAAGATTTCCCACCCAACCCGTACTGCTCTGTAACTGTGACCGGCGGCGATGAAGCGTCTGTGAAGTTCGAGCCGTGCGTACAACCGACCCCGGACGGCCAACCATTGCCAAAGACGACACCGAACCCGGTCCCCGGGTCGGTGCAGGTGGGCCAGTTGGAAGCCGTCGGGTGTTTCTCCTCCGACAATGAGTCAACTTTCACGAGCCGCACCCCAGTCCGGCTCAACGGTATAGATGTTGTCCCGAGGGCCTCCATCGAAGTGCTGAAGCCCACAGCCGAGGTAAAGGCGACCGGGCCGTCGGTGGTGTACCTCTTCGGGCAGCCGGCGTTCGCGCCGGGCATGGGCGGTGGTCTGGGCGGCGGCCCGCAGTTGAACGAGCCGATTGACTGGTACTACAACATCGGTTCCACCAAGATCAACGACCTCGGTACGACACCGCCAACGGCCCGGGTGGCGTTCCCCAACCTGGCCGGCCTCCCGATCCTCGACAACCTCGTCGACAAGACGCGGACCTTGAGCGGCAAGGCCGTCGGGATCTCGGTCGAAAACGTCCCCGGGCAGAGCACTCTGACGATCAGCCTGTTGCTGTCGACGCCGTTCACGGGCGGCTACGACTTTCTGGCAGGCAAGTTCAAGTCGCCGAGCAGCACGTTCGGGAAGCTCACCTCCGACCCAGGGGTGGAGGTCCAATTGAGCGCGATCACCACCAACCGTTACGGGTTTGCCGGCTTCGGCAAGAAGCTCTGTGCCAAGGCGGCTGACTTCAAGCCTTTCGAGCCTTGGTTCGGCACTCAATACGTGAACAAGAACCTCGGAAAGGTGAAGGCGTCGGTAAAAGTATGCTTCGTCTTCCCCCCTGGCGGGGGCGCGACGTCGCAGACCATCGAGGGCAAGATGGAACTGCCGGTCGACGAGTCGGAGTTCGGCACCCGCCCCACGCTTACGGTGGCCGGGACCCTCGAGGAGAGGCCCAGCGGAACTGTGCTCAAGGAGCTGACCGGCCAGCTCGACACGTACAACAAGCCGGTAGGCGCAGGCATCTATTTCCAGCGCCTCTACGTGGACTGGCTGCCCAACTACGCCGACCTCTGGCATTCGACGTGGACCGTAGGTGCCGGTTTTTCGCTCGGCCCTCAGGTCAGTTTGGCCAAGTACGGTAGCGTCCTCAAGGGCGAACTGCTCAGTTTCGACGGCAACGGGACGCTCTCGTTCGGGTCGGGGGTGCCCTACTTGAGCGTGAACGGCACCGCCACACTGCTGAAGAACACGGTCCTGGCACTGCCGTTCGGCTCTGCCAACGTCAAGCTCGAGCTCGACGGGGTGGCCCAGGTGCACCTCGCGTTCGACCTCAGCCACGGGCCGGGCAAGCTCGTCCCGGGCCCGACCGGCCCCTTGGCACCCATCATCCGCATAGAAAACGGCAGCGTCGACGGCACCCTCAATGTGAACAGCAGTGATTTCCGCCTCACCGGGCATGCCACCGTCGAGCTGCTCAACCTTTTGGGGTTCGCGAGCCTCAAGAAATTCCCCGCGACCGTGACGATGGACGCGTACGGGATAACGGCCTGCACGACCCTGACCCAGGGTGGCCAGACCATTGGCGTTCATTACGGGTGGGCCACCGGCTTCCAAACGATAAAGGGCGGCCCTTGTGCGCCGAAGTCGAGCTCATGACCAACCTGCCAAGCGAAAGGAGACGAGGCACAATGAAGCTGGATCGGCATACCGTACGGCTTGGTTGCATCGCACTGGCGATTTGCCCAGTCGCCGCGCTTACGGGGCTGGGTGCCACGCCTCCGGCAGTGGCCGCGGCGCACGCGACGACAAGCCCGGCTGAAAGCGTCGGCCACCTCTTCCCGTCCCGGGCGACCATCCCCGGAGGGGCGGCCGAAGGGGGCGTGGTGTCTGCGTTGTCTTGTGCCAACAGCCACTTCTGCGTCGCCGCCGCTTCGTACGAAGTATTCGGCGGCCCCGATTCCGGTACCCACGACACATACTGGACATTCGACGGGAAGCGTTGGTCACCACCCACGAACGTCAAAGACGGCGTGGTCGGCAGCGTGTCCTGCCCCACGACCGGCTTCTGCGTTGGCGTGGGCGCCCTGGGCCAGGGAGCGCCTGGGGAAGCACAAGTCCTCGAGGGCGGCCATTGGAGCGCGGCCACGGTCCTCAGCCCCGACTACGCGACCGACGTGAGCTGCTCGAGCAGACATTTCTGCATCGCGCTGCTGCAGCCGGGCAGTTCGGCGCACGACGTGAACGAAAAGGAAGTCGTGACCTACAACGGCGACCACTGGTCCAAGCCGAGCGTCATCTACCGCGGTGACCAGCTTGCTCTCGAGGGTATAAGTTGCGCCTCTTCCACCCTCTGCGTGGCGGTGGCGAGCGGCGAGACGACCTCTGAGACCGACGTGCTCGGCTACCACGGGGCTGCGTGGTCCGCCCCCCGACGGATCAGCGCAGGTGCCTATCCCTTTGTCTCTTGCGCCAGCACGCACTTCTGCATGGTGGTGTCGTCAGGCACGGGCGAACTGGCCCAGACCTTCAACGGGGCGACCTGGTCAGCGCCGGCCAGTTTGGGCTACGTGTCGACGGCGACTTCGCTCTCGTGCGCCAAGGGCGGGCCGTGCGTACTGACCGGCAACGACAACTCGTCGTATGAGCAGACCTGGGTGTACCGGGACGGGCGGTGGTCCGGCCCAATCGTCATGTACTCCACGAGCGACGCCTCGGACGTGAAGAACACCTATGTGTCCTGCCCAACGGCCTCGTTCTGCATGGTCGTCGACGCCGCTGGGCGCTCTTGGTGGACTTGAACCCTCACGGCCTGAGACGGCCGCTCAGCTCGCCCCCCAACATTAATGAGAGCGAAATAGCGCCGGTTCGGGCACACCATTTCCGGGAGTACCGAGGGAGCCCGCTCCCCGGCCGGCATGACGAGCCTGCGTGGTTCAGGGCGAACCTTGCGGGGCCGAAGCTGTCAGGCGACGTGATTGACGACGTTGGGTTTGAGTAGCACTCCTCTGCCGGCGCAGCTCGTCCACCTGCTGCTGGTTACCGTGGGCGAGGCGTTGCGGACATTGATCAACGCGCCGTAGCGAACAGGGCAAGCCGTCACGCTGCTGTTCGGCGAACATTTCACAGGCTTTCGAGACGGACGACCGACAAGGCTCAAGCGCCCCGCCGCCGGTACCACCAGAGGAGTGGGCGCGGGCCCTGGGGCTCGCCCACCTTGTCCTGCCCCACAGAGGTTTCTGCCACCTCCTTCACAATCCGCATGAACAGCGGGCCACCGACGAGGATCATGTAAAGGTTCCATAAAAGGAGGACGGCGAATATGCCGCTCGCCACCGCCAGCAGGACGGACCATGGCCCATGCGTTTGGGTTGACCCCCACGCGGCCATTCCGCTGAGGGGAGCCCAGATCATCGTCCAGGCTAGGACGAGCCAGTACTTCCAACCGGGCTGATCGCTCTGGTCTCGCTCTCGCCTACTTGTAGGCACCAGCCCATGATGCCTCGCGTGTGTCTTTGGTGCCAGAACGCTCGGGGGTGCCCTTGCCTTATCGAACGTACGTTCGTAAGATGGCGGAGTGGGTGAAGGGGCCCTCTACGCCGAGCTGCACTGCCATTCCAACTTCAGCTTCTTAGACGGTGCCTCTCACCCTGACGAGCTGGTAGAAGAGGCTTCTCGTCTCGGTCTGGAGGCGTTGGCCATCACCGACCACGACGGCATGTACGGGGTGGTCCGTTTCGCCGAAGCCGCGGCTTCGTTCGGTTTGCCCACGGTCTTCGGGGCCGAGGTGACCCTCGACCTCGCCCGGGCGCAGGTCGGCATGGCGGACCCCGAGGGGGCGCACCTGGTGGTGCTGGCCCGGAGCCCCGTCGGCTACTCGAGGCTGTGCAAAGCCCTCTCGGCCGCCCATCTCCTCGGCCGGGAAAAGGGGCGCCCGCTGCTCGACCTGCCTCTGTTGGCGGCCATCGGGGCCGGTGCCGACCTGGACCTGTCCATGGTCACC
Source organism: Acidimicrobiales bacterium (assembly GCA_035503975.1). Lineage (GTDB taxonomy): Bacteria > Actinomycetota > Acidimicrobiia > Acidimicrobiales > Palsa-688 > DATJMJ01. Next base: position 17,700 of record DATJST010000385.1, on the reverse strand, counting down.
ATGTCGGGCTCGGGCGAGGCCACCCGGCCGGCGGCGCCGCCGGTGGGGGCCACGGGTGCCGCCCACTGGCTGGTGCTCACCGGGTGCCGCAAGGGGCCCGTCCCGGCGGCGCTGCTGCGTGCCGGCCCCGCCGCGGCGAGGACCGAACTTTTGCGGTTGCAGCGCTTTTTTGGCCCGGACAATGTGGCGGTCGAGATCTGGGACCACGGTGAGCCCCTGGCATCGGCCCGCAACGACGCCCTGGCCCGATTGGCTTGCGAGGCCGGGGCCGACGTTATAGCCACCAACAACGTCCACTACCACCGGCCGCCGCGGGCCCGGCTGGCGAACGCCCTGGCAGCCACCCGGGGCCGGCGCAGCCTCGACGACATCGACGGCTGGCTCCCGGCGGCGGCCATGGCCCACTTGCGCAGCGGGGCCGAGCAAGCGCGGCGGTTCGCCCGTTACCCCGGGGCGGTTGCCCGGGCCGCCGCCCTTGGCCGGCAGTGCGCCTTCGACCTGCGCCTGGTGGCCCCCAACCTCCCTCCCTTCCCTACCCCGCCCGGGCAGGACGAGATGTCGTACCTGCGCCAGCTGACTGAGCAGGGCGCCCGGCAACGCTACGGCCCCCGGGAGGCGCCCCGGCACCCGCGGGCGTACGCCCAGATCGACTACGAGCTGGACATGATCGACCAGCTCGGTTTCCCGGGTTATTTCCTCATCGTCTGGGACATCGTGCGTTTTTGTAACGAGGCCGGGATTTACTGCCAGGGGCGCGGGTCGGCCGCTAACTCGGCCGTTTGCTACGCGCTCGGGATAACCAAGGCGGACGCGGTGGGGCTTGGGCTCCTGTTCGAGCGGTTCCTCTCCCCCGAGCGGGACGGGCCGCCAGACATCGACGTGGACATCGAAAGCGAGCGCAGGGAAGAGGCGATCCAGTACGTCTACCGCCGTTACGGCCGCGCCCAGGCGGCCCAGGTGGCCAATGTCATCAGTTACCGTCCCCGTTCGGCGGTACGGGACATGGGCAAGGCCCTGGGAGCCTCGCAGGGGCAAGTGGACGCCTGGTCCAAGTCCCTCGACGCCTGGGCACCGCTGCCGGGACCTGCGGCGGGTGCGGCGGGTGCCGCCGGTGCCGCCGGTGCGGCCGGTGCGGCCGGTGCGGCGGGTGCGGCCCACCGCCAGGTGGCCCCTGAGCGCCGCGAGGTAGCTGCTGGTGAGCGCCGCGAGGTAGCTGCTGGCCAGCGGGAGGCCAGGGCCATCAGGGACGGGGCCAATGCCGCCACAATGGCCGGGGCGCGGCACCCGGTACCAGAGCCGGTGCTGGACTTGGCCCGCCAGGTGCTCGATTTCCCCCGGCACCTGGGGATCCACCCCGGGGGCATGGTGCTGTGTGACCGGCCCGTGGCCGAGGTATGCCCGGTCGAGTGGGCGCGCATGGCCGACCGCAGCGTCCTGCAGTGGGACAAGGAGGACTGTGCCCGGGCCGGGCTGGTCAAGTTCGACATGCTGGGCCTCGGCATGCTTTCCGCCCTGCACGCCACGGTCGACCACATAAAGGGTTTTTACGGGACAGAGGTTGATCTGGCCGACCTGCCCCAAGAGGACGAGGTGTACGACTTGTTGTGCCGGGCCGACACCGTCGGGGTGTTCCAAGTGGAGAGCCGGGCGCAGATGGCGACACTCCCCCGCCTGCGGCCGCGCACCTTCTACGACATCGTGATAGAGGTGGCCCTGATCCGGCCGGGGCCCATCCAGGGGCGCTCGGTACACCCCTACCTGCGCCGCCGCAACGGTACCGAGCCCATTACCTACCTTCACCCTCTGCTCGAGCGCTGCCTCAAAAAGACATTGGGTGTACCGCTTTTCCAGGAACAGCTCATGCAAATGGCCATCGACGTCGCCGGCTTTAGCGGGGCTGAGGCCGACCAGCTGCGCCAAGCCATGGGGGCCAAGCGCAGCGCCGAGCGCATGGAGCGCCTGCGGGAACGGTTTTATGCAGGCATGGCGGCACGAGGGGCGACCGGGCCGGTGGCCGACCGTATTTGGGAACAAATGTCAGCCTTTGCCAATTTTGGTTTCCCTGAAAGCCATTCGGTCAGCTTCGCCTACTTGGTCTACGCCTCGGCCTGGCTGAAATGCCATTACCCGGCGGCCTTTTTGGCCGGGCTGCTCGACAGCCAGCCCATGGGGTTCTGGTCCCCGCAAAGCCTGGTCCAAGATGCCCGGCGCCACGGTGTCGAGGTGCGGCGGCCAGACGTCAACGCCAGTGCCTGCGGCTCGCAATTAGAGCCAGCAGCCGCAGGGGAAGGGCCGGGGCCGGCGGTGCGGCTCGGCATTTCTTACGTCCGCTCGATCGGCGACACCCTGGCACAACAGGTGGCCGCCGGGCGCCCGTACCGCGACATGGAAGACGTGGTGCGGCGCTGCGGGCTGAGCGCGGCGCAGGCGGAGGCCCTGGCCACGGCGGGGGCGTTCGAGGGTTTCGGGCTGAGCCGGCGCCAGGCGCTGTGGGCCGCCGGTGCCCTAGCCCAAGCGAGCACCAAGGCCCTAGCCGGCGTGGTCACCGGGGCCGAGGCCCCCCTGCTGCCGGGCATGGGGTTGGTCGAGGTCAACCGGGCTGACCTGTGGGCCACCGGGGTGTCGCCGGACAACTACCCGACCGAACTGTTCCGTGCCCAATTACAGGCTCGGGGAATAGTTACCGCCGCCGCACTGAACGCACTCCCCCACGGACGGGCGGTGACTATCGGTGGGGTGGTGACCCACCGGCAACGCCCTGGCACAGCTAACGGGGTGATCTTCTTGAACATCGAAGACGAGACCGGCTTGGTCAACGTCATCTGCCCGCTGGCGGTATGGCAGCGTTACGGCCAGATAGCCCGGACATCGCCAGCACTAGTCGTGCGGGGGAAGCTGGAAAGAGCCGAGGGCGCGATAAACGTACTGGCGAACAGTTTCGAAGCACTCGTCCTAAAAGGCGCGGGCACACTGCCGTCGCGCGACTTCCATTGAGGCCTGTGCCCTTACCTCAAGGGTGAAAAACCTGTGTTAGGGCGGTGATAGTGCTCCCCGAGGCGCTGTAGTGGAACCAACCGACCACCTCGCCCGGCGGCAGGTAATCACTCGACCGAGCCAGCTCGTTCTCGCTGTTCAATGTGAAAACCGGGGCATCGACGGCCAGAGCAGCCTTAAGTTTGGGGCCGTACGGGTTGTACTGCACGTCGTCAGGGCCACCGCAGTGGACCGAGGCTCGTTGGTAGGTAAGAGTTACCGTCAGATCGTCCGCCACGTCCCACAGCAGCAGCATCTGGGTCTTCGACCCACAAGTCGGCCGGCTGAGCGGCGTGGCCTTGGGCCAGTAGGACGACGACACATAAAGGCCCGGGGTCCCGAAGAACCGGTCCAGGAGCGTGGTATCGCTCTTGGCCGTGGCGATCTGTTGGTTGGAGTCATCGGTCTCGGGGAGCTTTGACAAATAATCGAGCTCGGATATGGCCTTGCTGAAGGTGCCCCGGTTAGCCGACGTCTCGGCGGCCACCAGGTACTTGGCTGCTCGGGCTTGGATCGAGTTGAGGACGAAGGCAGGCGCGCTGGCACCTTCTGCCCAGTAGGCCCGCGCCTTTGCGAAGGCCGGGTCGGGCTGCTGAGCTCCGCCAGGCACGGTGGCGCCAATGACCGGGACGGCCAGCAGACCAAGAGCAGTCCCCCAGCGGGCCACACGTTGCCACCTCGCCCACCTCTTCAGCCGAGAAAGCCACACCTGCACGCCGCTTTGGCTCTGGTGAGTTCGCACACCGCCATGTTATGCCGGGCACCTGCTGGGGCGTGCGCACCCGGGGCCAAGATGCTGGAACTGCCCTCGGCCGGTGCGCCAGAATGGGGGCCCATCGGTGCTCATTACCCCGCCATGCCTCAACCCGCCACCACTCCCTGTCCCGCCATGCCGCGGCCGCCCTTACCCGACCTGAGCCTCAGGACTTTGGGCGCCGAAGAGCTGTTCGGCACCGTCCTGGTCGACCCGCCCTGGCGCTTTCTCAACCGTACAGGTAAAGTCGCGCCCGAACACCGTCGCCTGGCCCGTTACGAGACGATGACGGCCAAGGAGATAGCCGGTCTCCCCGTGGCCGAGCTGGTTGCCCGCCAGTCGCACTGCTACCTGTGGGCCCCGAACGCGCTCCTGGCCGAAGGGCTCATGGTGCTCGAAAACTGGGGTTTCACGTACAAGGCCAACCTGGTGTGGCACAAGGTCCGCAAAGACGGCGGCAGCGATGGTCGCGGCGTCGGCTTTTATTTCCGCAATGTCACCGAGCTCGTGCTGTTCGGCACGCGCGGGCAGCTGCGGACGCTGGCGCCCGGGCGGCGCCAGGTCAACCTGATCTCGAGCCGTAAGCGCGAGCACTCGCGCAAGCCCGACGAGCTCTACGACGTTATCGAGAGCTGCTCCCCGGGACCGTTCCTCGAGCTTTTCGCCCGGCACGGCCGAGAGGGCTGGACCGCTTGGGGAAATGAGGCACCCGGGTCGTTCAGCGCTCGCCCCGGCCCGTCCACCTGAAGGTGCGGGCCGCGAGCGCGAGGCCCGCGACACACCAGATCCCAAGGACCAGGGCGGCCGTCCCCATGTCCCAGCCCCCGTTGGGCACTTGTTGGAAATAGTTGGGCAGCAACGCGGCACGGTAACCTTCGGCGATCCAGCGGAGCGGGAAAAGGGCGGCAAAACTGTAGAGGCCTTTGCTGAGCGAGGTAACCGGGACGAAGACGCCGGACATGAACTCCAGTACCAGGAGCGGCAAGTTGGCCACCGGAGCAGCCGAACGCTGGGAACGAGCGAGCGAGCTCACCGCGATGCCGACCAGCGACATCGCGATCGCGCCGAGCACGGTGACCCAGACGAATATCGCCCAGCGAGAAAGCGTGGCCGGGAACGAGACGCCGTACAGGAAATGCCCGAACACGAGCAGTACGACCGTCTCCAGGGCGCAGGTGACAAAGACCACTATGGCCTTGCCGACAAAGTAGGCGGTGCGCGGCATCGGCGTACCGGCCAGGCGTTTCAGGCCGCCGTTCTCGCGCTCGCCGGAGATAGCCACGGCCAGGTTCAAAAAGCTCGTCGACGCCAGCCCCCCGGCGAGCAAGCCCGTGGTGTAAAGCTGGCTAAAACGGACGTTGGTACCGTGGATCTTCCCGGAGAATATCGAGGCGAGCAGCCCCAGCAGGACGACGGGGAGGGCCAAGGTAAAAACAACCGCCTCACGGCTGCGGAAATACTGCAAGATTTCCACTTTCCCGCGAGCCAGGCTGGCGCGGACGAATGCCTGCATGGGTGACCTGGCGCCGTAACCGCTGGCGAGAGCGGCCCCCGGGGCCACGCTCACCGGGCCCCCTCGGGCATGCCCGCCTCGTCCGCGGCACCCCCCGCTTCGCCGATGAGGCGCAAGTAGATGTCCTCCAAGGTCGGCCGGGTCACCGTCAGGCCGGGTACCTCGCCGCCGAACCTCTCCTCCAGACTGCGCACCAGGGCGGTCGGGCGGTCGGTCCGCTCCCGTTCGGGCCCATTGGGGCCGGCCCAGGACACGACGGCGGCGGCCGACTGCCGCCCGCCGAGGTCGGCCGGAGCGCCGTTGGCCACTACTCGGCCGCGGTTGATGACCACCACCCGGTCCGCCAGAGCCTCCGCCTCGTCCAGGTAGTGGGTCGTGAGCAGGATGCTGGTGCCCTCCCGGGCCAGGTCGCGCACGACCTCCCAGAACTGGCGACGGGCCTGGGGGTCGAAGCCGGTCGTCGGCTCGTCGAGGAACAGCAGCTCGGGACGCCCAATTATGCCCAGCGCCACGTCCAGCCGCCGGCGCTGGCCACCCGAGAGCGAGCGGATGCGGGCGCCCGACTTGGCCGACAGGCCGACCTTGGCGATCACGTCCTCGGAGCGGGCGGGATCAGGGTAGAACTGGGCGAAGTGGTCGACACACTCGGCCACGGTCAAGTCCACGACGTCCTCGCAGCTCTGGAGCACTATCCCGCGCTTCGCCCGCCACGCCGGCCCGGCCCGCTGCGGGTCCTCGCCGAGCACCCGCGCCTCGCCGGCGTCGCGGCGCCGGTAGCCCTCCAGGATTTCAATGGTGGTCGTCTTGCCCGCCCCGTTCGGGCCGAGGAGCGAAAGCACCTCACCACGGGCCATTTGCAGGTCAACCCCGTCCAAGGCCAGGGTCGCCTTATACGACTTGCGCAGGCCAGAGGCCTCTATGACCAAGTCGCTCGCCATGTCTAACAGCATGCGCCACGGCTGCGGCGGCGTGCACGTCCAAACGGCGCCCGCGCCCCGCGGCGCCGGGGCACCGGGGCACCGGGGGGCAAAGTGCTGGCACCGCTCAGGAAAAGTGCCGGCGCCACTCCTGGCGGCCGAGGCGGGCCAAGACCGGGTTGGTGTGCTTGACCTGCTCCAAGGGAGCCGAGCTCTCAGTTGAATAATGATGGCCAGGCCATACCGTCAGCCGCCCCGGCAGGCTAGCCAGCCGCTGGAGGGTGGTGTACATGTCGTCGGGGTCGGCGCCGGGCAGGTCCGTGCGCCCGCAGCCCTCGAGGAAAAGGGTGTCCCCTGTGAGCAGGTGCTCGGCCACCACCAGGCATTGGCTGCCTTGGGAATGGCCCGGTGTGTGCAGCAACTGGACCGGCACGGAGCCGACCTGGACGAGATCGGCGTCGCCGTGGGCCACGAGCGAGGACTTGGGCGCGCCGCTCATCTCGGCCACCCAGGGCACCTCGGCCTTTTGCACATGGACCGGGACATCAACCAGCGCGAGCAGGTCAGCCAGGCCCTCGATGTGCTGGTCGAAAATGTCGCCGCCCACGTGGTCGGCGTGGTAATGGGTGGCGAGGGCGCCCACCACCGTCCAGCCCTGGCCCTGCGCCCAGCGCAACAGCGCGGCCACGTCATAAGCGGGGTCTACGAGCATCACCTCGCCGGTCCCGCCGTCACCGACCACGTAGACGTGGTTGCGCATGGTCGTTGCGAACTCGTCGCCGACAGCGAAGTCCTCACCTGCGAGGAGCTGGCGGAATATAAGGCCCTCGGGCACCGCTGCCATGCTAAACGGCCCGGCGCGCGGCGGCCACGCTTACTGCCACGCTCAGTGCCCCAGCGGCCGTCGGGTGGTTATCACCCCGTTGCGCCCAAGGCCCAAGGGACGGCGGAGCACCGCAGCGGTGGCGAGACCGTATCTTGGTGGGATGACCGAGGAGCTTTGCATGCTTTGCGTGCACGCGCACCCTGACGACGAGTCCTCCAAAGGCGCCTCGACGGTGGCCATGTACAGCGCCGAAGGCGTTCGCGGCGTGCTCGTTTGCTGCACCGGCGGCGAAGAGGGGGAGATACTCAACCCGGCCATGAACAGTCCCGAGGTCCAGGCCCGGCTACCCGAAGTGCGCGCCGAGGAACTGGCCCGCGCCGCCGATGTGATCGGTTACGACGAGGTGGTCATGCTCGGGTACCGGGACTCTGGCATGCCCGGGACGGCCGCCAACGAGCGTCCCGATAGCTTCGCCCAAGCACGCATGGACGAGGCCACGGAGCGCTTGGTGTCGATCGTGAGACGGGTGAAGCCGCAAGTCATGGCCATCTACCCGGCGCACCAGTCGATGTACCCGCACCCCGACCACATACGGGCGCACGAGGTGGGCCTGGCGGCGTTCTTGGCGGCAGGCGACCCGTTGGCCTTCCCGGACGCCGGCCCGCACTGGCAACCCTTGAAGCTGTATTACATGCTGTGGTCCAAGAAGCGTATGTTCGCTCTGGCGGAAAAGTTCAAGCAGCTCGGCATGGAACTGCCCTGGGGTGAAGAACGCCTGGAGATGATGGCCGAGGCACCCCAGGAGGAGCTGACCACTGAACTAGACGTCTCGGCTTGGTCGCACATACGTGACGACGCCCTGCGAGCCCACGCCACTCAAGTGGACCCCAACTCGCCGTTCTGGTTTGGCCTACCTCCCGAGGTGGCGGCCGAACTGGGCCACTTCGACGAGTACCACCTGGCCTACAACTACACCAGCTCCAAGCCTCCCGAGGACGACCTGTTCGGCGGGGTCAGAGAACGGGTGGCGCTGTGAGCACCCCGGGAGGCAACCTCCTGACCCTCATCGTCGGCGAGATCGGCCGCCCGAGCCGCGGCCGTGCCAGGGCCGGCAGCGGCACCAGCACCGGCGCCGGCGCCGGCGCCGAAGCCGGCAGGGCCGAGCAGCCGCGGTGGCCGCGCCAATGGAGCTGCCAGTGGGCGGGCGACGGGCCTGGCGAGGTGAGCACGGGGTGCGATGGCGAAGCCGACCTCACGCTTTCGCTCGGTCCCGAGGACGCTCAAGCTGTGTGGGACGACCAGCTGCCTCCGAGCGTGGCGTTCATGCAGGGGCGGCTGAAGACCTCGGGCGACAACGCGCTGCTGCTGCGGGTTCTTGCCTGGACGGCTACGTCCGGCTTCGCCGCGGCGCGCCAGCGTTGGCAGCGAGAGGGACTGTTCGAGCCCTAGTAACGCCCACCGCTGACGGCTCGGAGCTCGTCGGGCGCGTATGCGGGGCGGTTGGTGAACAGCTCGGCCAGGGTCGCCTCACGGCGGGGCACGCGGCCGCAAAAAGCCGCGTTGATCTCGCGCTCGGCCAGCAACCTACGGGTCCTGAAGAGCACGAACAGGTACACGCTCACCACCGGCAGCAGGGCCACCACGACCCACCACGCCACCGTCCAACCAGTAGCCACGGCGATCAGGGTGGGGATGAGCAGTGCGGCGAACAGCACAAGCACGATGCGGCGGCGCCGGGCGGCCGTCTTGGAGCGCGGGTAGCGGGCACGCTCGCGGGCCGGCGCGGCGGGAGCTCGTTGCGGCAGTGGGTGCCCCGCCGAACTGCTGTAAAGGACCGCAAATCCGGTCGGCCTGCTTTGGGCAGTACGAGACCACATTCCGTACTTACGCACAGCACAACTCCCCTTTAGTGGTGGCTGCGCAATTGGCGCAGTGCCAGTGCGACAACGCGGCCGGAACCTCTTTTGATACCGGCGGTTGAACAGGAGGGAAACTAGCGCCGCCTCTGGGCCGGCGTCAAGTGAAGCCGCCATTTATTTTGCTGCGGGACGCGGATTTTTATGGATCATGCGCATTTTTCGCCCTGCGTGGCCGAGGCGGCGCGAAGCGCGGTTCATGCCCCTTGCCTGGGCCGCAGACTGGTTCGCCTCAGGTTTCGACCATCACTGTAACCGGCCCCTCGTTCACCAGCCTGACCTGCATGGTTGCGCCAAAGCGGCCAGTGGCGACTTCGGCGCCGGCATGTTGCAGCTGGCTGACCAGCCTCTCCACCAAACCGCGGGCCTGGTCGGGAGGTGCAGCTAGGGTGAACGACGGGCGCCGCCCCCGGCTCACGTCGGCGTACAGGGTGAACTGGCTGACCACCAAGACGGCAAGCCCGAGCTCAGCCGCCGAGAGGTTCATGTTGCCGGCGGCGTCGGGGAACAAACGCAGCTGCCAGACCCTGCTTGCCAGGCGGTCGGCGGCTCGTGCGTCGTCGGTTGTGCTGACGCCCACCAGCACGCACAGGCCACGGCCGATCTCGCCTATCACCTCGCCGTCGACGCTCACCGACGCCTCCGAAACGCGCTGGACCAGGCCACGCATAGCGCTGAAGCATACAGAGCGCGCCCACCTGCGGCTCCGCCGGTCAGCTCAGGCGTAAAATGCCCACCAGGATGGCCGTCGTCGACCAACAAGGCTCGGCCGGCGGCGAGGATGCCGTCCGCTCCAGGCTCCAAGGCGCTGGCGCGGGAAGTGAGCGCGCCGCCGTCGGGCCAGCCGGCGTCCCAGGGGGCGGGAGCGAGGGTTGCGTCGGTGGCGGTGGGGGCGACGGTCCTGCGGAGCCAAGCGGGGCAGCGCCGGGCGGGGCAGCGCCGGGCGGGGCAGCGCCGGCGCGCCCTAAGGCCCTGCGCCGGAGCCCGATCCTGCTCGAGCTGGCGGCCATCGCCTTCCTCGGTTGGATCTACGACTGGCTCCAGGACCTGGCGCCCCTGCGCGAGGCGACCGCCTTCCGCAACGGCCGCGACATCCTGGACTTCGAGCGCCAGCTGAGCCTCGCGCCCGAGCAGGCCCTAAACCGCTGGCTCGTGCACCACAACACGCTCGCGTACATCTCATCAGATTTCTACGACAACGCAATTTTCGCTTTCACCTTTGCTTTAGCGGCGTGGATTTGGTGGCGACGGCCCGACATTTACCGGCCATTGCGCAATGATTTGGTGCTCGCCAACCTGATCGGTTTCGCGGTGTTCTGGGCGTTCCCCGTTGCCCCGCCGCGGATGCTGAAAGGTTTTGTAGACGTAGTGGAAAAAACCGGCGGCTTGGGCTCCTGGCACAACATGTTGATCTCTCACGCCGACCAGTTGGCGGCCATGCCCTCCATGCACCTGGCCTGGGCGGTGTGGTGCTCGCTCGTGCTCTGGCGCCTGGCCAGTCCTGGCCTTTGGAGGGCCGCCGCCTTGGTCGCCGGCGTGGCTTACCCGCTGGCCACCGCCTGGGTCGTGATGGCCACGGCCAACCACTACTTGGCCGATGTGGTCGCCGGCACCCTCTGCCTGGTGGTGTCGGTGCTGGTGGTTGAGGTCGCCATACCCGCCCGCCCTGGCGGACGGGGCGGGCGGCGCGGGCGGCACCGGCAAGAGGCAAGTGCTGTCTTGGCTGGCTGAACGCACGCCGTGGTGAGCTAGGGCGAGTCTCTCCTGGCCGTCAGTTGGGGTGCGCAACGACGGCGACACCGTGTGACCCAGCCCGCCGTGGCCACGACGTTGCTGCTCCGTCCCTGGCCAGCCGCAGGGGGGGCCGGCTGGCCGGGACGGGCAGAGGGCAGGCCCGCAACCTGCTAAGAGCTGGCTGGGGCCGTGGAGCTCGGCGAGGTGGCGCTTGAGCTAGGCACAGGGGCCGGCGCCGCCGAAGGGGTTGGCGATGGCGCTGAAGCCGACGTGCTCGAGGTGCTGGCCGCCGGCGACGGGGCGGCAGTCGATGAGCTAGTAGCTGACGCGGTCGTGGTGGTGGCGCCTGTCGCCGTAGTGCTGGTGGTCGCCGCGGCCGGTGGCGAGAATGTCGCCCGCGGCGTCGCACACGCGATCCAGGGCCCCGATACTGCCTGGGCGAAGGACGAAGACACGTTGGTCGTTGCCGCCGCACCCGAAGAGGTAGTTGCCGCTGCGCCCGGAGGCGTGGTCGCGGCTACGGCCGTCGTCGCGGCTGCCGGGGCCGTCGTCGCGGCTGCCGGGGCTGTCGTCGCGGCTGCGGCCGAGGCCGTGGTTGCGGCGGCCGGTGCTGTGGTCGCCGCGGCGGCAGGCACGGTGGTTGCTGCAGCGGCCGCTGGCGTCCTCCAGGCGGCGGGAGGCACGGTCGGGCAGCACGACGTCTGCGGGACCGTTGTAGTTGCCGCCGGGTCGGCGGTCGTCGCTGCGGCGGGTGCCGTGGTGGTGGCCCCGGCGGCTGAGGTTGTGGTCGCGGCGGTGCCAATACCGGACGGCGGGGAGAGAACTTGGGGCGGGCAGCACGACGTCGCTGGGAGCGTTGTCGTCGCGGCTGGGGCCGGTGCCGTGGTGGTGGCCGCAGCGGGAGCAGTCGTCGCCGCTCCAGCAGGTGCCGTGGTGGTGGCCCCGGCGGCTGTCGTGGTGGTCGCCGCGGCCGCTGCCGTGGTGCTTGCCGCGGCTGGTGCCGTGGAGGTTGCCGCGGCCGGTGCGGTGGAGGTTGCCGCGGCCTGTGCCGCGGTGCTTGCCGCGGCCGCTGCGGTGGAGGTTGCCGCCGGTGCGGTGGTCGCGGCGGCGGCACCGGGGTAGGCGAGCTCCCCGGGCCCGGCCGGGCAGCATGAGATCTGGTTACCGCTGCTTACTGCGGCCCCCGGCATTGTCGTAGCCGCCGCACCGGCGGTCGTGGTGGCAGCCGGGGTGGTCGTGGCGGCCGTGGCACTGGTCGTCGTGGTCGTGGCCGCGGCACCAGTTGTCGCGGCAGCGGCCGCGGAGGTGGTGGCGGCCGCTGCAGATCCGCTTTGCTCGCCCGAACCAGCGAGAGCGCAGGGCAGCGGCGGCTGACAGTTCATGAGGATGACCGTTACGCCTTGAGGCACCTGTCCCTGGACCACGGCAGTCGCAGCTGGGCCGGTGGTGGTCGCCGCGCCCGCCGCCGTGGTCGTCGCCGCCGCGGCAGGCTCAGTTGTAGCTGCTGCCGAGCTCGTGGTCGCAGCGGGTGTGGACGTCGTGGTCGCTGCGGGAGAAGTCGTCGTCGCTGCGGGAGAAGTCGTCGTCGCTGCGGGAGAAGTCGTGGTCGCTGCGGGAGAAGTCGTGGTCGCTGCGGGAGAAGTCGTCGTCGCGGCTGGCGTCGTAGTCGCCGCCGCGCCGCTCGGTGAGGTCAGCACCTGCCAGACCATGGGGGCCCCTGTGAAGCACTGAACAGGACCGGCCGCGGGCACGGCAAGGTTGTCGTTGACATAGCCCACGAGTGTCGAGGGGGCCATGCCTACCGAGGTGATCACCAGGTCCCTGAGTTGCTGGCCAGAAGCCGGGACGATCATGTCGAGCACGGCACCGCCCGCCGCCGCGGCGCTCCTGCTCGTGGCGAGCGCCTGGCGGTAGGCGCGCACCAGGGCCGGACGGTCGTCCACTGTGACCCGGGTGACCTGGGCATAGACGATGTCGCCATTGCGCACGCCGGTAATGACCGGGGCCCCGGCGCGGGAACGGTAGGGCGGAGTGAGACGCATCGAGACGCACCCGCCACCGTGGCGCGCAACAGCGAACACGGGAGCGGGTGCCGCCGTACGAGTTATGACCCGCAGGTCGCAAGCAGCCGGGGCTTTGTCAGTCACCTGGTAGTCCGAGGGCAGGAGCAGCGAGTAGGCCGCCAGGTGGAGAGAGCTACCCCCGCGTGCCGGCACACCGTGGCCGCCACCAATAGACACTGCCAGCACAGCGGCGGCCGCGGCCGCGACGGTAGCTACGGCTGCGACGGTGGTGGGGCGTCCGAACCGATGCGGGATGGCACCCAGACGGCCAGTTCTCGTCGCGCCGGACATGGCTCCGGGGTCTTTTGGCCCAGACAGGATCCGCTCTAAGATCGCGTCGCGACGGCCCGGCCCGAGGCCCTCCGGGCGTGCAGACATGAGGCGGTCGTGGAGCTCGCCCATCGGTTCATCGTCGTTGGGGTCAAAATCCCGGCTCATGGCAGAGGCTCCTTCTCGGGTCGTTTGCTACGGGGATGGGAACGGGGATGACCGGGCGGCCTACTCGCTCATCGGCCAGCGCCAGAGCAGAGTCAAAACGCCGCCGGGCGCGGTGAACGCGCATTAGGAGGGTGGGCTTGGAGCACCCGACAACGCTGGCAGCGTCGTCGGCGGAAAGCTCGCACCAGGCAGTCAGGCACAACAGCTCGCGGTCCCGTACCGGTAGCCCATTGAAAGCCGACATGGCGGCGGCCCGGTCAGTGACCTCCTCCGCCGGGTCCCCGCCGCTGGCCGGTACCGCCCGCCAGGCGACCAGCCGCTCGCCCAACGCGCCTCGACGCCGCCGCGCCCGCCGCTGGTTGGCCATTACCCTCCGAGCCACACCACACAACCAGGGCCGCGCCTCGTCGGGCACCGAGGTGATGCGGCGCCAGGCGACAAGGAAGGTCTCCTCGACCGCGTCTTCAGCTAGTTCGGGGTCGGCCCGCACAAGCGCATAGGCGTAAACGGCCTCGACGTGTGAACGGTACAGCCGCTCGAACCGAGCGAGGTCGTCGTCGTGCACCAGGCCCTCCCCGTCCATCTCATATCAATAAGTGTCCGCGAGGCCGCCGCGATCACCGGCGCGGGGCGGTTTTTCTCCTGTCGGCGGCGCCGTCGCCTGACAACATGGACCCGTGGACGCCGCCGACGCCGAGAGCTTCGCCGACTCGTGGGAGAGGGCCTGGAACAGCCGGGACCTTGACGCCCTCCTCGGTCATTTCGAAGACGACGTGCTGTGGACGTCCCCCGTGGCCGCCAGGGCTATCCCGGGCAGCGGAGGAGTCGTGCGAGGCAAGGAGGCGCTCCGTGCCTACTACGCTATGGCGGGCAAGGACCTGCACTTCGACGTCGTCGGCGTCTATGCCGGGGTGGACATAGTCGTGATCAACTACCGCAACCAGCGCGGCTCGTTGGTCAATGAGGTACTGCTCTTCGGCTCATCTGGCCTGGTCCGGGAAGGCCACGGGACCTACCAGGGGACCGAGGCGACCACGGCCATCGGCTAGAGGACGCCGCAGAAGTAATCCTCCCGCCTCAGCCGCATCGGCTGGACTGCTCTCGACGGCACCAACGAGCGAGCGGAGCGAGCGAGGCGGTAGTGAGACGCCGGAGGCGGCTCATGCTTTTCAAAGCATGCCGGCCCTGACGGGCCGTCACTACCGCCCCGGCCCTGCGGGCCGGGGTGGTGACGATGAAGCGTTCGGGATAGACGCGTCCACGGGGTCCTACCAGAGCCGGGGGCGGGCCGTGAGAACTACAGGTATGGCACTTTGGTGTTGCGCAGCACCAGTCCCGTTTGGAGATTGAGCGGGGCGTGCCGAGCCGCCTAATGGCAAGCCCAGCTCCCGCCGCCGCCTTCGGCGGGTAGTCAGAAAGTTGGAATGTCAGAAACTCGGCATTACTGCTGCAACCGTTCATACACGCCTTCCGCTTTGCCGACTTTATGTCGAAAAACGGCAGAAACTCGGCGCGGCGGAACGGTCGATGTCAGAAACTCGGCATTTCGGCAGGTCGCTCTTCGGGCGGCGACCCCACTCACCGTCAGAAACTCGGCAAGGTGTCAGAAACTCGGCAAAGCGACGGGGCACTTCCCTCCACAGCCACGGTCGTCAGCACTACACGACCGACGCGGGAGCCGGCCCGAGCTGGACAACGAGGCGCTTAGGGGCGGTCAAGCGGTAGCTGTCTTCGATGAGGCCCCGCAGCTCGTCCCAGTCTGCGGAGGCGGTGACATTTACGCCCACCCAACCTTTCACCCCGACGTAGCGAGGCACGAAGAAGCGGACCGGGTCCGCACCCACCAGGATCTGCTGTACCCCCGGGGCAGCCTTCAAGGTTATGGCGCCACAATCCTCACCATGCGTCATGACGAAAATCTTGTCACGGACACGAAAGGCGGGTACGTCGTGGCCCTCGAACGGCTTCTCGACCGCCTCGGGTAGCGACAGGCACATTTTCCTTATGCGCTCGATGGGCCGAGCCGATTTTGCCGCCACCTACGTGCCCGTTCCGCCGCCGCTTTCCGCCCGGCACAGGTTGCGGCATTCGCCGAGGCCCTCGACCCGGGTAACAAGAAGGTCGCCGTCCTGCAGGTAGCGCCTCGGTTCGCGCCAGTGCCCAGAGCCCCCCGGTGTACCGGTGGCGATCACGTCGCCCGGCTGCAGCAACATGGCGTGCGATATGTAAGAAACGAGCGCCGGCACGTCGAACAGCAAGTCAGATGTATTGCCGGACTGCACCCTTTCACCATTGATCTCGCAAGACAGCTCCATATGCCCCTCAACGATGCCAGGGTCGTCGCGAGTCACCAACCATGGTCCGAGCGGCGTAGCCCGGTCGAAAGTCTTGCCTTGGAGGAACTGGCTCGCCCTGAACTGCCAGTCCCGCATGCTCACATCGTTCAGCACCGAGTAACCCGCGACCGCCGCCAGTGCGTCGGCCTCGCTGACCCGGTAGGCCGGCCATCCGATTATCACCGCGAGCTCGACCTCCCAGTCAATGGCGTGCGACACCTCCGCGAGCAAGATCTCGTCGTGTGCTCCGAGGAGAGCGGACGCGAACTTGGCAAAAAGATTTGGGTACGCCGGTGGCTCTATCCCTTGCTCGATCAGGTGGGCGCGGTAGTTCTGGCCTACACACACGATCTTGCCGGGACGCGGCACCAAGGGGGCGTAGTCGACCTGGCCGAGGCCGTGGCGGGTCCCGGCGGCGCCCGCCGCGATTTGCGGCCAATCAGGTTGAGCGAGCAGCGCGCCGACATCGGCAGCACTGACTTCGACGGCCTCGCCGTCAGCTTCTTCGATACGGGCCGCGGTCGTGCGCGCCCCGCTGCGTAAAGTTGCCAATTTCACCGCGCCCAACCTATTGCGTGCCGCTGCCTGGCGCATTGCGGCTGATAGGCGGCTAGTCATAGGCCGCCTCGACCGACCACCGGCGTGCCTCAAGGGCGAGCAAGTAACACTGCCCCTCGTCCGTGCAGACTTGTAACCAAGCGCGACGGCGCCCGCCCGCCTCCCACCACCGCTCCTCCAAGGGCCAAGGACCGGCCCAGGCAGCCACCGCCGACCGAGGCCGCCCGTCGATGACCACCCACGCCGGAGAGGCGCTTATCAGGCCGCGTCCGCCCACACCGACCGGGTTACCTTCCTGGTCAGCCACAAGAGCGGGGAGCGGTGAGCAGTACACGGTCGCTGGGGCCAGCCCGGGGAGCCGGCCGGGCCATGGTGGAGGCCCGTCTTTGGCCTTGGGGGAGCGGTCTCCGGCCCTCTTCGGTCGCGCGCCACTGGGCTGGGCCGGCGCTCCTGCCACACCCGGCAGGCCGGACATGTCGGCCACACCCGGCACGCCCGGCAGCTCGACCACGCCCGGCATGCCCGCCGCATCCGGGACCCCCGCCGCATCCGGGACCCCCGGCACGTCCGGCAGGTCGGCCACACCCGGCACGCCCGGCAGCTCGACCACGCCCGGCACACCAGGCAGGTCGGCCACACCCGTCACACCCGAGACCCCCGTCACACCGGGCACATCCGGGACCCCAGACAGGCTAGGCAGGCCGGGTGGTGCGGGACCTACCGGGCTGGTCTCGCCGCCGGGGCGCAAGGGCACCCGAGGCTCGCCCCAAGGGACGAGGGCGACTTGCTCGGCGTAATCCCGTCCCCCTTGGAGGACCCCGGTCACGGCGGCACTGGGACCGAGCAGGCCCTGTACCCGAGCGAGTGCTCGGGCGGCACGGGCCGCCATCGCGGCGTCACCGCCCCAAAAGCCAAGCTGGCGCCCGTCGTCGGGCCGGACCTCTTCGGGAATGAGGGCGAGGCGCATAACTCGCCCGGCCTGGGCTACATCAGCTCGGGCGAGCGCGGTGCCCGTGGGCGTGGGGACCTCGGGGGCTTCAGGGACCTCGGGGGCTTCGGGGCCGCCCGCGGCCTGGCCTGCATGGGCCCAACCTTCCAGCTGCCAACGGACACGTTCGCCGATGGCCGCGGCGCTTAGGGCGCCATCATGGCGCCAGCTACGCCGCAGGATGGTGCCGTACTCGGTCTCGGCCTCGATAGCGAGGCGGGTGCAGACCAGGCCTGAGCCGCACAGGCGGGCGTGCAGCTCTTCGGCCAGCGCCCGGCCGACAAACACAGCGGCCTGCAACTGGTCAGCTGGTGGGTCGATACCCGCCGTAACTACCCAGTCCGGCGGGATGGCTCGGCCCTTCACTGCCCGGTCCTCCAAACCGCGGCCGAGGCGGTGCACCAATGCCCCCTCTGGCCCGAAACGGCCCAGCACCGCAGCTGCGGGCAAGGCAGCCAGGTCGCCAAAAGTCCGTACCCCCAACCGGCCGAGCAAGTCAACCAGAGCTTCGAAATCAGTTGCGCCGGCGCCAGGGATACCGCCCTCCTCCCCTACCTCTACGCCCCTCTTTGCGGCCCTGGTGGGGCGACCGGCCACCCCCACCAATACCTTCAGGGGGACAGG
>DATJST010000384.1:0-7714 GCA_035503975.1 Acidimicrobiales bacterium | reverse complement strand
CACCATATACCCTCTTGAGCCCCTTGCATCGAGCTGAAACCAGTCAATTTCACGAGCAACAGCGCCACCGTTATTCCTATGACGCCCAGGACCGTGGCCAGGACGCTGGCGTAGCCGAACTCGGTTTGCATAAAGCCGACGTTGTACATGTCCATCGCGAGCACCCGGGTCGTGTCGCCTGGGCCCCCCAGGGTGAGGATGTAAATGATGTCGAAATAGGTGAGCGAGCCCACAACGATAAGAGTGGAAGAGGTGACGATCGTGTAGCGCATCTGTGGCAACGTCACGTGCCGGAAGGCTTGTACCACGCTGGCCCCGTCTACCGTCGCCGCGTCGTACAGTTCGACGGGGACGGCCCTCCTACCGGCCTGGTAGATGAGGGTGTGGAACGGGACGAACTGCCAGGTGATTATGGCGACTATCACGAACAGTGCCAACCTGGGGCTGCCCAGCCAGTTCTGGTTGAGGAAGGCCATGTGCAGGTGGACACCCAACCAGGCCACTCCCCCGAAGTCGGGGATCAGCACGTCCTGCCACATAAGGGCAAGGCCTGCTGTCGAGAGCAGCAGCGGCAGCAGGTAAATGGCGGCGTAAAAGGACCGGTACCGCTGGGTGCCGGCAATGAATATCCCCAGGGCCATTGCCAGGGGCGTCTGCACGGCCCAGCTCAGGGCTGCGAGCTCGAAGGTCACGAGCAGGGAATGGTGGGCCACTGGGTCGGAGAGGAACGTGGACCAGTTGGCAAACCCGACCCATTTCAATGCCCCCACCACGTTCCAGTTGGTGAAGCTCAGCACGAGGGCGAAGATCACGGGGACGACTATGAAGACGCCGTACAAGGCCATCGTCGGGGAAACGCCGACGAGGTCGGCGACGAACCTCCGGCGCCGGACCGTGGTGTAGGGGGACGGCGCTCGTCCCCGGCGCCCCTCGCTCAATAGGACGGTACTGGCTGCCATCGGGTCACCTCTTTGCGAGGAAGGCCCGGCCCTACCACAGGGGTGTCGTGGCGGCCGGGCCTTCGTTTACTCGACCAGCTTGTCGCGGCTAGTGCTGCCTAGCCTTACTGGTAGGCGTTCATGGCTTTGGCGAACTGCTGGGGGGTCTCCAAGAGATCGAAGACCTTGGAGAGGTTGTCCAGCATGGGTGTCGCCTTCACGGGCCCCAAGGCCTGGTCCCAGGAGTACTGGAAGTACGGTGCCTTTTCAACGGCGTCGTAGATGGGCACCAGGTACTGCTTGAGGGGCGAGGTGGCCAAAAGGCCAGCCGAGCCCGCGATCACGGGGACCAGCCCGAAGCTGACCTCAGCCTTGGCGTAAGTAGGTGTCGTGAAGAGCCACTTGACGAACTGTTCGGCCACATAGGTCTGAGCGGAGCTGATGTGGGCGGCCAGGCCGGCATAACTGGTGGTGTTGCCTTCCAGGTCTGCCGGGTTGCCCATTCCGCCCGGTACGGTCGGGAAGGCGCCTATCCCGAGCTTGCCGCTGTTGACCCAGCTCGGGTTGTCGGACAACAGGCCTCCGAGGTCCCAGTCCCCCATGAGCTGCATGGCGGCGACACCGTTGTAGACGAGGGCGTCAGTGAAACCGTTGGTGTAGGTGATCGAGTCGTAGCCCTTTTCGAAGGCGTTGTCCTTGACCAGCGTCTGGATGTCAGCGAGCGCCTTGATGATGGCCGGGTTGGACCAGGCACCCATCTTGTTGTCCTGGATGTTCAAGAACACCTGGGGCCCACCTTCCCTGTCAGAGAAGTACTCCAGGTACATGAGGCCCTCCCACTCGTCCGAGTTACCCAGCGCGATGGCCGTGACGTTGTGCTTGGCCAGGGTGGTCACATCGCTCAGGAGCTGTGTGGTCGTGGTTGGGAACTTCAGGCCGAACTTGGCCAGCAGGGGCTTGTTGTAGAAGAAGAACACCGGTTGGGTGCCCAAGATCGGGATGCCGTAAAGCTTCCCGTTGAAAGTCACCGCTCCCAGGCTGGAGGCCAGGAAGTCGCTCTTCCAAGAGGGGTTGCCGGCGTCCATCTCACCTGGGTCGGCAAAGGGCTGGATCGTCTTGGAGTTGATGTACTGCAGCATGGGGCCACCGCCCCAGGAAAAGAACAGTGCGGGCGGGCTGCTGCCTGCCAGCGCAGCCAGGACCTTGGCCTTGTAGGAGTTGCTGGACGGCTGGATCTCAATGTTGACCGTATCGCCAGGGTTGGCCTTGTCAAAGGCGGCTGCTTGCTTGCCCCAGTAGTTATTGACGTTTGTGCCGTTGTCTACGAGCCACACGTTGATGCTGGCGGTAGGCGCAGACGACGTAGCTGTGGCGGGCACAGCACCCGTCACGGTGGCGACCGAGGCCACCGTCAGAGCGGCGCCCATGAGGGCGCCCTTTTGGCGCGTCAGCCTTCGACGCTTGAGCAGGGATGTTCGGGTCACCTTTCTTCCCCTTCCTCCATCGCGCCACGCCCCTTGGGCGGGCCGAGCTCGGTCTTGTTTTTCGATACTTTCGAACGAGCTAGGAATCATTCAGAGCCCAGTCGTATCCTCGCACACTTCCTGGCCCAACGTCAATAGCGCCCCTTGGCCGGTCTGGCGGCCTCCAAAGGCAGCATAAGGGCTGGTAGAAGGCGAGATCGGGGGCGCCTCCGAAACGTTTAGAATTGTTTCGTTGCCACCCGGGAGCTCAACGGACGGGTTCCCGCTGCGGCAGCGGCCCCGCTCGCGCGCGCTCCGCGGCGGGAGCTCGGGTCGGCGGCACCGCCATTGGGCAGTCGCTGCGGCTCGTCCTGGGTGGGGAGCGCCGTTACCGGCACCCGATTGCGGGGGTTCGAGCGACTTCTCGCGCCCGGCACCCCCGAGGGAGGCCGCTCGTTACGGCTTGTCGCCAGCCTGGAGCCGCTTTTCGAGGCTGTCCAGCACGGAAGCGACGTCGCCAATGCTGTCTACCACCTCATGAGCCCCGGCACCCAGTAACACATCGGTGGCAGCCGCGCACAGACGTTGTCTCTCCTCGGCGGGCAGCGCGGCGTAGTCGGCGGCGCTCAACCCGACCTCATTCCCGGTGGCTGCCACCCCCACCGACCACATCCCACCGTTGAGGCCCTCCTCGATGTCGACGACCGTGTCGCCGATCTTAACGACGGCTTCCACCGGGCTGATGGACAACCTGATCAGCGCCTGGAGAGCCATGAACGGGCCGGGCCGGCCGGTTGGGGTGTCGCCTGCGCATATCGTCACGTCAGGTTCGAAGCCCTGCTGCTTGGCTTCCCTGACCACGACGTCCATAACTTCTCGCGGGTAACCGGTCGTAGTGGCGATCGATAACCCCCTTGCCCGCATGGCGGCGATGGCCTCCAGAGCCCCAGGGATGAGCTCTGAGTGGTCGGCCACGGTTTGCACCTGCAATGGTACAAACCGGTCATACAGCTTTTCGATATCGCCGTCATCGGGTCGCCGCCCGAGGGTGGCCTGCCACCTGGCCGCGACGGCGTCGCTGCTCAATATGGCCTTTATGTGGTCCCACTTCGGCAAGCCCATCGGGGCACGTGCCTCAGCGGTAGTGATCGGTACGCCGGCCTCGGCAAAAGCCTGCATAAATGCGGCGGCAGGGGCAATGCAGCCGAAGTCAACGATTGTCCCCGCCCAATCGAGGACAACTGCTTTTAATGGCCCCGTATACCTGTGAGAGCGATGCGATGGCATGGTCAAACCTCCGTCGGTCTTGCGAGCATTTACGCCAGCGGACGCACTACTTGGGCAGGCGCGCAATCGCGCACGCCCATTTCGTCGAGCACAGCCCGAATCGCGTCGAGCGCGGACCTTATTTCTGTTTCGCCGATCCGACCGATGCAACCGATCCGGAAAGAATCTGCCACCGTAAGCTTTCCCGGGTAGATCAGAAAGCCGCGGGCGCTCAGACGCTCATAGAAGTCCAAGAACTCGAAATGGGGGTCGCCGGGCATGAGGAAGGTGACAATTATCGGCGCCTGGACGGCCCTCGCCAGCAAGCACTCGAAGCCGAGCGCCTCCATGCCGTCCACGAGGAGCTCGTGGTTGCGGGCGTAACGCGCGCCTCTCCCGGCGACCCCGCCTTCTGCGGCGTGCTCGTCGAGGGCCTGTAACAACGCGGCGACCACGTGGGTCGGTGGCGTGAAGCGCCACTGGCCGTTCCTCTCGAAACCCTTCCACTGCGCGTACAAGTCGAGGCTGAGCGAGGAGCAGTTGCCTTTGGAGGCTTCTAGGACTTCACGGTCGATGATGGCGAAACCCATCCCCGGAACGCCCTCCAGGCACTTGTTTGCAGACGCCGCCACCGCGGCAAACGGAGAGCTCCGCGCGTTGAGAGGCAGGGCACCAAAAGCGCTCATGGAATCGATGATCAGTGGCAGCCCGCGAACGGCGACAGCCTCGGCGACTGCTCCAATTGGGTTTAGGATGCCCGAGGTTGTCTCGCAGTGCACTACTGCGACGTGGGTCACAGAGCGGTCCGCGCTCAGGCGACGTCCCACTTCGGCGGGGTCGACCGGCTCGTCCTCGGGCCACTCGACGGCCTCGACGCGGCGGCCCATGACACGGGCAATCTCCACTATCCGCCGACCGTACTCGCCGTTCACGAGTACGAGGAGCTTGCCTGCACGTGGGAGCAAGGTACCGATAACCGCCTCGACGGTAAAGGTCCCGGACCCCTGGAGCGGGACGCACACGTGGGTCTCTTCGGCTTCTACCAACCCCAAAAGACGCTCACGGACCTCGCGGTTCATCGCAATGAACTCGACGTCGCGCGACCCCCAGTCCCGTTGCATGGCGGCCTTCACGGTGGCCGACGTAGTGAGCGGGCCGGGTGTCAGCAGGTACGGGACCGCGGTGGGCACGAGCAAAGGCTACCAGGGCATGCCTGTAGGCAGCTAACCCGCCGCGGGCTGCCTGAGCGGAGAAGCCTTTCAACTGGTAGATCTGGGGGGGACAGTCGGAACCTCGAGAGACAACAAGCCGGATGCACCGTTTTCCGCCATACCACATCCCCCGCCAGCGCCTGGTCGGGCCTTGCTTGGAGCGCGATGTAGTGGTGGTCGAAGCCGCGGGAGGTTATGGCAAGACGGTCTTCGCCGTAGAGCTAGTCGATGCATGGCGGGCCGTCGGCATAGAGGTTGACCTCGGGTTCGGGCCGACGACAGCTCGGCTCTTCATCGCACGCCTACGCGAAGCGGTGGTCAGGGCAGGCTACAACGACGCCCTCTCGGCGGCGGACGTATCCGATGACGTCGCCGGTGCGCTCGAGGTGGTGACCAGATCGCTGGTCGGTGAGCGGTGCTCCTTCGTGGTGGACGACGCCCACAATGCCCTTCCTGACGCCGCTGCGCTGCTGCAACACTTTCCCGGCCGGCTTGCAGAGGGACAGCGGCTGGTTGTCCTCGCGCGCCGTCTGCCCCCCGGCGCGGGCCGGTTGCGCCGGGCGGAGTACTTCAGCATTGGGCCGGCGGACCTAGCGATGAACGGAGAAGAAACGCTTCGGCTCTGCCGTTCGGGCTTCGGGTTGGACGTCACTTCCGAAGCGGCTCAGATCCTCGAGAAGCTCACTGGCGGCTGGACGGCCGCGAGCGTCCTTGCGGCGGCGCGGGCGAAGCGAACAGGCGAGCCCTTGACCTCCCTTTCCCTGGCGTCCGCGGGCGAGGCTTACCCGGGAGACGTCGTCTCGGCACTGCTCGAAGAGGCAACGAGCTCGCTCGGGCGGAGCGACCGCCACCTTCTGGCGCAAGTCGCAAGGCTCCGACTGGTCGATCCGGAACTGGTCGAAAAGGCCACCGGGAAGCGCGGCCTGTTCAGTGCCGCGCTCCGAGCGGGCATCCCGTTCACGCCCGCTCACGGCAGTTGGTGGGAGCTGCCGGGACCGGTCCGGGAGCACCTGAGCACCTTGGCCCCGGCAGATCCGCAGAGCCTGAGGTTGGCCGCGCGAGAGTACCAACGAAGGGGCCAGGTGGGCTGGGCATTACAGATGCTCCTCGTCGCGGGCGACGCTAGCGAAGCGGCCGCCCTGTTGGCAACGACGCCACCTGAGGTCCTTGAACAAGTCGACGGGCCCGAGCTTCACGTCTTCTTGGACCAGCTCCCACCAGATGCGATCGCCGCGTACCCTTACGTGCTTGTCGTCGTGGGACGGTCTCTTCGTCTGGCGAACAGGTTCGACCAAGGCGTCGCCCTACTCGAGCGAGCGCGCGACTGGGCGCTCGAGACTGGTGACGCGCCCCTCGGCAGGGCGGCCGCCGCGGAACTGGCCGCTGAACTCGTACGGCGCTTGGAGCGTGACGAGGCCGAAGCCCAAGCCCGCGGCGTGCTCGCGTCGGCGGGCCCAAGCGAGCAGTTGACCCGCGCCCGCTCCTACCACGTACTGGGACAGGCGCTGTGCTGGAAGCTCGGGCCCACAGGCCAAAGGGACGCGGCGGCCCTTGACGAGGCCGAAGCGTGCTTTGCCTGGGCGACCGACCTGTACAAGTCCCTAGGCATGCTTTCTGCAGTCTCGGGGCTCGCCCCGTACTGGGCAATCTCGATCGAGTTCGCCCGCGGGCACTCGCACGCAGCGCTGCGGCGGCTCGAGGAGGCCCTTACGCTGGCCGGCAACCGCCCGCGACGTTATGCGCACGTACTTTCCTTCCGTGCCTGGGTCGCGGCCGAACTTGGGCAGGACGAGCTGTGCAGGGCCAGCGCCGAAGAGGTGCTACGGATCGCAGCGCAGCTGAATAGCGACCTGTTCCGATCACAAGGCCACTGGCGGCTTGCAATTCTCAGCTCCTACCGTGGAGACGCCGAGGCGACGCTTCGTCACCTTCGCCAAGTCGAGCTCCACCGGGGCAACTGGTGGTTGTCTGCATCTGGCGATTTCCTCGCTGACGCCATCGACCTGTGCGACCGCGTCGGGCTGACCGAGGCGGCACGGGAGTACTTGGAACGAGCAAAGGCGGAGCCGAAGGACGCGGCCCACCTCGTAGCCCTCTCCGAAGCGGCTATGTGTGCCCGCCACGGCGACCCCGCGGTAGCCGAGCGACTGTTGCTCGCCACGGAGAAGCTGCGTATCGACCCGCGGGAGTACTGGAGGGTCACCCTGCTCCGCGCCTACGCGGCCCTGAGAGGTGGCGACCAGCAGGCGGCCGGCTTGCTCGCGGCGCGGGCCCTGGACGAAGCGGCGCGGATCGGCCAGCCCGAGCTGCCTTGGGTGCGCGAGCAAGCGTTAGCCGAGCAGCTGCTCGACGTCGCCATTCGTACCGGAGCACCTGCGGCGATGGCAGCGAGAACAACCTCGAGGCACACTTTGCTCACGGTTCTCGGGCGTTTCGAGCTCACCGTTGATGGGCGCCCCGTGCAATTTGGCACTGGGCGGGAAGGACGGCTACTGCGGATGGTCGCGGTCAGCGGGAACGGCGTCCACGCAGAGCAAGCGATCGAGATGCTCTGGCCCGAGGTCAGCCCCGGTGCCGGCCGCAACCGGCTCCGCACGGTGCTCGGCCGGCTACGTTCGAGCGCGGGCGAGGTCGTCGTGCGCAAGGGTGACCTGCTCGTCCTCAACGAGGCCGTCGCCCTGGATTATCGGGACCTGCTGGCGCAGGCGAGCCAGGCCGAGCAACTGGCCCGCACGGACGTCATCGCCGCCGCGTCGGTAGCCAGAGCGGTCCTGACCCGGTTTGAAGGGGAACTATTGCCTGATGATATCTACGAGGACTGGGCCGAGCTGCCCCG
>DATJST010000383.1:0-4893 GCA_035503975.1 Acidimicrobiales bacterium | reverse complement strand
AGGACCAGCCCCATGGTGGCGACCACCTCGGAGAGGAAGTGGGCGGGCGTGGCCCGGTGGTGAGCCGAGATGGAAAGCGCCGCCTTGGAGAACATCAAGTTGGCGACGACCGCTCCTCCGCTGCAGCCGGCCACCTGGGCGGGCAGGTAGGCCCATGCCTGGCGCCAGCTGAGCCCGCCGAAGGCGGCGTCGACAAAGGACACAACGGGGTTGAAGTGCGCCCCCGACACCGGGCCGAACATCAAGATGATGACGTAGAGCCCGGCGGCGGTGGCCGCCGCGTTCTCGAACAGCTCGAGGCCGACGGCGCCCGGTGATAGCTGCTGGGCTGCGATACCCGAGCCGATGACAACCGAGGCCAGGAACGCACTCCCGAGCAGTTCGGCAAGCAGGCGACGCCACAGCGGGGCCTCGTCGGTGAAGGCCTTGGCTGGCATGGGCCGCGCTCTTCGACTTAGCAGCAGGCCGAGGAGGACTTGGTCCCTGTGCCGACGAGCTCGTCGCCGGCGCAGCACGTGCCGTCGCCGGCCAGGCCCGTCGATGCGGGTGCATCTGCGAGCACGGTGTACACCTCCCAGGGAGCGCCGTCGGGGTCGGTCACCCAGGCTTTGTCCTGCACGGCATAGCAGCACGTCGTGGCTTCCTCGACCTTGGGGGCGAAGCCTTCGTCAGCCAGGCGACGAGCAGCGGCCTGGACCTCGTCGGCGGTCTCGACTTCGACGCCGAGATGGTTGAGAGCACCAGCTACTCCGTCGCCGCGCGCCGAGGCGCTCTCGATGAGCACGAGCTTCAGCGGTGGCTCGGCGATGGCGAAGTTGGCGTACCCGGGGCGGCGCTTGGCCGGCTCGGCCGCGAACAACTTTGAGTAGAACTCCACCGCGGCGTCGATGTCGGACACGTTCAGGGCCAGTTGCACTCGGGACACGTCTACCTCCTGATAGTATTCATGTTCGTTGATGTATCTATCATGCTCGATACATTGAGGATTGTCAATAGGAGAAGATATTTAGTATGGCCAAGCAGGGTGCAGCCATCGCGGTGGCCGAGGCAGTCTGCTGCCCGTCGGTGCTCGCCGCGCCTCTCGGGGCCGACGAGGCGGCCGACATGGCGGTGGGGTTCAGCGCCCTCGCTGACCCCGCCCGGCTCCGTATCTTGTCGATACTGGCTGCTGCGCCCGAGGGCGAGGTTTGCGTGTGCGACTTCGTCGGCCCGGTTGGGAAGTCCCAGCCCACCATCTCCCACCATCTGAAGATCCTGGGCGAGGCCGGGCTGGTGCACGGCGACCGTCGCGGCAAATGGGTGTGGTACTCGCTCGACCGGGGCCGATTGGCCGGCTTGCGGGCCGCCCTCGACGCCTAGCTTGCGAGGCTCAAACGAAGCTGGCGACGAGGAGCAATACGGCCGAGGCGGAGAACTGGGTGAGGCCACGCCCAGGGTCAGGGCCCCCGGCGTCAGCCTCCGACAGTCGCTGCAACAGGTCCAGCGTCGTACGACGTTCGGCCGCGGTGATCGCGGTTGAACACGTCATACTGGACCTCTTGGACTATTACGTCCAGCCGCTCGGGTGCCTGGCTGCCCAGCTCTGTCAGCTGGATAAGTGTCCGGCGAGCATCTCGCTCGTCAGCCCGCCTGGGTGATGATCAATGGTGATGATTAGTGCAGTGGGGCGCTGGTAGTGAGGTCGAGCGTCATAAACAGCATGTGCGCGACCAGACCGTGGCGGGCCGCTTCGCCCTGGTAGGCCGGACGGTCAACGAACCCGGCCGAGCGGTAAAGCCTGTGCGCGCCGGTCATGAAGTCCGCACTGTCGAGTTGGACCGTTAAATACCCGAGAGAGCGGGCCTCGCCCACGAGGTAGTCGACGACTCGGCGGCCCAGCCCAAGGCCCCTGAATGCCGGCCGCACGTACATCCGCTTCAACTCTGACGCCTCACCTGAGAGCGGCTTCAATGCTCCGACGGCGGCGGGTTCCCCGCGCAGTGTCGCGAGCACCATCCGCCCCCGATCGCCCAGCAGTTTCGGGTATTCAGCGCGGAACTCGGCGTGGACGATGGCCTGCCGCGCGTCGGGGAGGTCGGAACCATGGACCGTCCTAAACTGCTCGAAGACCCATGCCACGTACTCGACAAAGAGCTGCTCGCAACTCGCCGCGCCAACCGCGTCGGTGACCCGGCGCAGCTCTATATCGGACTGTTCGCACATGAGACATAATATTCCGCAGGGTGGTGAGGCTTTTGGGCGGAGGCCGGGACCGCCTAAAGGTACCTACGGGTAGTTCTGGGACCGAGGACCCGTCCGTGCTTACCATGCCCCAGGACTGGTACACCGCCGTGTGTTGGGATGACGGCGAACTCTTCAGCTGGTAGCGCTCGCCGCTTTAGGACAAACCGCTAGCTGCCTTCGGGCGACAGTGCCGCCCTCAACTCGGGCGAAGCGGCCTCCTCGAGTGCCGCCAGCCCGCAAACGACGCCGTTGGACAGGGTCCCCACGCCCGAGACCGATACGTCTACGATGTCCCCGACGGACAGGGTGAACGGGGCCTCGGGCACGAGGCAGGTCCCGGTCGAGAGCACCGCACCATCGGGGAACCGGTCAGCCCGGAACAAGTGCTCGACCAGCTCGTCGAACCGCCGGTGCAGCCGAGCGGTGCTCGTCCTCCGTCCCATGCCACCGCACCGCCACGCCGGATGGCAAGGCCGATGGCGAGCGCATAAGGGGACTCGACCTCCCAAATGGGCCTGATCACAGGCCCGAGCGCACAGCTGCCCAGGTAAACCTTGGCTTGGGGCAGGTACAACGGGTTCTCGCCTTCGATGGAACGCGACGATACGTCGTTGCAGGCCGTCACCCCGACGATCTCGCCGAAGCGGTTGATCACCAGGGCCAGCTCGGGCTCTGGGACGTCCCAGGTCGAGTCAGGCCGGATCGCGATGGGATCCCCGGGGCCTGCCACGCGCCACGACGCCGACTTGAAGAACAGCTCGGGTCGTTCCGCGCCGTACACCATCTCGTAGACGCTGGCCGCCTGACGGCTCTCACTTACCCTCGCTTCGCGGGAGACCTCGTAAGTCACCCCCGCCGCCCATACTTCAGTCCTGCCATCGATGGGCGCGACTAGGTCGACAGGGCCCCCGGCCTGATCGCTCGCCCGGCTGGCCTGCGACGCCCGCGCCGCCCCGGCCAGGAGGGCCTGCAGTTCGTCGCGGGGCAAGGCCCAAAGGTCGGCGAGAGTTTGGACCTCGGGGACAGGAATTGTGCGGCCAGCCACCCTGACGCCCACAGCGGTGCTCCACCCGCCGCTGACGTCGGTGGCGGCCTCCCTGAAGCGAACGATATGCATGACCCTCAGTCTGCACTGCTCGCTTCAGTCTGCAGGGGCGCTTCAGTCTGCAGGGGCGCTTCAGTCTGCAGGGGGCGCTTCAGCCTGTGGTGGGCTGGGGGCCGCAGCCGACAGCCGCGCACGGGGATGGAGCGCCAGGCCGGGTGTTTTTCCTTGCCGATCATGGTGAACTGGCGTGGCAGGTCGAGTACGATCAGCGCTGCATAAGAGGGCGTTGTATGAGTGCCCGAACCGGCTGGCATCCTCACGGGGCTCATTCCCGGACGCGCTCTGGGAAAGGGTGATGGCATAGTGTTCCCCAAGCACCTAGTTGTGCTGGCGCTCTCGACGCCGTTGTTGGTCATGCCTATGAGCTATGACACCGCGGTGGCGACGGTTGCGCCGCGCCCGCAGCCCGCGGTGCGCACCGCAACGCCCGCTCGCTCCGCCGCGGTCGGGGCCGGGATGCAGAATTCCGCCGTCCCCGCCCCGCGGACGACCCTACGTTCGCTGTTCTCCGACATCCGGCCCGACGGGAGCATTCCCCTGGCTGCGGCCCTGCAAGCCTTCAGCCTGCTGGCCGGCCCGCTGCCCGGAGTCAAGGTACCGAACGGGCCAGATGGAAGGACCATGGACGGGACCTTTGCCGTCAATTGGGTGCTCGGCCACTGGGACCGCCTGACCCCTGCCCAGAGAGAAGCTGTCAAGGGATTCCTGACCGCGGGGCTAACCCCGAGAACGGTTTTGGCTGCACCCGGCGACGGTGCCGGCCACGCCCGGCTGGCCGCCAAGGTGACGACCCCGCCGCTCGGGCCGTACTTGGCGATGCTCAAGGCCGACGAGGTCGTGATCGCATCAAATATCGGCCACCCGATGGGCCTTCCCGTGAGCGTGGTCGCCGAGACCAAACAGACGAAGACCTACCTCGCCGAGACGGTGCTGTACGACAAAAGCGGGGGGTTTACGGGTCGCGCGGCACGGTGCGAGGTGCAGCTCCAGCCGCTTCTGTTCACAACTGACGCTGAAACCGTAAGCGACACTCTGATGCACGAAATGTTCCACTGCTTCCAGGGAGCCGACTACCCGACGCTCGCGCAGTTCAACGATGCGCCGACCTGGCTGATCGAGGGGTCAGCTCAATGGGTCGCCCAAAGCCTGGCACCCTCGGCGGCCCAGGGTGACGGCTGGTGGGACCTTTACCTCGAGCACCCGACCATACCTCTCTTCAGCCGGAGCTACGACGCTATCGGCTTCTTTGCCCACATGGACGAAACTGGCACGGATCCCTGGCACGCTTTCGACAAGATATTCAGGGCAGCACCGACAAGTGCGCAGGCCTACGCGATGGCCACCGATGAGGAGTTCAAACTAACATGGGCTTCGTCGTTCCTGCGGTACAGGGACTACGGTGAGGGCTGGGACACCACGGGGCCTGACATCCCCAAGATCTCCTACATCCCCAAGCTCTACAGCTTACAAAATGGCAGCTCGATTTCTGGCAAAGTCGCCCCGTACGCCAATCTGGTCCTTGCGGTCACGACCGACGCTAACGCAATCGAGGTTATTGTCAACAC
>DATJST010000382.1:0-17904 GCA_035503975.1 Acidimicrobiales bacterium | reverse complement strand
GGAAGATCCGCTCGCCATAGTCGTGCACGACGCGCTCGGCGTCGATCATCAGCCAGACCAAGTGGGACGGGTCCAGGTTCAAGCCAAAGTTCGTCTCCGGGACCGCTTGGAACATCTCGTCCCATATCGCCGGTGCCCAAGCCAGGTTGTTGCCACCCGGCCATTCGTCCCAGCTGAAGATCATCGGGCAGTTCTCGATAGCGACCTTGACGCCTCGCTCCGCTGCGTAGTGCACGAGCGGCGGCCAGATCTCCCGGAACCGTCGCAGGTTCTCGGGGAGCGGCTTGTCCTTGTCGTTACCGATGAAAGTGCCTACGACCTCGACACCAAGCTGATGGGCCGCGTCGACCACCTTGCAGAGGTGGGCGTTCACCGCCCTGCGGTGCTCGTCGTCGGGGTGGAGGTTGTTGGGGTAGTAAGAGAGGGCGGAAATCTGGAGGCCGTGCTTGGCCAAAAGTGCTTGCACCCCTTCCACGTCGAGGCTCTCGACGTCGAGGTGGCACACGCCCGCGTAGCGGCGCATCTCGCCACCAGAGGGCGGCCAGCATGCTATTTCGAGCGCTTGGAAACCCTCCGCGGAAGCCCAAGCAGCCACCTCTTCGAGCGAGAGCTCAGGGAACGCTGCCGTCAGCAAACCAAGCTTCATGTCAAGCCACCTCCACCCAGTGCTTTTGCCGGTCCGTTTCCAGCACTACATCAACTACTACCGGCAACAGCAAGGTTCGAAATAACATAAAAGTGTTCCGCAGACTAGACCTGGTTACACATTGTGCCCAGATACAAGCTGGTCACCGTTACTGTGTACGGGCCAGGGACCAATGGGCGCGCGTGAGATACACTGAAGTGCTAGGATGCTCTGCCACAGCGCCTTGCCCGCCCTTGTGCACAGTCCGCCGGAGGGGCAGACGGCGCAGCCGCCTGCCCCCGGCAGGTGAGGACGGACTAGAAGTTGTACTGCAGGTAGTTGGCCTTGGTGAACTCGAGAGGGGCCGAGTAGATGACCGTGTTGGTCGTTGCCCCGGTTACTTTGCTCGGCGCCGCAGCGACCGTGTAGACGTTGTTGAGGCCGACGGCGGCGCCACTGAAGCTCTGCACCTTGCCGTAGTTCGTTTTGATGCCGCACCATTGCGAGGGCGTCGGGTTGGCGGGCGGTGTCATGGCCGTGCACTCCGGTGCCCCGTGAGCGCCCTCATAGGCGAGCCTGGCCATCAGCATGTCAAGCTTGCCTTGGCCGATCTCGTCCCAGAGGAACAGGGCCTGCATGGAGCCGTTGGCGAAGTAGGTCCGGTTCTCCTTCGGGGGCCCGATACCAAAGTCGCCGATCTTGCCCGACTCGTGCAGGTCTGCGATCGCCTCAGCGGTCCCGACACAGGCGGCGCTGTCGATGCAGACGATCGACTTGACGCTCGGGTAGGAGTGGATAATGCCCTCGGCCACGGACAACGAGGTCGACTGGATGGACTGACCGTAACCGATGGTGACGATCTTCAGGCCCGTGTACTTCTGGGCGATGTAGGTCTTCATGGCGCCGATCCACGCCAGCTGGATGGTGGCGTCGGGAGTGGACGACATGATCGCGATGTCGGCTTTGGGACCGGTGAACTTCTCAACCGCATTGATCAGGGCCGACCCGATCGCGTTGTACGCAGTGTCCTGCATGAAGAAGTCACGAGCGGTGGGCACGTCAGAGTCGTAAGTGATCACCTGGATGCCGGCTTTCATGGCTTGTTGCAGCACAGGTGCCGGCACGGTGGGGTCGTCTGACGACATGGTGATGACGTTGTAGTGCTGTGCGATCTCGGCCTTGAAGATCGATACCTGTCCCTCGGCCGATGCGGTCGCCGGTGCTGTGTAGGTCAGGCTGATGCCGAGCTTGCTGGCGACCTTCGCCGCCCCCTGGTCATTGGCCTCGAAAACGGCCAAGCCAAGGAGCTTGGGCACCATCGAAACCTTGATCGTGGCTAAGCTACCAGCTGCACTAGCCGGAGTAGGCGTCGCAGTAATAGCCGTAGTCGCACCCATTGCTAAACAGGCCACTGCGGCGCCTATCTTCGGGACCAGCTTTCGGTGGGCGGTCTTAAATGGCGTCAATTGCGCTTTCCTCCTCTGTGAGGCCTCTGTACGAGGCGGTCTCTCTTTCCTTCGCCCCCAAGCGGACGTCCGCAGGCAAGGCTGCAGACGCTCGTTCGGGAGGCCAAAGGCCTTCGTTGCCCGCCAAGCTATGCATCGGGCACCGCCGGAGCTCGTTGGGCGCTGCCAAAGCGGCGTTGTACCGTTTCCTTCAGGTGGATGCCCGCCCTACGGTCGAGAGCGATCTTCAAGATGAGGCACAAGACCAGGACGATGCCCTCGACCATGGTGGCGGTGAGGGAGCTGTTGCCCCTGATCAACAGGCCCTGGTTGAGGACGCCAAGGAGGAATACGGCCACGATGACCCCGCTCATCCGCCCCTTGCCGCCGAAAATGTCCACTCCGCCCAGCACGACGACGGTGATGGCTGGCAACAGGAGGGAGTCACCGATGTCGTCGCGGGCGGCGTTGTAGTAGCCGGAAACGAAGATCCCCGCGACACCGGCGAGGAGACCGCACAGGACGAACGCGCTGACGAGCGTCCGCTGCACGTTTATCCCCGTGTAACGCGATGCAGCTCGGTTGTAGCCGATGAGCACGAGCCCGCGCCCGTACCGCGAACGCGCAACGAGCAACCAGACGGCGACGGCGATAACCCCAAAGGTGATCAGCTGGTCCGGGACGGGGCCGACGGTGCCCGTGCCCGCCAGGTTGACGAAAGACGTCGGGAAATTGTAAGGCGGAGCGTTGCCTCCGACCGCGGTGGCGATGCTGCTGAAGATGAATTGTGTGCCGAGCGTCACCAGCAACGAGGCGATACCAAACCTGGTCACCAGCAGCCCGTTCAGCGCGCCGCCGAGGGCCGACACGAGGAGCGCCACAACGACCGCCAGCCAGATGTTGAGGCCTTGCTGCCAGAGCGCGGCCATGACAATGCCCGAGAGGCTGGACATGGCGCCTGTGGAGAGGTCGATCTCACCCGCGAAGATCACAAGCGCTTCGCCCAAGGCGATCAACCCGGTGAAAAGGAACTGCTCCGAGAGGGCCAGTATCCCCGAAACCCCGAGCTCCCTGAAGTCCGGGACGGCAACGCAGAAATAGGCCATGAGAGCGACCAACAAGACGGCAACGGTGACTACCCAGGTCGTCTCCTGACGTCCGGCGGTTTGCGCGCGAAGGCGCCGCGCTGGTGGGCTCGTCGCGTTCAGGCTCATGGGACCGCTCTCGCGGGCTGACGGAAGGGCTGGCGGAACAGCTGGCGCACGGGCGCCCCCTTGCGGTCCGCGACCACGGCGATCAGGATCAGCACCCCCACGCCGGCCGGGTCCCACAGCTCGTCGATCCGGAAGCTGATCATCGCCTGCAATGCCTCTGACAAAAAGATCGCCCCGAGCGCACTGCCGATGGGCCCCCCGCGGCCCCCGAGGAGGGTAGTGCCCCCGATCAGCGTTGCCGCTATCGACATGAGGTTGGTGTTGCCATCGCTCCCCGACGTGGAAGTCGCCGAGCCTATTTGGCATAGGTAGATGAAGCCCGCCAGGCCGGCTAGGAGCCCGGAGATCACATACGTAGTAAAGAGAATGCGCCGGACCGGAAGTCCTGCACGGAACGCGGCATCGGCATTGTTCCCGACGGCGTACACCGACCGCCCGCTTGCGGTCCTGGTCAGGAACAGGTGGGCTATTGCCACTACACCGGCGCCGATAATGATCAACCACGGCACCCCAGGCAACAAATTAGCCCCCCCGAAGTTGGTGTATATGGCGGGGATATTGATGACCGACATGCCACCGCAGATGATGAACTGCCAGCTGCCGTAGATTGTGAGCGTCGCCAGGGTGGCAATGATGGGCGGTATCCCCACTACCGACACCAAAAAGCCACTGCCGAGACCGAGCCCGGTGCCGATAAGTAAAGCGAACAGCGCGGCGAGCCAGATGTTGAGGTTGTGGTCAGAAGCCGGGAACCCGATGCTTACGGCTGCGATCCCGAGCACAGGCGACACGGACAGGTCGATCCCGCGCCCGAGCACGACTATCGTCTGGCCCACGGCGACGACCATGATGGTCGCCGAGTCCGCCAGTATGAACGCAATGTTGCTCGAAACGCCGAACTGCGGGTGCAGGGCAGTACAAATTGCGAACAGGCCAAGGATGGCCACCAGGAGCTGGACTTCGCGGCGTCGCAAAAGTTCAAGGGCGACGCTGGCAATCCGAGCTCCCGGCGCCCGACGGGCCGCCCCGGCTCGAGCAGACGGAGCAGGAAGAGCGGTCATTTATGGTGTGCCCCGACGATCAGGGGCCCCAGGTTCGCGTCGGTAACGTCGGGCCCCGAAAGCTCCCCTACGACACGACCCTCGTACATCGCAAGGACCCGGTCACACGTAAAAGTCAGCTCGTTGAGCTCAGAAGATATGAAGACACACGCCAAGCCGTCTTCGGCGAGCTGGGCCACTAACTGGTAGATGTCGTTCTTAGCCCCGACATCCACACCTCTGGTCGGTTCGTCGAAAATCGCCACCCGCGGCCCCGCCAGCAACCAGCGAGAGAGCATCGCCCGCTGCTGGTTGCCCCCGGACAAAGCCTTCATCAAGGTGTCCAAGGATGCCATCCGGACGGCGGTCCGCTCGGTGGCTTGCTTGGCCATCAGGCGCTCGGACGCCGGCTTGATCAGCGGCCCCAGGCGTTCGAGGCGCGGGATCACCCCCGCGGTGACGTTGCGCTGCACCTCCACCTCAGGGAAAATGCCGTGACGGCCGCGGTCCTCTGGGAGGTACACCAGGCCTGCGTCGATGCAAGTCCGTGGGTCCCGGTGCTCGAGGAGCCTACCCTCCACCCGCACGGTGCCCCGGTTGGCTGGCCGCAGGCCAAAGATCGTCTCCGCGACCTCAGTGCGCCCGCTGCCCACCAGTCCGGCGAGGCCGACGATCTCTCCCTCTCGCACACTGAAGGAGATGCCATCAAACGAAGGCAGGGAGGTGAGATCGGCCACAGCCAGCATCTCCCTGTGGCCCGCCGCGTCGAAGTGAGCCCGGACGTGTTCTCTCGTGGTCAACTCCCGGCCAACCATGGCCTTTACGAGGGAAGCTCTGTCCACATCGGCTCGGGGCGCGGTCAACACCTTGGCGCCGTCCCGGAGCACTGTCACCCGGTCGCTTATGGCGAGCACCTCGTCGAGGCGATGGCTGATGAAGCCGAGCGTGTAACCCTCCTCGCGCAGGTTGCCCATGACATCGAACAGGGTGCCGGCTTCCTTGCCAGTGAGCGGGGAGGTCGGCTCATCGAGGTAGATCACCGTGCAGCGGTGGACAAGGGCACGCGCGCACTCGACGAGCTGCTGCTGGGCAATGCTCAGCTCTTCCGCCTTTATCTCGGGGTCTATGTCCAGCCCTACCCGGTCGAGGTACGCCCCGGCTTCCCGCTCCATCGACCGCCAGTCGACGTTGAACCGCAGCCTCCCGCGCCTAAGGATGCCGAGGAACAGGTTTTCGGTAACCGACAATGACTGCATCAACGCCGGTTCCTGTGGCACGAGGTAAATCCCCCTGTGCTGCGCAGAGCGGGGAGAGAGCCCGCTCAACCGGTCCTCGCCAAGCACAAGCTCACCGGAGTCGGGCTGGTAAATACCCGACATGATCTTGAGCAAGGTGGACTTGCCCGCGCCGTTCTCTCCCACGACCGAGTGGATCTCGCCGGGCTCGAATGTCACGCTGACCTGCGACAGAACGGTGGCACCGTCGAAAGATTTCGTTAGGCAGCGTCCTTCGTAGCGCCGCCCGGCTTGTGAACGCGTCGGTCCTGCTGGTGCAGACGCGTCGCCACCGACTGCGCGCGCAACCGAACTAGCTTCCGTGTGAGCGCTCATATGCTGGCTAGAACTGCGAAGGAAAACCTTTTCCTACCGCGCTGCCAGGACTACAGCCGAGACGAGAACTTCGTCTTTTCGAGAACCACCTTCTCCCAGGCCCAAGTTTGAAATCCCCCTCACCCCAACCTCCCCTCCCGCTCTATGAGAGCGCTAACACGCGACTATAGCAGGTGGCTGCCAGAGCTCAACGCGGCCAAATAAGGTGATTGCCCTCCACGAGCACGGTCTTGTCGCTCTTGGCGACGAGCGCGTTGTTCAATCTGGCTTGTACGGTCATACGAGTTCCCTTCCTGGACGGGCATTCCGACGATGAAGTGCAGCGCTGCCTGCGGGCGATGCAGTAACTGACGCGCGGGGATGGAGGACACCAGCTCGCCGGGCCTTGGGCGGGTTACTTTTCGGTCGTCATCTCTCTGGCCTTATGTGCAGTGCAGCTCTTCAGGCGACCGTCTCATAGCTCGACGCCGGGGTACAGGGGAAATCGGCTGAGAATGTCGGCGCAACGCTCGCGGCAGGCCGCCGCGACCTGGCCGTCAAGCGAATAGTGTGCCCTGGACGTGCCCGACGCCTGCGTGGCTCCGAGCGCGCCGGTGATGATGGCGGCGACTTCGTCCATTTCGGCGACGCCCAAGCCAAGGGTGGTAAGCGCGGGCGTCCCGAGGCGCACGCCCGAGGTGTACCAGGGGCCGTGGCGGTCGCCGGGGACGGAGTTGCGGTTGGACACGACGCCGCATTCGAGCAGGGCCGCTTCTGCCTGCCGGCCCGTGAGCCCAAAGCTCTCGGCCACGTCGACCAGCACGATGTGGTTGTCGGTGCCCCCGGTCACGAGCTTTGCCCCGCGCCGGGCCAGTCCCTCGGCCAGCGCCCTCGCGTTGGTGACGATGGCGGCGGCATAGTCAGCGAACTCGGGCCGGCGCGCCTCGGCCAGGGCCACCGCCTTGGCGGCCATGACATGAGGCAGCGGGCCACCAAGGACCATCGGGCAACCACGGTCCACGAACTCGGCGTACTCGGCGCTGGCAAGCACCATGCCACCGCGGGGGCCCCGCAGCGACTTGTGCGTCGTGGTGGTGACGATGTGGGCATGAGGGACGGGGTCCAGGTCCCCGGTCAGCACCTTGCCGGCTACGAGCCCGGCGAAGTGCGCCATGTCGACCATGAGTGTCGCCCCGACCTCGTCGGCGAGCTCACGCAGGACGGCGAAGTTGGGGTTGCGGGGGTAGGCTGAGTACCCGGCGAGCAGGATCAGCGGCCGGAAGCTACGAGCCTGGCAACGGAGGGCGTCGTAGTCGATGAGCCCGGTCCCGGGGTCGACCCCGTAGCTCGCCTGGTGGAACATCTTGCCCGAGATGTTCGGCCGGAACCCGTGCGTCAGGTGGCCCCCGGCGTCGAGCGACATGCCGAGCATGCGCTGGTCGCCGAGCAGGCGGCGCAGTTCCTGCCAAGCTTGCTCGGGGAGGTCGTTCACATGGCGCGCCCCGTGCCCCTCCAAGAAGGGTTGCTCGAGCCGGCGGGTGAGCACGGCCCAAAAGGCGACCAGGTTGGCGTCGATCCCCGAGTGAGGCTGTACGTAGGCGTGGTCGGCCCCAAAGAGAGCCACGGCATGCTCGGCGGCGATCCGTTCGACTTCGTCGACCTGCTCGCACCCGGCGTACATGCGCCGGCCGGGGGTACCCTCGGCGTACTTGTCCGAGAGCCAATTGCCCATGGCCAGCAGGACCGCCGGGGACGCGTAGTTCTCCGACGCGATCAACTTGAGCTGGCGTCGCTGGCTCGCCAGTTCCGCCGCGATCAAGCGGGCGACCCTGGGCTCTGCTGTAGCCACGACTTGGAGGGCCGAGCGGAAGGCCGATTGTTCTAGCGCTGGCATAGCACGTGCTCCCTTCGGACGAGCTCACTGTTCGCCCAGGCGCACGGCTGGGGCTGCAATTACAGCCAGGCCGTTCCCCGGTGGTGCTCCACCCGAACGCCAGTCACGGTCCCACTGGCACGATACCAGCGCGCCACAGGTCGTACCGAGATCCCTTTTAGAGGGCGGCTCTGGCAAGATCGTCCCTGTGGCGCCCCTAGCGCGGTCGGGCACGCTCCGGCGCGGGTTGGCACTTGAGTACACGACACTTGGTTGGAACGTAGTCGGGGTGGTAGTGCTCGCCTGGTCCGCCGTCAGCGCCCGCTCGGTGGCCCTCGCCGGGTTCGGGCTCGACAGCCTGATCGAGATCGGTGCCTCAGTGGTTGTGGTGTGGGAACTGACCGGGACAGGTGAGCGGCGCCAGCTCCGGGCCCTGCAGCTGATCGGCGCTGCGTTCGCACTGCTGGCCTTGTACCTGCTCGTCCAGGGGACCGTGGTCCTCCTTTCCCACCACCACGCCGGCCACAGCACCACCGGCATCGTCTGGACGGCGTTCACCGCGGTGGCCATGTTCCTGCTGGCTTGGGGCAAGGCACGCACCGGGCGGGCCCTGGGCAACGTCGTGCTCCGCACCGAGGGGCGTGTGACCCTCGTGGACGGGATCCTGGCGACCTCGGTACTGGCCGGCTTGGCGCTGAACGCAGGCCTCAACTGGTGGTGGGCCGACCCGGCGGCGGGTTTCGTGCTCGTCTATTACGCCGGCCGCGAGTGTGTCGCCATCTTCCGCAACGGGGCGGCCGTGTGAGCGCGGTCTTGCGCCTGCACCTCAGCTGGGGAGCGGAGCAACCAGGTACTCGGAGATGTCGCGGACGCTGAGCCTGCCGTTGGCGGATTTGCGAAGGTTGACAAGGCAAATGGGGCACATTGTCACGCAGTCGGGCGCGACGGCGCGCAGCTGCTCGACGCGCTGGGTCGCCACCGCGGCGGCCTTTTCCGGGTAGAGGGACTCAGCCGGTCCACCGCAGCACCACGTCAGCTTGCGGGACTGCTCAGGTTCGCGCACCGTGACCCCGGCGGTGGCAAGCAACTGCCGGGGAGCCTCGATGACGTCCTCGTAGCGGGCGTAGACGCACGAGTCGTGGACCACAACTTCGCCTTGGGCCGGCCTGTCGGCGGTCCGGCCATGCTCAGGTCTGTCGGCCAGCACCTCCAGGTAACTGCGCACCTGTACGTCATAACTGTCGACGAACTTGGGGAAGACACTGCGCAGCATGGTCGTGGTATGGGGGTCGATGGTTATGACCTCTTGCACCCCGTGCTTGGCGAAGATGGCAGCCACTCGGCGGGCGTGGCCGGCCACCACCTCGTCCGAGCCGAGGTCGTAGGCGAGCGCACCCGAGTAGAAGTCGTCCTCGTAGAGGTAGCCGAAATCAACTCCCGCGGCGCGCAACAGGCGCGCCACGTTGGCTGGGACCCGGTCGAGCTCGGCGCGCTGATCGGCGGAGGGTCGGGCGACCAGCGTCATACCGAAGCCCCTGACGGCTCTGTTGGCCACCCGGGCCGCGCCGACGTAGCGGGACAGCCTGGAGCCGGCAACACGGGCTTGGAGCCGGTTCAGCTGCTCAACGTAGGGGATGAGCTGGTACATCATCCCCGTGTAGAGGACAGTCCGGCCACCTCGGGGCAAGTGGAGGTCGCTCGCCCAGCGGGTCGCCCGGCGGGCAGAAATGGGCAGTACCGAGCCGCGCATGCGCAAGTTGTCGGACAAGATGCCAACGACGTCTTTGGTGGCGAGCGCCATCAGTGCCCTTCTTCGGGGTTGGTCAGTAGCCAGCGGCGCAACAGCCGCACGTTCTCGGTGATGTGCACACCGGCGGGGCAGTTCTCCTCGCAGGAGCGGCAGAGCAGGCAGGCGAAGATGGCCTCGCCCTGTTGGTGCACCCGACGGCCCATTCCCAGCACGGCGTAGCGGAAAAGCCTGCGGGGGAGCAGGTCGATGCCGAGGGGGCAGGTGGCGCTGCAGACGCCGCAGTTCATGCACGCCTCAGCGTCGAAGTCCCCGAGCTCGTGCAG
Source organism: Acidimicrobiales bacterium (assembly GCA_035503975.1). Classification (GTDB taxonomy): domain Bacteria; phylum Actinomycetota; class Acidimicrobiia; order Acidimicrobiales; family Palsa-688; genus DATJMJ01. The sequence continues at coordinate 8,045 of DATJST010000382.1, read as the reverse complement.
TTGCTCGGCCAAGGCGGACGACACGACGGTGCTCACGGCCGGCTCAGCGCCGCATAGCGGAAGTAGCCTTCGTCAGTAGGTTCCTTCTCCACGCTCACGTAGCCGTACCTTCGCATCCCCATCACCCAGACCATGACCTCTTCGGCGGGCAGGCCTCCGGCAGCGGCGAGGTCGGGGACTGTCATCGGGCCATCCCCGAGCAGGTCGAGCAGTCGGCTCCTCATGAGGGGCTCCTCTCGGACGACCTCTCGGATGTCCCTGGTCATGGGGTGACCTCGCTCACGAGCGCGTCGATCATGGACCGGATCTGGGAGTCGGTGTAACCGGCCAGGTTGATGGCACCAGCCGGGCATAGCGGTACGCAGGCCCCGCAGCCTTTGCAGCCGGCGGTGTCGATCCGGGCCAGCTTTGTGCCATCGCCTTCGAACAGCGAGATCGCGGCGAAAGGGCAAGCGCCTACGCAAGCCCCACAGGCGGTGCAGGCGGCGCCTGTGACGGTTGCGACCTGGGGGCCCAGTTCAGCTACCCCCCGTTGAGCACCGACGCCACCTGGGTGACGGCGGCCAGGCCGGAGGCTACGCTCTCGGCCGAAGTCTTCGGCCCCTGGCAGGTGCCGCAGATCATCACACCGTCGACCACGGTCTCGACTGGCCGGAGCTTGGGGTGGATCTCGTTGAAGAAGCCCTCCCGGCCCACGGGCAGCTTCAGTCCCCGCACCAGGTCGCCGTTCTCCCGGGGGACCATGCCGGTCACGAGCACGACCAGGTCGACCCGGACGGTCAGCTCTTCGCCCGCAGTCAGCAGGTCGCGCACCGTGACCTCGAGCCTCCCGGCGGCGCACTCGACCGTGGGCGGGTCGTCGTCGGCAAACTTCATGTACACCGAGCCGCGCCCGCGTGACTCGCTCAGCATCTCTTCGTTGCGGCCGTAGGTGCGCATGTCGCGGTAAAGGTGGTACTGACGGGCCCCTGGGTTGTGCTCGACCACTCGCAGCGAGGCGTGGACGGCAGCGCTGCAGCAGAACTTCGAGCAGTAGGAGTGCTCGGTGTCCCGGCTGCCGACGCAGTAGATGTACGCAATGCTGCCTACGGGCTTTCCGTCGTGGACGAGCGGCCCGTCGGCGCCGTCGAGCATCTCGTAGAGCTCGGGCAGGGTGACGACGCCCGCGGCGCCGTAGCCGTGCTCACCCGCCCGGGGCTTGTAGCTGGCGAACCCGGTGGCTACGACGACCTGGCCGACGCCGAGCTCCACCTTGTGGCCCGAGGCCTGCACGACCACGTGGTAGTTGCCGTAGGTGCCGGACTTGGAGACGACCTCGGAGCTGGTGAGCACCGTTATCGACGGGTGGCTGGCAATGTCCTCCCGCAGGTGGGCAACCAAGTCGGTGCCCCGGCGCCCGCGAGGGAGCATCGGCCCGAGACCGCCCACCCGGCCGCCCAGCGCGGCGTCCTTTTCGACCAGGACGACCGCTAGCCCGATGTCGGCCAGGCCGATAGCGGCGCGCATGCCGGTGACACCACCGCCGATGACCAGGACACGCTGTGTCGTCTCGACGGTTGTCGGCTCCAGCGGCACGCTCCCGCGCGTACCGGCGATCCCGGCGCGCACGAGCCTGACCGCCTTGCGGGTGGCGCCCTCGGGGTCGTCGGTGTGCGTCCACGAGCACTGCTCGCGGATGTTCACCTGGGTGTACTGGTAAGGGTTGAGCCCGGCCCGCCGCGCCATTTCCCGGAAGGTGAAGGTGTGCAGCTTGGGCGAACAGGAGGCGACGACCAAGCCGTCGAGGCCATGCTCGGCGATGTCAGCGATGATCTCGGTCTGGGTCAGGTCCGAGCAGGTGAACATGGCGTCCCGGGCCACCACGACGTCGGGGTCGTCCTTGACCGCCTCGATCACGGCCCCCACGTCGACGAAGTCGGAGATGTTGCCGCCGCAGTGGCAGACGTACACGCCGATCCGGCGGCAGCTCATGCCAGCACCTTGTGGTGACTGGCCAACCCAACGCGCTCGAGGTAAGCGGCCGCCTGGGCTGCGGCGGCACCGGCGTGCAGGACCGACTCGGGTATATCGCGCGCCCCTGAAACGGCGCCGGCGGTGAAGACGCCGGGTATGCTCGTCGCCCCCGGGTTCAGGTCCTCGTCGACCTCTTCGATGTAGCGGTGGCGGTCGAGCGCCAGCTCGCCGGGGCCGAAGAAAAGGGCGGCATCGCTGTTCGGCCGCACCCCCACCGCGAGCACCACGAGGTCGTACTCTGCCTCCGCCAGCACACCTCCGTTGTCAATGTCCTCGTAGCGGAGCACCAGGTCGCCGTTGGGCTTCTCGGTGATGCCCGCGACGCGGCCTTTCACGAAGCTCGTGCCCATGGCCTTGGCCTGTTCGTAGAACTCGTCGTAGCCCTTGCCTGCCGCGCGGACATCGATGTAGTGCACCGTCACGTCTGCCAGCGGCAGCGCTCCCATGAGCAGCTGGTTCTGCTTGAGCGAGTACATGCAGCAGAACTTGGAGCACAACGGGTTGCCGACGGTCTCGTCGCGCGACCCGGTGCACATGACATAGGCGATGCGCTCGGGTACTTTCCCGTCGCCTGGGCGTAGCACCGTGTTGAACGGGCGGGTGGGTGCCAGCAGCCGTTCCATCTGGGTGCCCGTGACCACGTTCTTGAAGCGGCCGTAGCCGTACTGGGGCTTTAGCTCGGCCGGGAACAGCTGGTAGCCCGTCGATATGACGACTGTGCCGACGTCGACGTCGACATCGCTGGCCCGCATGTCGAAGTCAATGGCGTCGGCCGGGCAGGCGCTGACGCACTCGTGGCACTCAGAGCACACCCCGCAGTCCAGGCAGGTGCCGGCCGCGGCCCGGGCCTCTGCTTCGGTGAGCGGAGGCTCAAGCTCGGCGAAGTCGCTCGGAGCGGGGGCGAACCGGAGGTCGCCGGTGACAGGCCGGCGGAAGGAGTAGCTACCCTGGCGGGCCAGCACTTCGGCCTGGTCAACCGCCGGCAAGGGGTCAGCCGAACCGGTCATCCCCAGGCCCTGCAGCCAACGGTCGACCATGTAGGCGGCTCTGCGCCCTTGGCCCACGGCCTTGGCGATCGTCGTCGGGCCGGTGACGGCGTCGCCGGCGGCAAAGACCCCTGGGACGGCTGTCTTGAGCGTGCCTGGTTCGGCAGCTATCGCCCTCGCACCTTCGGGCACCAGCGCCGGGAAAGTCGCCGTGTCGGCTGCCATCCCGACGGCGACCAGGACGGCATCGCAGCTGATCTCGTCACTGGCGATGTCGTCGTAGCGAGGGGCGAACCTGCCCTGCTCGTCGAACACCGACAGGCAATGCCGCAGCCGCACCGCCTGCACCTGGCTGTCCCCCTTGAAGCCGGCGACTCCCGAGCGGTCGTGGATCTGAACGCCCTCGGCGCAGGCTTCAGCCACTTCCCACTCGTGGGCCGGCATGTCGGCCCGCGCTTCCAGGCAGACCAGGTGGACCTCGGTGGCTCCGAGCCGCTTGGCGCTGCGCGCGGTGTCGACCGCGACGTTGCCGCCCCCGACGACAGCGACGACCTTGCCTGCCAGGTCGGGCGCGGCGCCGAGCTTTATGGCGCGCAGGAACCCGAGCGCACCCCGTACCCCGTCCAAGGTCTCCTCGCCCGGCACACCGAGCCTGGCCGCCCGTGGGGTGCCCGTGGCCACCACGACGGCGTCGAAGCCCTCGCTGCGCAACTTGCCCAGGTCCTCGACGCGGCTGTTGGTCGCGATCTCGACCCCGATCGCGGCCAGGTTGGCGACATCGGCCTCGACCACCTCGACGGGCAGGCGGTAAGAGGGGATCGCGAGGCGCAAAGCCCCGCCCGCCTCGGGCTCGGACTCGAAGATCTTCACGCCGTAGCCCTTCCTGGCCAGCAGCCAGGCCGCAGTCAGGCCGGTCGGCCCAGAGCCGACGATGGCGACCCGCTTGCCGTTGGGCTCAGGGCGCGTTTGGACCAGCGCCAAAGAGGTGTAGCGGTGGTCGGCGATGAACCTCTTGACCCGGCGGATCGGGAGCTGGCCTTCCAGGCTCGAGCGCGTGCAGGAGGCTTCGCACGGCGCGTAGCACGCCCGCCCGAGCGTTCCGACCAGGGGCGTAGCCTCGAGCACCAGCTCGAACGCCTTGTCGTACTCCCCGCTGCGGACGAGCGAGACATAGCCATGGGCTTTGATCCCTGCGGGGCAGTTGAACGTGCAGGGCGAAGTGCCCGCCCGCTCGATCAGTGCTTTTTGTGGCACGGCCTGGGGGAAGGGTATGTAGGCCGCGTGGCGGCCCACGAGGTCCCCGTTGAACTCGTCGGGGACCGAGACTGTGCATGCCAGTTCGCACAGGTGGCACCCGGTGCAGCGGGTGGGGTCGACGAAACGGGGCTTGCGGTGCACCTTGGCCCGGAAGCTGCCATCAGCCTGTCGCGAGACCGCTGCCACCTCGGAGTCGGTGAAGATGGTGACGTTGGGGTGGTGGGCGGTCGCCGCCATCTTCGGCGTCGATATGCAGCTGGCGCAGTCGAGCGTCGGGAAGACCTTGGAGAGCAGGATCATCTTGCCCCCGATGCTCGGGCCCTTTTCGACCAGGAGCACCTTGTAACCCATGTCCCCGAGCTTGAGCGCCGACTCCATGCCCCCGATCCCGCTCCCCACCACGAGCGCGTCGTAGCCCATCACTCCTCCATCTCGGCAAGTGCGGCCGTGAAGTCACGAACTTGCCTCGTGAAGGGCTCGGCGCATACGGAACAGATCGCCGACATCTTGAGACGGCGTCCGTCGATCTCGTGCGAGGCGAGGAGCGCCTGCGCCTCGGTGACGATGCGCGCCGAGCGCTCGCTGCAGTCCGACAGGTACCCGCACTCGTCCCCGTCTGACGCGATGAAAACGCCGTCGAAGCCCTGCTGCAGAGCGTAGAGGACCCACGTCGGCTTGATCCCGCTGGTGCACGGCAGGCTTATGACCACGACTTCGGGGGAGTAGTGCATATGCGAGCTCCCGGCCAGGTCGATACCGGGGTCGGAGATGGCGTTGGTCGACCACACGAGTACACGCGGCCCGCGCCGGCGAGGGTGACCTCTCGACGGTGCGGCGGGCTCGGCCACCAGCGTCCTTGTCGTCATTTGCCGCGGCGGACGAACACCCGGTCGTAACCCTGAGCCTCGGCGACGCCGACAAAGGCATGGCCCACCTTCTTCGACCACGCCTCGACGTCACGCTTTGTCTGTGCATCGCTCGACCACAGCTCCAGTACCTGGCCGAGGCCAATGCCGCCGATGGTTTTTTTCGCCTCCAGGAGCGGCCCGGGGCACGCTGCGCCGCGGGCGTCGACCACCTTGGCTGCGCCCAGCGCTCCTGCGTCCAGTTCGCTCAAGATCGTGCTCATGTGTCCCTCCGTCCAGCAATGAAATGTGAAAGCCTTGTCCAGTAGTTGAGATTTGTCAGTAGACGAGGCAATTGGTCGCCGACGTGATCTCGGCCACGAAGCGGGCTGCGGCGACCACCTCGGTACCGTCGACGAAGTCTTCTTCGTTGAGCTCGTGGCTCTTGAGGCAGGGCGCACACACGAGCAACTTGGCCCCGAACTCCAGGATCATCGGCAGTAGCTCGCCAAGGGGGGTGAAACCGGGGGCAGCAACACCTTCGGCCCCACCTTTCTTGACAAGCAGGCATCCGTCGGCCTGGAAGCCCATCACCACTTCCACGTCCGAGGCGACCGCAGCGCCGGCGAGGGCGAAGGGGAGCAAGGCCAGTTCGGGCTCGCTCGGGCCGTGGGTGACCATGATGACTAGCTTTTCTGGGTCAGTCATGGAGCCCCTAGCCTTTGCGGATGTAGAAGGTGAACTCGCCGTTGTCCTGGTGCGACTCGACCAGCTCGTTGCCGGTACTGCCGGCCCAGGCGGGGACATCGGCGAGAGATCCTCGGTCAGTCGTGATTAATTTCACAAGCTGGCCCGGCACAAGGGTTTTCATCAGTTTTGCCGTCTTCACGATCGGCATCGGGCACAACAGCCCGCGGGCGTCGAGCACAGCATCTTCTTGTAGGTGCGTGTCTGCCATCAGCTCCTCCTCAGACGAACAGCGTGACATTGGCGGTCCTGGCCTTGGCGAGGAAAGCCGCTGCGCCAGCGAACTCGACGCCTTCGATGAAGTCGTCGGCCGAATAGCCGAACACGTCCATAGTCATCTGGCAGGCCACGAGGTGCACGTCGAGGTCCCGGGCCGCCTCGAGGAGCTCGCCGATGGTGGCCACGTTCTTCTTGTGGAACTTCGAGCGCATCATCTTGGTGGCCAGTGGGCCCATTCCCGGCAGGCCGAGGACGGCGTTGGGCATCGGCACCGGCATCGGCATGGCCGGGTTACCAAGGGGCGAGACCTTTAGGAGCCGGCCGAAGTCCTTGTGGATGATGTTGAGGCCGTAAAACGTGAAGAAGATCGACGAGCCCATGCCGGAGGCGGCCGCTGTCGTGGCCAGGATCAGCGGCGGATAGGCCCAGTCCAAGGTGCCCTTGGAGGCGATTATGGCGGCCGTGTTGCTGCCTGGGTCGCGGCTGGCGACTTGCTCGAGCTCGGAGCGGACGATCCGGCGGACGTCTGCCTCGCTCAGCGCTGCCGCGCCACTCCCAACGTCCAAGGTCCCAACGTCCAAGGTCCCAACGTCCAAGGCCGCCCTCGCCGTCTTTTCCCCTAGGTCTCCCACGCTGCCAGTCTGAATGCTTCTCTGGTCCCAAGGCCAGGGCCCGTCGTCGCAAGGCCTAGGGCCCATATACCCTACCCTGCGGGGTATATGGCTCGCCCGTACGAGCTGGCGGAGGCCACTTCATCACTGCCGAGCCATTGGGCCCTGGGCCGAGGGCCCAAACTTCTCAGCGAAGCCCTGAGATAGTGAGGGCACCCATGGCAGCCGCCATGGAGAGGGGTACTGCGATGGCCCCTAGCCGGCTGGCCTTGGCCAAGGAAGGCCGCGCTCCCGCCGTCCGGGCCGCCCTCAGCCACAGGAGCCACGCAAGCGAGCCGGTGACGCCCAGGTTTGGCCCCAGGTTGAGCCCTACGAGCAGGGAGAAGGGGTGAACGGGACGGCGGGCTGCGAGGAGCGAGGCAGCGGGCAGGTTGTTGACCAGCACCGAGGACACCGCGGCCAGGGCGGCGGTACCCCAGCCGTCGAGGTGGCCGAGCAGATCCGCGGGCCCGGACCACGCCCGCCCCAGCGTGCCGAGGGCAACCGCCACGCCGAAGAGGCCTGCCAGCACGGGCGCACCGAGCACATCGGCGACGTGGCGAGGCCGTTCCTTGCCGGTGGCGAGGCGTACACCTATTGCTGCCACCCCGACCGCGGCGACCGGTACCGCGGGGTTTTGCAAGACGACAACGAGCACGGTGGCTGCCAACACGGCGAGCAACCCGATGCCCATGACGGGCCGCTCTGCCCGGGTGAGATCAGTGGTGCGGGTGCTCAACGAGCGCCGTTCGGTAAAGGCGATGACGGCGGCAGTCACGCTCAGCGAGGCCAGCGCCGGCGCCCACATGTGGGCGATGAACTGCCCGCCGGAAAAGTGGAGGTGGCCGAGGACGATGAGGTTGGTCAGGTTGGAGCCGGGCAGGAGCAAGGACCCAGCATTGGACAGGAGGATACAGCCGTAAAGGAGCGGCGCCTCCCCCTCGCCCCGGCTCCGCGCTGCGTACACGAGCACAGGGGTGAGGAAGGCCACAGAAGTGTCGAGGTTCAAGAGCGCAGTCACGCCAGCGACGATGGCCACCGCGCCGACAAATAGCGCCAACCCGCCGGGGGCCGCCCGCGCCAGGTTGTGGCCGACCGTCCTGAACAGCCCGTCGTCGTCGGCCACAAGGCCAATGAGCAGCAGCCCAGCGACCAGGACGAACGGCGGCCAGTCCTGGGACGCCGCTGATCGCGCGGCCGTGGTGTCGAGCACGGTGGAGGCAACCAGCCCGGCCAGCCCCGCACCTGCCAAGGCAAAGACGAGCCTGCCCTGAGCGCCGGGGCTCCCAGGTCGGCCTGTTCGCACTTCTAATCGCGCAACGTGCCGT
>DATJST010000381.1:0-11086 GCA_035503975.1 Acidimicrobiales bacterium | reverse complement strand
CCCGAGCACATCGCGGCCGAGCGGGTGCTCGGGGTACATCGCGCTATGCAGGACGTCATGCACCTCCTCGGCGGGCTCGTCGCCGTGCATGAGGATTTCCTCCAGGATCACCTGGCGCTCGGCCTCGAACTCGTCGGGCCGCAACGCAGGTCCCCAGATGATCTCCGACAGGATATCGAGGCCCAGATCCAGCGACTCCGCCAGCAAGCGGACGTAAAACGCCGTGTGCTCCTTGGTGGTGAAAGCATTTATGTCACCGCCTACGGCGTCCACGAGCTCAGCGATCTCGCGGGCGCTGCGCTCCGCCGTGCCCTTGAACAGAAGGTGCTCAAGAAAATGCGAGGCACCGGCTAGGTTTTCGGGTTCGTCTACCGAACCGGTCCCCACCCAGAAGCCAAGGCTGACCGACAGGACATCTGGCATGTGCTCGGTCACGACGGTCAGGCCGCCGTCGATGACCTCGCTTTGCACCACGTCGCGCTCGAACTCTAACTGGGCCATTCCCCGACGCCCTTCAAATCGGCCGGAGCTCGGCGACGTCACCGTCTGGTCCTCTAAAGGTCAGTGACGCCTGCGTGGGTTGCGGCGCGGTCCGCGCTCGCCGGCCCGCTCCCCCCGCTCCCCGCGCTCGCGGCCCGGTCCTCGACCTCCCGAGGGCACCGCACCGGCTGCGTCAAGGCCCGTGGCCGGGCCGAGGTCGCCGAACGCCGAACGGGCCTCCTCTTCCCAGGTGTCCTCGAAAGACACCGTTTCGTAGTCCACCGGTGCGCCGTCGCCCGAACTGGCCTCAGCACCGCGGCGCGGGCCTGCACCGGCCGCCGCCTCCTCCCCGAGCAGGGAAAGCGACACCTTACCCATGGGGTCGATGTCGTCCACGTGGACATCGAGCTCGTCGCCGACGGCGAGCACGTCCTCCACCCGTTCCACCCGCTTACCCTGCGAGAGCTTCGACAACTTGGAGATGTGCACCAGGCCGTCGCGTCCCGGAAGGATATTGACGAAGGCGCCGAACTTGGTGATGTTGACAACCTTGCCCCGGTAGGTGGTGCCGACCTCGGCCTTGGGTGGGTCGAGGATGAGCTCGATGCGCCTGACAGCTTCCCGCACCGCACCGCCATCGCGAGCGCCTACGGTCACCGTGCCGACGATCCCGTTGTCGTCCACGCTGATGTCCGCCCCCGTCTCCTGCTGGATCGAGTTGATCATCTTGCCCTTGGGCCCGATGACCTCGCCGATCTTGTCGATCGGGATCTCCAGGGTCACGATCTTGGGCGCGGTCTCGCGCACCTCGGGCCGCGGCTGGCTGATGGCTTTGTCCATGACTTCCAGGATGGCCAGCCGAGCTTCACGCGCCTGGCGCAGCGCGTCGGCGAGCACGTTGGCCGGCAACCCATCGATCTTGGTGTCGAGCTGGAGAGCAGTCACGAAGCCCGCCGGGCCGGCGACCTTGAAGTCCATGTCACCGAAGGCATCCTCCGCTCCGAGGATGTCTGTCAGGGTGACGTAGCGGTCGCCCTCCTTTACCAGCCCCATGGCTATACCCGCGACAGGCGCTTTGACCGGCACGCCGGCGTCCATGAGCGACAACGTGGAGGCACAAACCGATGCCATCGAGGTCGACCCATTTGACGAGAGCACTTCGGACACCAGCCGTAAGGCATAGGGGAACTCGTCGAACGACGGCACCACCGGCAGCAAGGCGCGCTCCGCCAAGAGCCCGTGGCCGATCTCCCGGCGCTTGGGGCTGCCCACCCGGCCCACCTCACCGTTCGCAAAGGGGGGCATGTTGTAGTGGTGCATGTAGCGCTTTTTCTCTTCGGTGCCGATGGTGTCGAGCTGCTGGTCCATGCGCGGCATGCCCAGTGTGGCGACGTTGAGCACTTGGGTCTCGCCCCGCTGGAACAACCCGGAGCCGTGGGCCGTGGGGATGATGCCGACTCGCGCCGACAGCGGGCGGATATCGCGGGTACCGCGGCCGTCGATGCGGACACCGTCCTCGACGATGCGCTTACGCACCAAGTGTTTGGTGAGCGAGCGCACGGCATTGGCGATCTCCTTTTCGCGGCCTGGGAACTCCCCGGCCAGCTCCTCGACCAGAGCGGCGGCCGTAGCCGCCATGGCCGCCTCACGCTCGGCCTTGAGCGAGATGGTGGTGACCTTGGCGATGCGGTCCGCCCCGGCAGCGTCGACCCTGTCGTACACGTCAGATTGGTAGTCACGCCGGGGACTGAACGCCAATGGCGCCCGGGAGCCGGCCAGGTCTCTGAGCTTGAGCTGGAGGTCGACGGACTCACGGATCCAGGTCTTCGCCGCTTCCAGACCATCGGCGATCGCTTCTTCGGTCACCTTGGGCGCGCCAGCCTCGTAGTAAGCCCAGGCACGTTCGGACCCGCCCGCTTCGACCATCATTATGGCGACGTCGCCATCGGGTAGTGCCCGGCCGGCGACGACCAGTTCGAAGGTCGACTCGTCTCCTTCGGCATAGGTCGGGTGCGGTACCCACTTGCCCTTTTGAGAGAAGGCTACCCGCACCGCTCCGATCGGGCCTTCGAAGGGTATGCCCGAAACCATCAGCGCGGCGCTGGCCGCGTTGATGGCCACGACATCGTGGGGGTTGACCTGGTCAGCACCCAGGACGGTGATGACGACCTGGGTCTCATTGCGGTAGCCGTCCGCGAACGAAGGCCGCAGCGGGCGGTCGATCAGGCGGGCGGTGAGGATGGCGCTCTCGGTGGGCCGGCCCTCCCGGCGAAAGAACGAGCCCGGGATCTTGCCCGCGGCGTACATGCGCTCCTCGACATCGACGGTGAGGGGGAAGAAGTCGATGCCTTCGGGTGCGTTTTGGGCGGCGTTGGCCGTAGCCAGCACCACGGTGTCCCCCAGGCGGCCGACAACGGCACCCTGGGACTGTTGGGCCAGCAGGCCCGTTTCAAAGGTTATGGTCTTGTCGGTGCCAGAAACCGGGGTGGAAACAGATACAGGCTCCCCCATGGTTCTCCTTTCGAGCCGAAGCGGCCGGCAAAGCCAGCCGAACTGAACAGAACGCACTCCCGGTGGGAGTGCCCTGCCGGCCGTGGAGCGGGACCTACTGCCACGGCAGGCGACGTTCGCTTGGTTGCGCTGGCTGGCTCGCATGAACCAGCAGGTGCTACTGCGGGGCGCAACCCGGCGAATGTTCCTGGAGGCAGCACTGGCCAGTTGTCAGTAGACGACTTCCCCTCGCCGGCAGCACGAGCGCATACCGCGCCCGGCGCCTCGTGGGAAGCCCTCGACTGGCAGCTGGCAAGCGCCCCACTGCAGGCCGGAGCCGTCAACGGCGCAGCCCGAGCCGGCCGATCAGGTCGCGGTAACGCTCTACGTCGTTGTTGCGGACATAGTCGAGAAGGCGGCGGCGGCGGCCGATGAGCACCATCAGGCCCCGACGCGAGTGATGATCGTGCTTGTTGAGCTTGAGGTGCTCCGTCAGGTGAGCGATGCGTTCGCTCAGCAGGGCGACCTGGACCTCCGGCGAGCCGGTGTCGGTCTCGTGAAGACGGTAGGTGGTGATCGTCTCTGCCTTTTGGGCCATACGCGTGGATCCTTCGGATGAACTTTACAAGGGCGTTGAGCGGCTACAGGAACCGTGCGCCAAGCGTGGTAGGGCACCCCCGCCCTCCGACACAGGAGCACCTGGGCAGCCTTCCCCGGCTCGACGCCGTCGGGCCATGTTAGCAGGTAACCGCTCTTGACAGTTCGACCGCCGCTCCGCCGCCCCTCGCCCGCCCCTTGCTGGTGCGTTGCTGGCAGCCAGCCGTCGGCAGCTGAGCCCGGTTGTCTGGCTCACCCCGCAGGAGCGGGCGGCGAGCGCAAGGCCTCGCGGGTGCGGGCGACGTCGGCGGTCATCTGGTCGACCAGCGCATCGATCGATCCGAACTTTTCCTGGCCGCGCAGACGCGCCACGAGCTCGACTGTACCCAGCTCGTCGTAGAGGTCTCCCTGGAAGTCCAGCAGGAACGCCTCGACCAGGGAGAAGGACCGGGTTGCGTAGAAGGTCGGCTGGCGGCCGACCGAGACGGCCGTCTGGTGGCGGGTCCCGTCCGGCCGCAGGTACCAGCCGGCGTAGACCCCATCGGCACAAATCTGCATCTCACGGCCCACCTGGAGGTTGGCCGTGGGGAAGCCGAGCTCACGGCCACGCTTGTCCCCGTGCCCGACAACGCCAGCCAGCCGGTGCCAGCGGCCGAGCATCCCGGCTGCCGCGGCGACATCCCCTTGTGCGATCAGGTGGCGGATGCGAGTGGACGAGATCGCGGCCGCTACCCCCGAAGTCCTCCGGGCGCCCGCAGTGGCGGAGGCCCCGTAGAGGCGGATGCCCGTGACATCGAACCCCATTGTCGCCCCCATGCGCTGCAACAACGGGACGTCACCCTCGCGGTCGCGACCAAAGTGGAAGTCGTGGCCGACAATAACGGCGCGAGCGTGGAGGTAGTCGACGAGGACTTCACCGACGAACTCCGCGGCCGGCTCGGCGGCACGCACCTCGTCGAAGCGCACCACTACGGCAAGTTCGACGCCCGTTTGTTGGAGCAGCCGGAGCTTCTCGTCCAGCGTCGTGAGAAGCAACGGTGCGGTGGCGGGGCGCACGACCGACGCAGGGTGGCGGTCGAACGTGACTACCGCGGACAAGGCGCCGATCTGTTGGGCCGAGGCGCGCACTCGCTCGATCAGGCGTTGGTGGCCGAGGTGCACGCCGTCGAACGCGCCGATCGTCACGACTGTCCCGTGCCGGTTGAGCTTGTCGTCCAAGCCGGCCTCGGAGCCGCGGCGCCGCGCGGCAGCGGTCGGCGGGTAGCGGACGATCTCCATGAGCGGCCTAGAGCACCGCCGGCAGGAGCGTCTCGCCCAACAGGTAGCGGTCCACCGCGGCTGCGGCCGCCCGGGCCTCGGCGATCGCCCACACGATGAGGCTGGCACCGTGAGTGCTGTCTCCACAGGCGAAGACGCCCGGAACGTTGGTCAGCCATCGGTTGTCGTAGGCGACCGTGCCCCGCTCTGTCAGGGCCACGCCCAGCTTGTCGAGCAACTGGCGGTCCGGCCCGCGAAAACCGATGGCAAGGAGCACCAGGTCCGCCTCGAGCTCGAACGTGCTGTCCGGGATCTTCTCGTAAACCCGGCGCGACAGCTCACGTACACGGTGGGCGCGCAAGGCCCGCACTTGACCGCGGGCGTCGCCCACGAACTCGTCGGTCTGGGCTGCGAACTCACGCTCGCCCCCTTCCTCGTGCGCCAGCGAGTGGCGCAGGACCAGCGGCCACAGCGGCCATGGCGACGTTTCGGGCCGCTCGTCAGGCGGGCGTTCGTGGATGTCGAACTGGTGCACGGACGCCGCTCCTTGGCGGTGCGCCGTCCCAAGGCAGTCAGCTCCGGTGTCGCCGCCGCCAATGATGACCACCCGCTTGCCGGCGGCGTCGATTGGCGGCTTGCTCAGCAAGCCGGCCTGTACGCGGTTGGACGGTACCAGGTACTCCATAGCCAGATGGACCCCGTCGAGGTGGCGCCCGGGTACTTCCAACTCGCGCTGCCAGAGGGCGCCGACGGCGAGAACGACGGCGTGGTAAGCCTCACGCAGGTCCTCGGCCGAAAGGTCGACACCCACGTCGACGCCGCACTCGAAGACGGTGCCCTCGGCCTCCATCTGCTCGATGCGCCGGTCGAGCAGGGCCTTGTCCATCTTGAAATCGGGGATGCCGTACCGGATGAGCCCACCGGCGCGGTCATCGCGCTCGTAGACCACCACTTCGTGACCGGCTCGGGTGAGCTGCTGAGCCGCGGCCATGCCGGCTGGTCCCGACCCGACGACGGCCACTCTCTTGCCGGTGCGTACGCTCGGGCGCAAAGGCGTGACCCAACCGTGCTCCCAGGCGTAGTCAATTATCTCCTTCTCCACCTGCTTTATGGTCACAGGGTCATCGTTTATGGCCAGGACGCAGGCACTTTCGCACGGGGCAGGGCACATCCGGCCCGTGAACTCGGGGAAGTTGTTGGTGGCATGGAGCCTTTCGATGGCGTCCCGCCAGCGGTCGCGGTAAACGAGGTCGTTCCAATCAGGGATGAGGTTGCCGAGCGGGCAGCCGCTCAGGCTGTTACAGAAAGGGACAGCGCAGTCCATGCAGCGCGAGGCCTGGTCGCGAAGCCGCCCGAGGTCGACCGGTTCGTACATCTCCTGCCAGTCACGCACGCGCAGGTGGACGGGCCGGTGTTCGGCCTCGCTGCGCTTGTGCTTTAGGAAACCCTCCGGGTCAGCCACGGCCGGCTGCAGCCGCCATGGCGCTCTCGTCGCCGGCGCCGGCGCTGTCGAGCTCCAACGGCAGCGCGGCTGGCGCCTCCAGCGCCCGCTGGTACTCGACGGGCACGACCTTGACAAAGAACGGCAAATGGGCCCCGAGATCGGCCAGTAAGCGCTCGGCGACGGCGGAGCCCGTCTCAGCCAGGTGCCTTTCCAGGACGTTCATGAGCCAATCCTGGTCGGCCGCCCCGAGACCGGACAACTCGATGCCGTCACGGTTGACCCGCCCGGCGAACAGCCGCAGGGGGTCGTAGACATAGGCATAGCCACCCGACATACCGGCGGCAAAATTGCGGCCGGTGGGGCCGAGCACCACTACTCGACCTCCGGTCATGTACTCGCAGCCATGGTCACCGACGCCCTCGACTACCGCCAGGGCACCGGAATTGCGCACGCAAAAACGCTCGCCCACGACTCCGCGCACGAACATCTCGCCGCTCGTGGCCCCATAACCAATGACATTGCCGGCGATGATGTTGGCTTCGGCGACAAAGCCGGCGGGCGTTGCTGGCGAAGGGCGCAGTACTATCCGGCCGCCCGAAAGTCCTTTTCCCAAGTAGTCGTTGGCGTCACCGGATAGGCGCAAAGTGATACCGCGGGGCAGGAAGGCACCGAAACTCTGCCCAGCCGACCCCGAGAAGTCGAGTTGCACCGTGCCATCGGGCAAGCCCCGCTCGCCGTAGCGCCGGGTGACCTCCGAACCGAGCATCGTGCCGACGGCCCGGTTGGAGTTAATGACCGGCCAAGACCCTCGCACGGGCGTGCCTTGTTCCAGCGCGGGCCTGCAGGCTTCGATCAGCTGGGCGTCCAACGTGTGCGCGAGCCCATGGTCCTGGGCCGCCGTACAAGTGAGCGCGGCGCCGGGGGGCGGGGGCAGCAACAGCGGAGAAAGATCCAGCGTCGCAGCTTTGGCGTGCCGCGGCGGCACCACTGCCTCCAGCACCTCGACGTGGCCGATGGCCTCTTCCAGGGTCTTGAAACCGAGATCAGCCAGCAGTTCTCTGACTTCTTCGGCCACGAACTCGAAGTAATTGACCACGATGTCAGGTGTGCCCCGAAAGCGCTGCCGCAACACAGGATTTTGAGTGGCTACGCCGACAGGGCAGGTGTCGAGGTGGCAGACCCGCATCATTATGCAGCCCTCTACGACGAGGGGCGCAGTCGAAAAGCCGTACTCCTCGGCTCCAAGCAGCGCGGCCACCACCACATCGCGGCCCGTCTTCATCGAGCCGTCCACCTGGACCACGACGCGGTCACGCAAGCCGTTGCGGATCAACGTCTGCTGGGTCTCGGCCAGGCCGAGCTCCCACGGGCCACCGGCATGCTTGGTCGAGCTCATCGGTGACGCGCCCGTGCCGCCATCGTGGCCGGAAATAAGCACGACATCGGCGTGGGCCTTGGACACGCCGGCCGCGACGGTGCCAACCCCGGTCTCAGCGACCAACTTCACGTTGATACGGGCACGCGGGTTGGCGTTCTTGAGGTCGAATATCAGCTGGGCCAAGTCCTCGATCGAGTAAATATCGTGGTGCGGCGGCGGCGAGATTAGGCCGACGCCGGTGGTGGAGTAGCGGGTCTTGGCGATCCACGGGTAGACCTTCTTGCCCGGCAGCTGGCCCCCCTCGCCCGGCTTGGCGCCTTGGGCCATTTTTATCTGGATGTCGTCGGCGTGCACCAGGTAGCTGCTGGTAACCCCGAAGCGGCCTGCGGCCACCTGACGGATGGCGCTGCGCCGGCTGTCGCCGTTGGCATCTGGCACGTTGCGCTCGGGATCTTCGCCGCCCTCGCCGCTGTTGCTGCGCGCGCCGATGCGGTTCATGGCGATGGCCAACGTCTCGTGCGCCTCTTGCGAAATGGCACCATAGGACATCGCCCCTGTCGAAAACCGCTTTACGATCGAGCTGACTGCCTCGACCTCGTCCAAGGGCACCGGGTGGCGGCCAGTTTCGCCGGCCGGCTTCAGCCGCAACAAGCCGCGCAAGGTCGCCAGGTTGTGGGACTGGTCATCGACGGCGCGGCTGTACTCCTTGAATATCCGGTAGCTCTTGGACCGCGTCGCGTGCTGCAGCTTGAACACGGTCTCAGGGTTGAACAGGTGGTACTCGCCCTCGCGGCGCCACTGCCAATCACCGCCCGGTTCCAGGTCCCGGTGCGCCAGCTCGCCCGGGCGCGCCGGCCACGCCGCCCGGTGACGGGCGAGCGCTTCGGCGGCGATGCCTTCCAGACCGATGCCCTCCACCTGGCTGGCAGTCCCCTGGAAGTACCGTTCGATCACGTCGCTCGCCAGCCCCACCGCCTCGAAGACCTGGGCGCCGGTGTAGGAGGCCACGGTAGAGATGCCCATTTTGGACATCGTCTTGAGTACCCCCTTGGCCGCCGCCTTGACATAGTTCTGCAATGCCCGCCGCGGGGTCATGTCCCCGATCGCACCCCGGCGCACCTGATCGGTGAGGGTGTCGAAAGCGAGGTAAGGACTAACGGCGGCGGCACCGTAACCGATCAGGCAAGCGATGTGGTGCACGGTGCGCGCTTCGCCGGTCTCGACCACCAGCCCGACCCGCGTGCGCAGCTTCTGGTCCACCAGGTAGTGGTGGACGGCCGAGACGAGCAGCAAAGACGGGATCGGCACGTGGTCGGCATTGGCGTGGCGGTCTGACAGCACGACCACGCTCGCCCCGTCGAGGGAGACGGCGTCGTGGACTTCGGCGCAGACGCGCTCGAGGGCGTTGCGGAGCCTTTCGCCCGGGGGCGTGCTGCCTCGTGCCTCGAACAGGCCGTCGATGGCAAAGGTCCGCCAACCCGGGACCAGCCCGTCTTCGTCGACATACAACAGGGTCGCCAGCTCGTCGTTGGTCAGCACGGGCTTGGGCAGGCGGATTTGGTGGCATGAGTGCGGGCCGGGTTCGAGCAGGTTGCCTTCAGGGCCTACGGAAGCTCCGAGCGACGTGATCAGCTCCTCCCTGATCGCGTCGAGGGGCGGGTTGGTAACCTGGGCGAAAAGCTGGCGGAAATAGTCATAGAGCAACCGGGGACGCCGCGACAGTACGGCGAGGGGGGTGTCGTCGCCCATCGACGCAACCGGTTCGGCGCCCGTTTTGACCATTGGCTCCAGGACCAGGCGGACCTCTTCTTCTGTGTAACCGAACTGGCGCTGGAAGCTGACCAGGCGTGAGTACTGCGGCGTGAGCGAGCGGCGCAGGGGCAGGTCCTCCAGATAGATCCGCTCCGCGGCGAGCCATTCGGCGTACGGGCGCTCGGCGGCCAGGGTGTCCTTGATCTCGTCGTCGACGACGATGCGGCCCGCTCCCGTGTCGACAAGGAACATCCGCCCCGGCTGGATCCGGCCGCGGAGCACGATCCTCGAGGCCGGGATATCGAGCACCCCCACCTCGGACGCCATCACAACCAGGTCGTCGTCGGTCACCCAGTAGCGCAGCGGGCGGAAGCCGTTGCGGTCGAGCTGGGCGCCGATAACCGTGCCGTCGGTGAACACGACGGCGGCAGGGCCGTCCCAAGGTTCCATGACGCACGCGTGGTACTCATAAAAGGCGCGCCTGGCAGCAGGCAGGTCGGTCTTGTTCTCCCAAGCCTCGGGGACCATCATGAGCACGGCGTGCGGCAGGGAACGCCCGCCAAGGTGGAGCAGCTCCAAGACCTCGTCGAAGCTCATCGAGTCGCTACCGCCGGGCGTGACGACCGGGAAGATCCGGGAGATGTCCCCGGGCAACAGCTCGCTCGCGAGCATGGCTTCGCGGGTCCGCATCCAGTTGCGGTTGCCCTGGACGGTGTTGAACTCGCCGTTATGGGCGACATAGCGGTAGGGATGGGCGAGGGGCCAGCTCGGGAAGGTGTTGGTCGAGAAGCGGGCATGCGCGAGCACGATGCCTGACTCGAAGTCAGGATCTGACAGGTCTCCGAAGAAGTCCGGCAGCTGTGGCGCCGTCAGCATCCCCTTGTAGACCATGGTGCGGCTGGAGAGGGAGGCAAAGTACAAACCGTCGATGGCATGTTCGGCCCGTTTGCGCAGCATGAACGCCATCCGTTCGAGCTGGAGGCCGCGCTCGCCCCTCTCGCCCGCCACGACGACTTGGCCGAACGCGGGCATGACGGCGCGAGCGCCGGCGCCCGGCAGGCCGACATCTACCGGCACGTCACGCCAGGCCAGGACGGTCATGCCCTCTTCGGCAGCCAGCTCGTCAAGCCGGCGGCGGGCCACGGCCGCCAGTCCCGTCTCGGCAGGCAAGAAGGCAATGCCGGTCGCGTAGGAGCCCGGCGGCGGCAGTTCCACACTCAAGCACCGGCGCAGGAACCGGTCAGGTACGTGCACGAGCACTCCGGCGCCATCACCCGTGGCCGGGTCGGCCCCCTTCGCCCCCCGGTGCTCGAGCTGGCAAAGTGCGGCCAGGCCCATTTGGACCATGGAGTGGCTCGGCCGGCCCCCCAGGTCGGCCACGAACGCGACGCCGCAGGCGTCGTGCTCCCTATCGGGACGGTAAAGGCCCTGCCCGGTGTCCCGGCCCAGGTGCGAGCCAAAGTTGTAGGGAAGTGTCATATGCGCCTCTCGGTAACGGGCCCAACTAGTGGTGCGGCTCGGGACGGCGCTGGCCCTACGGCACTTGGCTGAGCACTATCTTACCCGACACTCGGGGGGCACACCCCCCGAGAGCCCCCCGACGACCCGACACTCGGGGGGCACACCCCCCGAGAGCCCCCCGACGACCCGACACTCGGGGGGCACACCCCCCGAGAGCCCCCCGACGA
>DATJST010000380.1:0-6875 GCA_035503975.1 Acidimicrobiales bacterium | reverse complement strand
CCGCAACCAGTGCGCCACGCGCTCGGGCTTGAGGACCACCTTGGCCTGCGCCTCGCGGGGAGCGTAGCTGCCCACGACCTCGATGAACCGCCCGTCTCGGGGCGAGCGGCTGTCCGCGGCCACGAGGCGGTAAGTCGGTTGCTTGGTCTTACCCATCCGCATCAAGCGGAGCTTGACTGCCATCTACCCTGCTTTCGTCCCGAGGCCCGAGCCGGTCCTACCGGCTCCGAACGCGCGATGATCCGGGTCGCACACCGCGACCGAGCAATTGTAGGCGCTCATCTGTCGCGAGCGGGCACAGCAGGGTACGCGCCTGCAGGCGGTCGACTTCGGCTACCGCTTCTTCTTGCGCTTGGCCGCCTTCTTGGTGCTGGCGCGACGTGTCATGGCGGCGAGGGCAGGGACCTGGCGCATATATGTCTGGACCTGCTTGAACCTGTCGAGCAGCTCATTGACATCCTGGACTGTCGTGCCAGAGCCAGCAGCGATGCGAGCGCGGCGCGAACCATTGATGATCGAGGGGTCCGCCCTTTCCTCCGGTGTCATCGAGTGGATGATCGCCTCGACCGGCTTGAGCATGGAGTCGTCGAGCTCGGCATTGCGGACCTCTTTGGGCATCATCGGGAGCATCCCGATCAAGCCGGAGAGCGGTCCCATCTTCTTGACCGACTGCAGTTGCTCCAAGAAGTCATCGAGGCCGAAGCGCCCCCGAGCGATCTTCTCAACGGCCTTCTCTGCGTCCTCGCGCTGGATCGCTTGCTCGGCCCGGTCGATAAGGGTCAGGACGTCGCCCATGCCGAGGATGCGCCCCGCCATCCGGTCTGGGTGGAACACCTCGAAGTCGTCCAACTTCTCACCAGTGGAGGCGAAGGCGATGGGCTTGCCGACGACCTCTTTGACTGAGAGAGCCGCGCCACCGCGTGCATCGCCGTCCACCTTGCTCAGGATCACGCCATCGAGCTGGAGAGTGCGGTGGAAAGCCTCAGCCGTTGTCACGGCGTCCTGGCCGGTCATGGCATCGACGAGCAAGAACGTGTAGTGCGGCTGGACCGCCGCGGAAATGTCGCGGACCTGGTCCATCATCTCGGTATCGATGTGGAGCCGGCCGGCCGTGTCCACGATCAGCACGTCACGTCCGACACGGACGGCTTCGGCCAGGCCTTTTTTGGCCACTGTCACCGGGTCGGAAGGTTCGGAATAGACAGGCACGCTCACCTGGCTACCGAGGACCCGGAGCTGCTCGACCGCGGCCGGGCGCTGCAGGTCGGCGCCCACGAGCAGCGGGTTGCGCCCTTGCTGTTTGAACCAGCGGGCCAATTTGGCCGCCGTTGTTGTTTTGCCGGTGCCCTGGAGGCCGGCGAGCAGTACGACCGTCGGCGGCCGGGACGCGTAGGTGACTTTGAGCGCGGTGCCTCCAAGGACCCGGACGAGCTCGTTGTTGACCGCCTTTACGACCTGCTGGCCAGGTGTGAGGCTGCGCGACAGGTCTGTGCCGACCAGTTCGGCCCGCAGTCGGGCGACGAAGTCGCGCACCACCAAGAGGTTGACGTCCGCCTGCAGCAATGCGGTCCTGATCTCCTTGAGCGCCTCGTCCACGTCCTGCGGGCCGAGCCGGCCGCGGCCACGCAGGCGCGTGAAGATGCTCTCGAAGCGGTCCGACAACGTCTCGAACATCAGCGGGCCATGCTACCGCCGCGCCATGGCTGCCCACCCGGGCCTCGACAGGCGAGCCGGCCTGCCAGAGGCACCGGAGAGCTATATACTTTTGTGTTATCTCGTGGCTCACTGTGTTATCCGAACAATCAGGGGTGGCGGCCCTGGACCAGCTCGCCCGGCGGGGCGCCCGCGAGCAGGACCTACGCGCCGCGCTGAAGTCCGGGCGCCTGGCCCGCACCGGGAGGTGGCTGGTCATCGACCGGCAGTGGCAGCCCTCGGGGCCTCGGGAGCAGTGGCGGCACGAGCTCTTTCGTGCCTATTGTTCGTGCTCGCCCCAGCAGCGCGCGGCCGTCAGGGTGTTCCGCCGCTCAGCAGCCGTACTCTGGGGATTTGACGGCTTCGGCGCGTACCCGCTGAGAGCCGATGCCGCTCCTATAGAGCTGGCGACGGGCGTCGGGCGCCCTGTTCATGGGTCTGTCCACCGTGTGCGGCCATTCGATGCAGAGCTTCCCGTCATCGATACCTTGCCCGTAACCTCCGTGACGCGCACGCTCTTGGACCTCGGCCAGGTCGTTTCCCGAGATATCCTGGAGCGCAGCCTGGAGTGGGCTTTGCGCAAGGGTCACTTGACGGTCGGCGTGCTGGCAGCGACCCTTCGACAGGCCTCGCGCCGTCCGGGCACCCATGCCCTGCGCGACCTGCTGGCTGAAAGGCCCGAGGATCTGCCGCCAACTGAGAGTGACGCCGAGACCTTGTTCGTGCAGGTAGTGCGGCGGAGCGGGCTCCCCCCGCCCGAGCGCCAGTTCCTCGTGCCCACGAGGGATGGTAAGTACCGCATCGATTTCGCGTGGCCGCCGGCGCGGCTCGCCGTCGAGGTCGATGGGGCTGAAACGCACGCTTCGCCGAATGCGTTGGCCTACGACTTACGGCGCCAAAACGCGCTGCTCCTCACCCTCGGCGCAGCCTGGCGGCTATTGCGGTTCTCCTGGGAGGACGTTGCCGATCCGCGGCGGACCGACCGGGTCTCGGCGCAGCTCCGCCAGTCCTGGCTCGAGGGCGGGAGCGCACGGACGTGTTAGAGCGCTGAGAGGGGAGCGGGGTGCTGCGGGGTTGAAAGCTCCAAGAGTGCGCCCTGGAACGTCCAAGAGTGGGGTGAAAGCTCCAAGAGTGGCGTCTTGGCGCCGCCTCCAGCGGACGTTTGCGCAGCTCAGCTCTTTTGAGGGCACCGACGGAAGGTCACTCTTGGATGTTTCACCCCACTCTTGGATGTTTCACCCCACTCTTGGAGGCTTTCAGCCCCACTCTTGGAGCTTTCGGCTGCGCTCTTGGACGCTTGGGGCACCTTTCAAATGCTCAGCGGAGCCTTAGAGGCGTGCCCGCCCCACCTGGCCCCAACGCGCCCCACTGCCCTAGCCTGCGTCAAATGACCCCACCGCCGCTCACTTCCGACCAGCTCCACGACAAGGTCGGGAGCCACCTCGGGTTCTCCGACTGGCACGAAGTCACCCAGCAGCAAGTTGACCTTTTCGCCGACGCCACCGGCGACCACCAGTGGATCCACACCGATCCGGAGCGAGCGAAGGACGGCCCGTTCGGCACGACCATCGCCCACGGTTACCTAACGTTGGCACTGCTACCCCTGCTGCTCGGTGAGGTGCTCTCGATCGAAGGTCCCCGTTACGCGGTCAACTATGGCCTCAACCGGCTCCGCTTCCCCGCGCCTGTCCCGACGGGCTCCCGCTTGCGCCTGGGCGCCACGCTCACCTCGCTCGAACCCGTGCCCGGTGGTCATCAGGCGGTGCTGAGCTGCACCTACGAGGTGGAGGGCTCTGCAAAGCCTGCCTGTGTGGCCGACGTTGTCTTCCGTTACTACGACTAGGGGTACTCGCAGGGCGGCTCTGCGTGCCTCTCGTACCAACTCGCCCCTCCCCACGGGGGACGAGAAACAACTGGCTGTCCGGCACATGTTCGACGCCATCTCGGCACGCTACGAAACGCTCAACCGCATCATGGCACTCGGCTTGGACCGTGCCTGGCGACGCCGCTGCGTGGACGCTCTCGAGCTGCCCGCCGCGTCTACGGTGCTCGATGTCGCCTGCGGGACCGGGGACCTGTGCCGCGAGCTCACCGGGCGAGGGTTTCACGCCGTTGGGTTAGACCTATCAGCCGGGATGCTGGCTCACGCCCGCACCGTTGCTCCCCTGGTGATGGCCGACGTGCTGGCAGCGCCCCTACGCCCGGCACGAGCCGACGGGGCAGTGAGCGGGTTCGCCCTGCGCAATATGGTCGACCTTGCCAGCCTTTTCGCCGAGCTGGCCCGCGCGGTGCGGCCCGGAGGCCGCATCTCCTTGCTCGACCTCAGCGAACCGGACAACCCAGCCTTACGCGCCGGTCACCGCCTGTGGTCCAACTACGCCATCCCCCTCCTGGGCGCGGCGCTTTCGGATCCCGAGGCGTACAGCTACCTGCCGCGCAGCCTCGCCTACCTCCCTAGCCCGAGTCAGATGGTGAACCTATTGGAGTCCGCCGGTTTCCACGCCATCGAGCGCGTGCTGCTATCCGGGGGCATATGCCAGCTGTACGTCGCCACCCGTTCCGAGGAGCCGCAACCTTGCCGCTAACTCCCCCAGACCCCCCGGCAGTGCCAGCGCATCCTTCGCTCGACGAAGACGGCAATGGCATTCCCGACCACGGCCGGAGTGCCTCCGTCGGGGCCGAGCTCTCCGCCTTCACCATCGAACTACCCGACGAAGTCATCTCCACCCTGCTCAAGGCCGATCCTGTCAAGCTCGGCGGGTCCCCCGGCTGCAGGCTATGGCGCACGAGCGATGTCCTGCTACTTGGTTCAGGCGAAGCATTGCGGATCGGTTTGCCCCGGCCGTGGGCGCGAACCACCCACACCCGCGTGGTCACCCAAGTGCTGTCCGCCATCAAGGCGGTGCCAGACGACGGCTCGCTGGACCACTCATTGATCGCGATGGGCGCCCTCCCCTACGACCCGACAGCCGCCGGGCACCTGACCGTTCCTCGCCTGCTGGTAAGCGTGCCCAGCCCGCGCCTCGCCCGCCCTTGGGCCACCTTGGTCACGGCCGACGCTGGCCGCGATATTGCGGCGCAGGCCAAGTGGCGCGACAGCATCGAGGCTGAAGTGGTCGCGCTGGCCGAAGCTGGAGACCAGCCGGAGGCGCCCGATGGTTTCCAGCTGCGCAGCGATATATCCCACTCCAGCTGGAAGGAGCTCGTCCGCCGCGCGGTCGCCGACATGGGGAGAGGTGCGCTCGACAAGGTGGTACTCGCACGGCGGGTCGACGTCGTGGCCACGGGGCCGTTCCCACTGCCGGAAACTCTGAGCCGGCTGGCCGCGCTCTACCCCTCATGCGCCGTCTTCAATTTCAACGGTTTCATCGGCGCGAGCCCTGAGACATTGGTGCGCCGCCAAGGGGATGCCGTCTCCAGCCACCCGCTCGCCGGGACGGTCGCCCGCAGCGGTGACGAAGACACAGACGCGCAGCTCCTGGCCGCGCTCACGGCGTCCGAGAAGGACCGACGAGAGCACCAGTTGGTCG
This sequence comes from Acidimicrobiales bacterium, assembly GCA_035503975.1. Classification (GTDB taxonomy): domain Bacteria; phylum Actinomycetota; class Acidimicrobiia; order Acidimicrobiales; family Palsa-688; genus DATJMJ01. The sequence goes on along the minus strand of DATJST010000380.1, from coordinate 1,653 downwards.
TTGACGCCATCGTGGACAGCCTCCGCCCGCTGTGCGCCGTGCTAGACGTGCCCGCTCAACCGGCGACCGTCGCCCTCCGCAACGTCTCGCACCTCGGTACCAATATCACCGGCAAGCTGCGGCGGGAGCGAACCAGCCCGACAGGTTCGGCACGAGGCGAGCTGCCGACCGCTCTCGACCTAGCTGGCTTGCTCCAGCCGACACCCGCTGTAGGGGGCCACCCGACGGCCGCCGCGTTGGCTTGGCAACGGGCCAACGAAGGCTTCGAGCGGGGTTGCTACGCCGGGCCGGTGGGCTGGGTTGACCGCGCCGGAGACGGCGAGTGGGCGCTCGGCCTGCGCAGCGCCCTCGTCTCCGGCGAGCGCGCCACCCTGTATGCCGGTGCCGGTATCGTCGTGGGCTCCGATGCGGAAGCCGAGCTCGTGGAGACGCAGCTGAAGTTGCAAGCGCTCCTCGCCGCTCTCGTACGGCCCTGACAGAGGCCGGCGCCGGGACCGCCGCAGGCCTGCGCCGACCGCTGCCCTGGGCGCGGCCAACCGTGCTCAGCGGCTCACCAATCAGCCCGCCTGGAGCCGAGCAACAGCCACTTTGACGGCCTCGTGGATCCGGCGCTGGACGGCCACATCGCCGGCACGCGAGGTGCGGGCCACGATCACCCTGACACCCGGGCGGTGCGCTTGGCGCAGCACCGAGCGCAGCTCCCCGACGTTGTCCACGGCCGTCGACTCGGCGCCGAACGCGCTCGCCAAGGCGCCCAGGCTCAGGTGATGGGGGGTACCCCAAAGGCGCTCGAAACGGCCGCGCGGTTGCTCGACCGCCTGGGGCAGGAAGCTGAAGATCCCACCCCCGTCATTGTCAGCCACCACTAAGTCCAGGTCGGCGCCCCGCTCGGCCGCCCACAACAGCGCACCGGCATCGTAGACAAAGGCCAAGTCACCGATGAAGGCCGTCACCCGCCCGGCACCGCGCGCCACACCGGTGGCAACCCCCAAGGCAGTGGCGACCACGCCGTCTATCCCGTTCGCGCCCCTGTTGGCCAGGACGCGCAAGCCCGGTTCGGGCCGTGACCACCATTCCAGGTCCCGCACCGGCATGGACGACGATACAAACAACGTCGCGGGCGCTACTTCGGAGGCCAGCGCCCGCGCCAAGCCTGGACCGCTGAACCCTTGTTCCTCGCTCAGTACCTGGTCAATGGCGCGCTGCGCCGCCTGCTCGGCAGCCGCCCACTTGCCGGACCACGAAGATGCAGCCGCCCCGCGCTGGGTACTGCGGACTGCGGACGCCAACCAGCTGCAGAACGAGGCGGGCCCCGCCTGCACGACCTCCCAGGGCGAGCGGTCGGGTGCCGCCCACCTGCCGAAGGGGTCGACAAGGACCTGCGGGCATGCGAGTGCCGCCAGCCAGTCATTGAGGGCGCGCGACGCCCACGGCGAGCCCAGCCGTATGACGACGTCTGGCTGCCATTCCCGCGCTGTTGGCGTACGCAAGAGCGCGTCGGCCGCCGCTATGGCCCCCGGCCGCCGGCAGCCGCTGAGCGGGTCGGCCATGACCGGCCAACCCGTGAGCTCCGCGAGTTCCGATACGGTCTCGGCGTCCCCCGCCCCCCGCCCGGCGATGATCAGCCCACGCTGCCCCGCCGCCATGACCCTC
>DATJST010000379.1:0-2997 GCA_035503975.1 Acidimicrobiales bacterium | reverse complement strand
CGGAGAACTCGTCTACATCACCCGAGAGGGAGCGAAGGTAGCCCGCCACGAGCGCGCTCAGAGATGTCCCGCGCTCGGCTGCCCGCACTCGCGCCGTCCTGTAGACGTCGTCAGGGACGGTGACCGTAATATTCTTCACAGCTGCAGTGTAACACAGTACCACATGGCCTGCGGTCAGCCCCTTGGAGGCTGTACCATTAATGTCAGTGAAGGAAAAGGACGACTCGGCCCGGCAGGCCTGGAAGAGCATGCACTCACTGGTCATGCACGATAATGACCAGCGTAAGCGCGACCTCACAGGCGAGCTTGGCATGCCCTTCGGCCACGTGAAGGCGCTCTTTCGTGCCGCTGGACATGAAGGTGCCACCATGAACGACCTGGCCCTCTCAATGGGCTGCGAGGCTTCGTATGTTACGAGCGTCGTCGACAGCCTCGAGCAGCGGGGGCTCGTCGAGCGCCAGGCTCACCCAAGGGACCGCCGGGTGAAGGTCGTCGTACCGACCCCGGACGGGCTTGCCGTGGCGAAAAGGGCCGAAGACCTGCTGTGGGAGCCGCCGGCGGCGTTCCGGGCCCTCACTGCCGAAGAGCAGCACCAGCTCCGAGACCTGCTGGACAAGCTAGCGTCGATCGGGGCGGGTGCTGTCGAGACTGCCACTTGACCAGCTACTGAAGTTCTCAAAAATTTTTCGTTCAGTTAAGTGAAGCAATGCGCTAACTTGGGGGCATGACCCGCAATCGTCAGTTCCCGGATTGGGCGGTGCTCCTCGTGTGCTGCGCGGCCCAGTTCATGGTCGTCCTCGATTTCTCGATAGTCAATGTCGCCCTCCCCGCGATGCGCCACAGCTTGGGCCTTTCCACGACGGGCCAGCAGTGGGTGGTCAACGCGTACGCTCTCACCTTCGCTGGTTTCCTCCTGTGGGGAGGCAGGGCGGCGGACTTGCTCGGGCGCAAGCGTGTCTTCCTGACCGGCCTTGGTCTCTTTACTTTTGCCAGCCTGGTTGGCGGGTTCGCACAGACAGGTGCCGAGCTCGTGGGCGCCCGGGCCCTGCAGGGCATCGGCGGCGCGGTCCTTGCCCCGGCCACTCTCAGCTTGCTGACGACGACTTATACCGATACCCGCTCGCGTGCAAAGGCACTAGGCGTATGGTCCGCGACCGCAGCAAGCGGTGGGGCGGCCGGCGCTCTTCTGGGAGGCGTCCTCACCCAGCTCGTTGATTGGCGCGCGGTCCTGTTTGTCAACGTGCCCATCGGCATCGCACTGCTGGCCCTCGCCAGCCAGGCGTTGCGCCCCGCCGCAGCTCGCGCTGCAACCACCGTCCGTGACCTCGACCTGGCCGGGACGCTGACCGGGACGGCAGGCCTGACGGTGCTTGTTTACGGGATCGTGAGCACCGACACGCATGCTTGGGGTTCGGCTCACACAGTTGGGGCACTGCTGGTGGCCGCCGCACTGCTCGCCACCTTCGTCGCGGTTGAGGCACGTTTTGCCTCAAACCCGCTCATGCCGCTGCGGATCTTTGCCAACCGGTCCCTATCGGCCGCAAACGCGATAGCGGTGATGGTCGGGGCCGTGCTGTTCGGCTCGTTCTTCTTCCAGTCGCTTTACCTCCAGCAGGTAAACGGGTACGGCGCTCTCCGGGCCGGGCTTTCCTTCCTGCCCCAGGCGCTCGTGACGCTCGCGACCTCGCTTAGTGTCGCCCGGCTTGTCCGAAGGACCGGCCCGCGTCGGATCCTGGCGGTCGGGCCGCTAATTGCTGCTGGCGGCCTCCTCTGGCTTGCTCAGCTCCGGCCAGGCTCTGGCTACCTGGCCGACGTGCTCGGGCCGTTCGTTCTGATAGGCGTGGGCATGGGGACCTGCTTCGTGCCCATGACCCTGGCTGCCACGTCAGACGTTGCCCCGCGCGACCAGGGGCTCGCCTCCGGCATCGTCAACACCTCACGTTTTGTGGGAGGCGCACTCGGCCTCGCCGTGATGTCGACACTCGCAACCTCGCGTGCGACCCAGCTGCTCACTGGCCGGCTCGTCGCCGGCGACGGCGAGGTCTCGCTGGCACTGCGCGACCGAGCTCTTACCTTCGGTTATGACAGGGCGTTCCTGATCGCTGCGGCCCTTTGCGTCTTGGCCGCAGCCCTAGGGAACCTCGTGCCTCGTGTCCTGCTCGCCGCCCGGCCAAGCCCGGTGGCAGACCCTCGCGCGCTGGACCTTGCCACAGCGGCCGAGCCAGCCGGAGAGCTGCACGAAGCGGGAGAGGCCGTACTCGTCGAGATGTAGTGCCGGACCGGCAAACGTGAGACGCGCCCACTTGGTGCGAACGGTGCGCGCGTGAGGACGGGGTAGCGCGGCGCGGCTGCGCTCTGAAGTGGCTTACGCCAAGTGGTGTTCCCTGGCGTAGCGCGCCGCGGCAGAACGGTCCGGGGAGCCGGTTTTCGAAAATATCCGGTTGATATGGCTCTTCACGGTGGCGTTGGACAAGTAGAGAGTGCCGGCAATGTCGGCGTTGACCATACCCGCCGCGATCATGGCCAGGATCTCTGCCTCCCTTTTCGTGAGCCCGTCAGGCAACTTGTCGGGGGCGGCGTGAGGCTGGTCTCCTTGCGCGCCGCCCCGTGTCGCAGCTGCGACGAGTGCCTCCTGCACCGCTCGGTCGAGGACGACGAGGCCGCACGCGGCGGTCCTGAGCGCGAAGGCGATCTCGGAGCGGTCGGCGTCCTTGGTCAGATAGCTCCTCGCACCCGCGGCGAGCGCCGCCAGGACTGAGGCGTCGTCCGCGTAGGTGGTGAGCACGACTATCACGACACCGGGGTGGTCTCGGGCGATCCGCCGGGTCGCCTCCACTCCGTCGAGCACCGGCATGTGCAGGTCCATGAGGACGGCATCCGGCGCTTGCTCGGACACCAAAGCGATCGCCTCTTCCCCGTTCGCTGCGGAACCCACTACCTCTATGTCGGGGAGGAGCCCGAGCATTAGCACTAGGCCCTCCCTCACCGTTGCCTGGT
>DATJST010000378.1:0-4055 GCA_035503975.1 Acidimicrobiales bacterium | reverse complement strand
CTTGAGCAGGCTCGAAGGCATCGCCGTCGGCGGCGCCGTCGCGGTCGTCGCCGCAACGGTCATCGTGCCCATACGTAGTACCGACGTCCTCCGCCGCCGCGTCGCCGACAACCTCGCCGCGTTCACGGACTACCTCGGCGCCGCCAGGCGGCGCGACCTTGCCAGCGTGCAGGCTGAGGGGGCCCGCGTGCGCGCGACCGTCCAGCGCCTCGACGAGATCGCCCCGGCCTTCTTCGCTCACTCTCGGCTGTTCCGGCGAACCGATGACGGCCCCGTCGCAGCCGTCCTCGCTGTCCGGGCCTGCGGCGCGCTCATAGCCGACCTGACCGCCCGCGCCGTGGCCGACCCCGGCCTCCTTGGCGACAGGACCATCGCCCAAAATCTCGCGACCGCTCAAGCGATGGTTGTCACCGCGCGCCGAAGCATGGCCAGCACGACGTACTCGGCCGACCCCACCTCAACGGGCCCGAGGCCGCCACTCCTGCCACTCAACGCCATCACAAAGCTCCCCGACACCTTCAAAGCTCTCGCAGCGAGCCATGGTGCCGGCGACAATATGGACGCCGGTCCATTGTCTTGAGGGCGCTCCCGAGCCGTCTGTACCCCGGGCTCAGCCTGTCGGGAGCGCCGCACGGGAAGGTCGTGCTCGTGCCGTAGCCCGGCGTCCCTGGCCGGCGGAGCGGTCGACATGGCGCCGGTACAGCGGAACGGCGTCCAGTGACCCCGGCTGTGCGGTGCGGTTCCCGCCAGCTCCTCGACCGAACCCAGGGGCGTTACAGCTACCCCGTCGGGCACCTGCCACAACGGGCGGGCACCGTACAGGGCCGTTCCACATCAGGCCTAGGGCTCTGGGGCCGCCTTCCGACGCCTGGCTCGGACCCTCGGCGCCCACACCGGGAGAGGAACGCAGCGAGCAACTGCAAGGATGAGCACGCAGAAGAACCGAGTACGGGCGCAGGCTCGCCACTCTGGGCAGCTGCGTCACGAGCCGGGACCGGCATCTTCGGGAGCCCAGGCCGGGGGGCATGATATCCCCCGGGGCGTGATGACCAGAGTCGCCCGCCAGTTCTTGGGCCCTGGTGGCGACGGCCTGTCCGGGCTGCGACAAAGCGTTGGGCGTGGCACGTTTCGCGTTCGGGGCCGCCCGAAGGCACCGAGGTCGCGCACTTCCTCGTGCCGATGTCCGCCTGCTGGGACGATCGCTCCGTCGGGCTCCACGGGCCGTTGACGACGGAGCGGCGCCCCTGACAACGACCTCCTGGTGAGCGGCCCTGCCTAAGAGGGGCTTCGCTGAGCACAAGGGAATGCTCTGTGTGGTCGAGCGCGGCACCCTTCGACTGGGCGAAGAGCCGGTCGGCGGCGCCCGAGGTGGGTACGACAAGGAGCGCCTTGCCAAAACCTCTCGCTCGGGCCACGAGCGAAATGCAACCCGGCCAGCGCGCTCGGACGGGGCGGCGAACCCCACCCGACGCTCGTGATCGCGTACGTGGTCTTCGGGATCCTTCTTGCTGTCGCTGCACTGTTACTGGCGCGCGATCGGCTCGGTGCAGTCATTGGCGGCGGCCTGCCAGAGCGGTGTCTCTGTAGCGGCGGAACCAGTGGCGTAGCAGGTGTGCTACGCTTGGAGCATGTTTGAGGTCGCTTCCCGTGAACTGCGCAACGACACCCGAGGCGTGTTGCGCCGGGTCGAAGCGGGGGAAGAGGTCGTGATCACTGTCGATGGGCGACACGTTGCGGTGCTGCGCCCGATCGGCCACCGTCGACGGTGGCTGTCACGCGCTCAGTTCGTGCACCTTTTTTCGGGACGCCAAGCCGATCCCGGTCTTGCTGGAGATCTCCGCGAGCTGGCGCCCGACACGACCGACGACCTGCGGTGAGCCGCGGCATCGCTGACACCAGCGTTTTTGTCGCCCGTGAGTCAGGCCGCCCTTTGGCCGAGGCCGGCCTGCCTGACGAGCTTGCGATCTCGGTGATAACGGTCGGCGAGCTGCGCGCCGGGGTACTGGCGGCTTCCGACGTCGAGACCCGCGACCGACGACTGGCAACGCTGAGCGAAGCGCTGGCCCTAGATCCCCTGCCCGTGGACCAGCCCGTCGCCGAGGCATGGGCGCGCCTACGCGTCCAGCTACGGGACATGCAGAAGCGGATGCCAGTCAACGACTCTTGGATCGCAGCCACGGCTATCTCGCTAAGGGTGCCGGTCGTGACCCAGGACGAGGATTACGTCGAGGTGCCCGGGCTCGAGATCATTCGGGTTTGAGCTCCGGCTCGACTTACCTGGTAAACCCACCGCGAAGCCCCGCTGAGACATATCAGACGGACAGCCAGGCCAGCAGCTCCGGCCGTTTCTGCCGCCACGTGGGCGATCCCAGAGCCGCCTCCGGTCGCCACGGCTATGCCCCCTTCAGTGAAAAGAGGTCTCTCGCCTGCTCAACCAGGCGAACGGCTCTACAAGGGTGCCGGTAAGGGGCTCCCACGTTTCAACCTGCGTAGCGAGGGTAACTGGAACACTGGCAGGAGGTGTGAGAGCTTTGTTTAGCTTCGTCAAGCAACTCACCAAGGAGGAGAACCGCTTCGTTGCTTGGATCGCGGCGCTCGCCGCATTAGGGGGGTTCCTCTTCGGTTTCGACACGGGCGTCGTTGGGAGCGCGGAGCCATATTTCGCGCCGGCGCTCCACACAGGGTCCTTCGGCGAGTCCTGGGTCGTCGGCTCGCTCCTCCTCGGGGCGGTTTGTGGAGCGGCCTCGGCCGGGTACCTCGCCGACGTCATCAGTCGCAAGTGGACGAAGATGACCGGCGGGATCGTCTTCTTCATTGCTGCCATCGGCTCGGCGTTCCCGTCCGACCTCCAATGGCTTTGCGTGGCCCGCTTCGTTATCGGCTTGGGAGTTGGCGCTTCTTCGTTCGTCGCGCCCATGTACATCTCGGAGCAGTCACCAAAGGGCCTACGGGGAGGGATGACGGCCCTCAACCAGGTAATGATCACGTTTGGGATCCTTGTGGCCTACCTGTCGGATTATGCGCTCAGTGGCATTGGCAAGGACAACTGGCGCTGGATGTTCGGCGTCGAAGCTGTGCCTGGAGCAGCTCTGGCCGTGGCAATGGTGTTCGTGCCCCACACCCCCCGTTGGCTGGTCGAGCATGATCGCGAGGAAGAAGCCGAGCGCGTGCTCGGCCGTACGCGCCACAGTGACGACATTGGTGAAGAATTGAACGACATCAAAGATGTCTCCGCGGCCCAGCGCAAGACCGGCGTCCGCCAAGTCCTCTTCAGCACCAGGCTCCGGCCGTTCATGATTATCGGCGTGGTCCTGGCTTTTCTCCAGCAGGCCGTAGGGATCAACGCGATCCTTTACTTCGGTGCGGTCGATCTTAAGTTCATGGGCCTGTCGACCGCCACCGCAGTATATGAGGCGATCACGCTGGGCATCGTCAATTTCGTCTTCGCCGTTGTGGCCGTAATGATCCTAGACTGGGTCGGCCGCAAACCGCTGCTAGTGGTGGGCTCTGCGGGCATGCTCTTATCACTGATCGGCGAAGGTTGGTTCTTTTCCAACGCCACCTCTTACCAACACGCTAACGCCATATATGGGCTCGCCTTTGTGCTCGCTTTCCTCGCCTTCTTCGAGCTGAGCCTTGGCCCCGTCTTCTGGTTGATGATCTCCGAGCTGTACCCTCTCCGGGCGCGCGCCAAGGCCATGGCGGTCGCCACCATGGTCAACTGGACCTTCAATTTCCTGGTGTCCTACTTCTACCTCACTATGACCAAGGACCTCGGGCGAGACGGCACCTTCTGGTTCTTCGGCTTCTTTGCCTTGATCTCGGTGATCTTCACGGCGTTCAAGGTGCCAGAGACCAAGCAGCGCTCGCTCGAGCAGATCGAGCAGGAGGTCCGAGGCGACAACCAGGCGATAGCGTGGTCTCGACCTGGCCAGTCGGCTACAGCTTGATCCCGCCGGCACGGACCTGCCTCTCAGGCGAGGCCCGCACTGTTCTCGGATGGGGTCTCCTTGTCGGTGGGCACCTCTACCCAGCTGGGCGGGAAGACAACCTTG
>DATJST010000377.1:0-6960 GCA_035503975.1 Acidimicrobiales bacterium | reverse complement strand
CCGTAGGAGCCGCCCGAGAGGGTCTGTACCCAGGCGCCGTCGGAGGCCTCGAGCTCGGTGACCGAGTTACCGCCCACGTTGATCACCCAGATATGGGTGCCGTCAAAGGCGATGCCGTTGGGTTGGTCGAAACCGTAGGAGCCGCCCGAGAGCGTCTGGACCCAGGCGCCGTCGGAGGCGTCGAGCTCGGTGACCGAGTTGCCGCTCCAGTTGGTCACCCAGATGTGGGCGCCGTCGAAGGAAATGGCCTCAGGGACGTCGAAGCCGTAGGAGCCACCGCTGTAGGCCCCCCCCCACCAGTCGAGGGTCGCCACACGCGACAGGTCAGGTTCCGGCGGCTGGCCCGCGGGTCCTTGCGGGCCGGCCGGTCCCTGGGAGTTGATAAGCACGGCAGTCGTGCCTGCCGGGCAGGCGCCGTTGGGGTTGGCCCCGTAGACGACGCCGGCCTTGACGCAAACCTTGTAGGTCGGGGCCGTCCCAGCTGCGGCGGCGAGCCCCGCGCCCACGACGGCCAGCACGCCCACGACGACGGGGACGGCCACGAACTTCTTGTTCGGCTTGAACATGCTCAGTGCTCCTCTTTCGTTCGAGCAACCCTGGTGGCCCAGGTCGCCATGACCCGTGCGGGCCTTGGTGGCAACATCGCACGAGCTTGTTCCCGAAACCTTCCCGGAGGGGGCGGCGTCCCAAGCGGCCGCCAACGTCGGTCACGCCGCGCTGACCGATGCCCTCGTGGCGCTCACGGACAGTGCTGGCCGCCTAGGTCACCGCCCGAGCGGGGCCGGGTTGGGTCTATGACCGCCTCGCTTGGGGGCACTGCGGGCCTGGTGGACAGGGAGCCGGATAACGCTCGCAGCGCGCCGACGTCTCGGGCTACGGCGTCGTGCTTTGCTTCGGACATCGCGCCTCCGGGTTGTAGTGCCTACACCCAGGCGCACGGCTAATGTCAGACGACCAGGCCGCTCCCCGGTGGGGCACCAGCCAATCGCCAGTCACGACCCGGTGACACGTTAGCTCTCAGTGCGGGCCAGCCGTAGCCAACAAGGAGTGCCAAAGCCGCTTCCTACTTGGCCGCCTCGACCGGTTGTCGCATCAGGCGTCGAGGGTAGCCATTAGGGTCGCGCTGTGCTTGTTGCTACCGTAAGCCACGAAGCCTGTTCGCTCATTCCATCGCCGGTCACAGGACCGGGCTGGTTTCCTCCACATGGACTACGGAGGCGCTGTCGCATCTAGACCGTGACAGGTGTTTCCGCTCCATCTATGACGAGCATGGCAAGCCCACTAAGTGCCCTGCGTCTCCCATCGCGACCGGTTGGCTGCAGGTCGGCCCAAAGTGGCACCAGGTGGACAGTTGTGGTGACCACTCTGCTCAGCTCACACGCCGTGGTCCTTACAAGTTTCCTACTGCCGTCAGTAAAGCCCAGGAAAACTAACCCGCCCAAGGAGCCGACGTACTTCGATCACGCCAACAGTTGGGATGGTGAGATTGCTGCGTCCGGGCGCAACGAGAGCTCGGTGCCATCCCTCGTCAGGGCATTGCTGCGATGGCCTCGACCTCCACGAGCTGCCCCTCATAGCCGAGAGCCGTCACCCCAACCAAAGTGCTCGGCGCGTCGTGACGGCCGAAGTGCCTCCGGACAACGTCCCAGGCGGCGACCAGGTCCGCGCGGTCGTGGCTCGCCACGTACACGGTCGTCTTTACGACATCTTCGAGACGAGCACCCGAGGCCTCGAGCGCCACGCTCAGGTTAGACATCACCTGCTCGGCTTGGCTCTGGACGTCCCCTACGCCGACAATGGCACCGTTCTCGTCGAGGGGGCAGGCACCGGCAGTGAAAACGAAGCGAAAGCCTCCAGCGACGACTGCGGAGTACGCGTACGGGAGGTTGGTCACAAGCTGAGGCGCACGCACCAGCTCGACGTGTCGGTCGTCTCTCATCGCGGAGATCGTGGCACACTCAGGTCTCAGGCGGGTCGCGCTCCGCGATAGTGATGGCAGGCTCCGATAAGACACCGATCATGATCCTGATCTAATAGCCCCGAGAAGGCAAGGTTCACCCGTCGGTGGCTCTGAGCGAGCCCCGGAACCGACCAGGTAGAACATGCGACTCGGCCGGCGTTGGAGGTCTCGGCGGCTGGCTTCCAGTTCCACAGCCAGACGCTATCGTCATCGTCGGTGGGCGACCGACCCGGGCTCCACCCATCGGTGAACAGTCGTACCTCTACCAAGCGACCGGTTCCACGCTGTAGGAGGGCAAAGGAAATAGCTCCTCCGTGGTGTCAGCGCGGGTGTTCTACCCCGAGGCCGTTGACCCGGCGGTCGGCCTACGAAGGCACCGAGGGCCCCCGTGGAGCGGAGAGCCTAAGCCGGGTCACCGCGGCCCCGGGCCCAGACAGGCATCTGAGGGCAGAGACCGGAACGACGGCGATTGCCGTCAGGCGTAACGGAGGCGGCACGCCAGCTCGACCGCCTGGCCCAACATCTCCGCAGCGCCTTGGGAGTCGCACTTGTCCCAGGTGCCCAGGGCCGCCTGAATGGCAAGCTCAAGCTCCTCCGGGAGGCGCTGTTGAGGAGGCAGCAGCATCTGGCGACTGACCTCGACTGCGTCCGCAACGCGTCCGCCGCTTAGGTGCACAGCCACGAGGGGCCAAAGGGCAAGCCAGTGGAACGAGTAGTGGACAACACAGCGTCCCCAATGGGCCAATGCCTCTTGGGCCATTTTTTCGACCTCGTCCGACCTGCCTTCTTGCCACGCAACCCAGCACAAGAGCGCCGCCGCCACGCCCTCGTACTCGGGAAACCCCAGCGCTCCGGCGAGACCAACGAATTCGAGCGCCAGCTGGCGCACGGTCGCGGCGTCGTGGCGACGCAATGACACGCACCCGCGTACACCAGGCACTTCAGTTCTATGCCCTGGTCGCCGACACGCCTCGCCATGTGGAGGCTGCCTCCTCGCACCTGGCGTCGTGGGCCAGGCACTCCTCCCAAGCCGCGATGACAGCTTCGGGCCCGGTACGCCCCTTGCCCCTGGAACGATCGCGGGCCAGTGTCAGGCGAGCATCCTGCCTGGCGCGTTCCAGGCGGTCCCTGGGCTGTGCGGCCCAACTTGCATAAGGCTCGTCCTCTAGTACGCTCCCCTTGTCGGCTAAGGCCAGGACGAAGAGGTTGTCCCGTTCCAGGCCCGGCGCAGTTACAAGCGCGGACCGCCGCCTCTCCTCTTGGAGCTCGAGGTCGACCACGAGGGAGATGCCAGGGGCGGCCCAGATGAGGGAGCGGTCGGCTTGGAGCAACTGGCGACCCAAGGCACCAAGCACAGAAAGGTCCGCTCGGGCAATGGCGAGCGCCTGGGTGAGGGCGCGGGCTCCCGCGGCTCGGCTGCGGTTGGGGAACAGCACTTCGCAGGCCACTTCCCGCCCGATGCGCCTGCCGGGGCTGATCAGGACCAGCTCGCACAGGCGTTTGGCGGGGGGCGTGACCAAGGGCCGGTTGCCTTTCCGCCCTGCGTGACGGAGAACGCTCCAAGCCGTTGCACCCTTAGCGGGTCATCGCCTGAACTTCGGGCGTCGCCGGCTGGCGCGGGCACGCTCGCATTATCCCACCTCGGCGCGGTCGTCACCTGAGCACGAGGCTAGTCCCTGGGTCCTATCTGGGCCCGCTCACCAACCTGCACCTAGTCAAGGTCGCAGCGGGCGAGCCCCACCGGGCCGAGGGCGAAGTCAGGTACCACGAGCGGCACGAACGCCGTGGGCTGCGCGTTGCCTAGCCTGACGACGGCCGGGTCGCCACCGCCCTTCGCACCGGGGACCGGGCTCTTGTGACCGGGCGGCTCGCTTCACCACCTAGTCGCGAGGGCTCCTCTCCGGGCCGTCTCTCCCCAACTTTCCGCGTTGCGACAGCGGTCCCGGAAAAAGCCAGGGTGGGCGCGCCTCGTGCTCGTCCTTGGCCGCGGTCTCTCCTAAGTACCATTTGGGGCAGTGCATGCCGCTCAAATAGGCCGGCCTCCCCTTGAAGACCGCTTGCGCCATCCTCGCCACACGGTTTGGCGACCAGCTCTCAAAGAAGCACTAGGCCAGGGGAAGGATATTGAGCCCGTGCTGGTCAGCTGTCTCGAAGGTGCCGACTTCTTCAAGACGGTGATGATCGCCGCCGCCCTAGGCGACCTGCGAGGTCCCGGCCCAGGGGACCAAGCTCTCCGCGAGCTCGTCCTGTCGAGTGGCCCCAAGACGGCGGACATCCGGTGTGCCTCGGTGCTCGCCCTTGCGAAACGTCTCGGTGGCGAAGGGACGCACGACCTTCTTGTCGGGCTCTCGTCCTCGACCTCAGCGCTCAAGGAGTATGCCCTGACCTGCTTGTCGGCCGTGGGCGATGGACAGGGGTGGGACGAAGTCTTCGACTGGCTGGTCAAACGTCTCCGCCAGACGAGCAAGGTGCGGTACGGAGGGAGTCGCCAACTGTTTATGCAATCGACTATCTGGTCCGGCACATAGGCGATGATGCAGGACGAAGGGCCCGGCTTGTCGAACTGTTGCGCAAACGGTTTGACCAGACTTCATCTGATGATCAGGCGTGGATCCGCAAAACGTGGCCCGAGCTGATGAGCAGCGACGCCGCAGCGACGGTCCCGCTTCCCAGCATTAGCCGGTTACTCGACTGGTCGAAAAGCCCGCTCTTCTCTGCGAGAGCGATCGTTTAGGCGACCCGATGTAGAAAGGGGCTGGCTCGACGTTCTTCGGCGTGAGCGGTCGCTCGGTTCATCAGGGCTGCTCCCGTTGCCGGCTCGTCTGGACCACCGACGTGCTCCCCGACGACCTAGCGGGACGCTCAGAGCAGATAATGGTGGAGGGCATCCGTATTATCAAGGAAACCCTAGAAGCCGCACGGTAACTACTTCGGTCTGGAATGTTGCAGCTCTCGGGCCCGCAGGCAGCGCAGGTCGTTCTCCCTGTCAAACGCCCGGCCCGTCCCAGTGGACGCGCCGAGAGAACGGCCGAACTGAGGAAGGTGGCGGTCAGCCCAACTTGGCGCACTGGCCGAGCGCCGGGCCGACGTGTTGCTGAGCGCACCCGCGTCCGTAGGCGCGACCGCGTTTGTGTACAGGCAAGCGGGCCGTCCACGGTGTACATGGTTGTTCAAAAATGGCTGTGGTTACTGGGTTACTTGTTCAGGGGCGTTCATAGCTGTTCACTGGCGTAAGCGTTCTATGGCTCCGCGTCTCGCTCCGCGATTGGCCCAGCTGACCTTTGGGCACCGAGGAAAGGCGCGAAGTGACAGTGCGGTAAGCCATCCGAACCCGGATGCGATCGAGATGCGCTGGAAGACGCCGCCCTTGCCGGCAAAGCTTGGGACGCCCCCGAGCGCCCTGCCCATCAGCACGAAGCTGCCGGCCATCACGAGGCTCGGTAGCGACGAGTAGTAGCACGCCCAGTGGTAGTCCTTTCGCCATACAGCAGCGGCCGCGCTGGCCAGGCCGGCCAGCGGTATCCCGACAAAGACCGGGACCACGCAGAGGTTGTGCAGGACGCCGAGGGGACAGTGGCGTGCGGCGCACGGCTCAGGGACTGGCTGCTGTCTCCTCGACCGACCGAACGCGACGAAGCTCCGACGCTGGAGCGGTGAGCGCCTCGGCCACGCGAGGCACACCGACCTCAACGACAAGCTCGAACCGGCAGTCACCCACCACGCTGGCTGCGAGCCGACCACCAGAAGCCCGAAGCCGTTCGGCCAGGTTGGCAAGACCGCGGCCAGGACTATTGGCTCCGACTTCGATTGCCCGGCTAGTGGGCCCGAGCGGCGGAGCATCAACACCGTCGTTGCCAACGACTAGCCGCAGCCCGGCGCTGCTAGCAGTCATCTCGATCGTGCACAAGGTGGCGGCGCTGTGGCGGAGGATGTTGGTGACCGCCTCGCGCACCACCGGCGCGAGCACGTCGTCCACCTGGGCAGGCAGAGGCCTATCGGGCAAGGAGACCCGCACCTCGATGCCGGCCGACGCCAGCACCTGGGTGGCGGCAGCCAACTCGTTTTCGAACGACAGCCAGGGCTGGCCTTCGGTGACCTGGCGGAGTTCGGCTCGGGCAGTCGCACAAAGCCGGCTCATCTGTCTGATCTCGGCTGCGGCCCGGTTGTCGTCGCGTCCCACCAAACGGCCTATCAGGTCAGCTTTGAGGGCCAGCGCCGAGAGGCCCAAACCGAGGAGGTCGTGCACGTCCCTGGCAAGCCGCAGCCGCTCGCTCACCCCCGCAAACCGGGCGAGGTCGGCACGCAGGTCTTCAAGCAAGCGCGCAGTGCCCACAAGCCAAGTCAGCCCGAAGACAAGCAGGGCAACATAAACCAATTGCTCGGCCACATACAACGTGACGTGAGCGGAGCGCCAGACCGGGGTACTTAGCCGCAGATGAACGGTTGCCCAGAGCGCAGACCAGCTCGCTACGACCACGACGAGACCGGCCCAACGCCACCGACCGGTAGCGAGGATGAGCACCGACCCAGCCAAGAAGCCGGCGAGCGGCATGTACACCCTGACCGGCGGGAGGTAGCAGGCGTAGACGACGGCCGCCTGGAGGCACAGGGTGAGGTGCCAAAGCCTCCCACGACGGCCTGGTCGTGCCAGCGACGAATGGTAGACCTGAAGCCCTATCACGGCGAGCGTGCCGGCAATCAGGACGCCCATGAGCCGAGCGCTCAGACCACCCCACGCATCATTGATGCCAGCGACGCCGTAGTCGCACACCACCACCACCACAACGCCCATCGCGAGCCGAGCGCCGACGGCCGAGCCGCGAGGTGATGCCGCGCTGGGGTAAGAGACAACCCCGGTCTCCTGTATGTTCGGCAACCGCCGCGCCCGAGCGACAGCCTCGCGGGCCGTGGCACCCGCGGAAGCGATCTCGGCGGCCGCCCGTGCCCGGTCGCGCGCGAAATAGCGCCCGGCTGCGGCCACCTTGGAGGCTACTTGGGAT
>DATJST010000376.1:0-3100 GCA_035503975.1 Acidimicrobiales bacterium | reverse complement strand
ACCCGTAACCCTTTTCCGAACTAAACCACTTCACAGTTCCGGTTGCCATGTTCCAGTTCCCTCCTCTCCTGGCCGTTCCGGGCTATCAACCTCCGTGCCCGTCGACCTCCGGCTTTCGGCCGGGAGGGAACTGCTCGTTGTATCGATGCTGCACCCTCGGAGCGCCAAAGTAGCACGGTACCGCGCCTCCGCCAAACGATCCGCGGCGTTCCCCCACAAATCTCAGCCGTCGCCCGTATGGCCTACACCTGTGGATAAGTTCGGCCTCACATCCGCGGGGGTGTTTCGATGCCCAGCAATCCGAGACCCTTTTCGAGCACCGCCGCGGTGAGCGCGCAAAGGGCGAGCCTTGAGGCCCTCGTTTCCGCGTTGGGCGCGCGCAGCACTGGGCAGTGCTCGTAGAACGCGGTAAAGGTACTGGCCAGTTCGAAAAGGTACCCGCAAAGCTTGTGGGGGTGGTAGGTGGCCAGGCTGGCCGACACTGCGTCGGCGAAACCCAAGAGCCTTTTTGCCAACTCCCGCTCCTCGGGTGCGCTCAGGCTGCGGACGGCACCAAGGCCGTCGGGCGCCAGCCGCCCGAGACCAAGCCCGTCTAGACCAAGCCCGCCTGGCCCAAGCCCGTCTGGCCCAAGCCCGCCTGGCCCAAGTCCGTCTGGCCCAAGTCCGTCTGGCCCAAGTCCGCCGGGAAGAGCCTCCTCCTCCTCAGCCGCCCGGCCAAAGATGCTGCAGATCCGGGCGTGCGCGTATTGCAAGTACGGGCCCGTGTTGCCGTCAAAGGAAAGCATTCGGCCCCAGTCGAAGCGGTAGTCGCGCGTGCGGTCGGTGGCGAGGTCCGCGTACTTGACGGCGCCCACGCCCACCGCGCCCGCCACCGCCTCGAGCTCGTCAGAGCTCAGCTCGTCGCGGCGCGACTTTCCCATTTCCTGATCGCGTTCCTCGATCACCGCTTTGGCCCGGTCGACCGCTTCGTCGAGCAGCTCGTCAAGCTTCACTGTGCCGCCCTGCCTTGTCCTGAACATCTTTCCGTCAGGACCGAGGACGTTGCCGAAGCCGACGTGTACTGCGTCAACGCCTTCGGGCAACCAACCCGCCAGCCGGGCGGTAGTAAAAACCATGGCCAAGTGGTCGGCCTGGGGCAAGCCCACCACGTAGAGGATGAGATCTGCCCCCAGACGATCTACGCGGTCTCTGATAGCGGCCAGATCGGTGGCAGCGTAGGTATAGCCGCCGACCGAATTCTGAATTATCAATGGCAGGGGGTCGCCGGCGCGATTGGAGTAACCAGGAGGGAAGACGCAGCGAGCACCTTCGCTTTCCACGAGAAGGCCCTTTTCCGCCAGATCCCTCACAACTGAAGGCAGGAGCGGGTTGTAATAGCTCTCCCCCACCACGTCATCGCGTGTGAGCCTCGTACCCAGGCGCCTGAAGGCCTCGTCGAAATAACTCACGCTTTGATGCACGAGTACGTCCCAGAGCCGCAACGTCTCCTGGTCGCCTGACTGCAAGAGCACGACCCGGGCGCGTGCCCGCTCGGCAAACCCCGGGTCGTTGTCGTAAGCCGAGCGGGCGGCCTGGTAGAACCGCTCCAGGTCACCGAGAGCCCGCTCGTGGATGGCTTGTTCCTCCCCCAGGTCCAGCAGGTGCTCTATGAGCATGCCGAATGGCGCGCCCCAGTCGCCGAGGTGGTTCTCCCGCACGACCTTATGGCCGACCATTTCCAATAACCGCACCAGCGAGTCACCGATAATTGTTGAACGCAGATGGCCCACGTGCATTTGTTTGGCTGCGTTGGGGGCGGCGTAATCGACGACCACCAGCAGCGGCGGCGAGGCGTTGGTAACGCCTAATGACGCCGGGTCCGACGCCAGTTCTCCAAGCGCTCTGACCAGGAAGTCGTCTGACAGAGTCAAATTTATAAAGCCCTGAGGGGCGACGACAGCGGCCTCGCACATGCTGTCCAGGCCACGCTCTCTGGCCTTGGCCAGGACGACTTCAGCCAGCTCGCGCGGAACGCGGCCCAGGGACCGGGCCAGCGCGAGCGCCCCGTCCACCTGCAGGTCGGCGTGCTGCGACGGCCGTAGCCCGCTAGCGGCTCGGGGCTGTAACTCTTCGAAGACAGGACGGAAGACGGCGTCGACCGAGGCCAGCAGACCTGCCATCCATCCATCGTCGCGTCATTCAATGCCTTGTGGCCAGCCCACGTCTTGCGTGGGGCCGCTCCGCTAGCCTCGCGCAGTTGCTATGCCTCCTCTCGGGCCTCCCACCGGGCCTCGTGCCGCGCCGGCTGCTGCGCCAACGGCCGCCCCTCCGACGGGCGGGCCCGGTCAAGCCGATGACAACACGCCGGGCGCCATAGTTGCCAATTCGGGATCACCGGCCACCACCGCGCTCCGCTATGTCGACGTCGACCTCTACCGGCTGAGCACGCAGGTCCTCTCGGGCGTCAACTGGCAGGTCGACGCCGGAGAGCGGTGGGCTGTGCTGGGACCGAACGGTTCTGGCAAGACGACGCTCGTCCAGCTCGCCTCGGGGTACCTCCACCCCACTCGTGGACGGGTCGAGGTGCTAGGCCACCGGTTGGGCAACGTAGACGTTCGCGCCCTTCGCGAGCAGATCGCCACCGTTTCCGCCGGGGTTTCCCGCATGATCCTGCCTGGTTTAGCGGCCAGAGACGTCGTGGTCGCGGCCCGTCGTGGTGCACTCGAGCCCTGGTGGCACGACTACACCGACACCGAGTGGGAACGCGCTGATGGATTGCTGGCGGCGGCGGGATTCGACCGGATCGCCGAGCGGGACTTCGGCGTGCTGTCGGAGGGAGAGCGCCAACAGGTGATGCTGGCCCGAGCGCTCATGAACGAACCGCGTCTCCTGCTGCTCGATGAGCCCTGCGCCGGCCTCGACATGGGGGGCCGGGAGCGGCTCCTGTTACACCTCGGCCGCTTGGCCAAAGATTTGGCCGCCCCGCCTATGGTCCTCGTCACTCACCATGTGGAAGAAATCCCAGAAGGCTTTACTCACATACTTCTCTTGAGGGACGGCCGCGTCACCGCTGCCGGGCCTATCGCGTCGACACTTTCTGCCGACAACTTGAGCGAATGTT
>DATJST010000375.1:0-3292 GCA_035503975.1 Acidimicrobiales bacterium | reverse complement strand
GCGCCCCCGGCTACCGCGCCCCCGGCTACCGCGCCGCCCACGACCGCGCCGCCCACGACCGCGCCGCCCGCGACCGGTGGCCCGCCGGCCAGCACCGTCCCCCCAACCAGCGCCAGCCCGCCGACCAGCAGTGCACCGGCGACCACCGGCCCGCCGGTCACCGGGCGGCCGGCGTCAGCCAGCACTACGACCGTACCTGCCTCGACTTCGACCACCCAGGTGAGCGGCGGTTCAACCTCGACCACCCCGGTCACTGGCGTACCCGCCTCGACCACGACGTCGACCTTGCTCCCCACGACGACCGTCCCGGGGACCGCGGTGACCACGGCACTAGCCACGACTACGACTGTCCCGACGACCGTAGCGTCAGCCGAGACCTCGCAGACTGGCGCCGGTTCCTAAGTTCTCGCCGGTGCGCCGTTCCCCAGGGCTTCCGCCAAACCGGCGACAACTGTACGCAGCCGGCATCTCATTGACCGAGTCGCGCGCGCCCTGCGCGCGCCAATGCCAGGCTAAGCCCGAGCCGCGTACACTTATACCCCGGAAACCGGCACCAGGACGTCGCAACTCGGGGGCCGGCGGCGACAACTGTACGCGACTGCCGACTTTTCGGAGGGGTTGGTAGCACCTTTCGCGCGTTTTGCGTGCTGCCTCGGGCGCGCACTTGCTCGCCGCCCCGACATCTGTCTCGTTCGATAGGCCATTCCCGGTGTCCCCGAACCCGGACAACCTTGTGGCAGGCGGCCGCCCCGCGCGTCGTCGCGCCGGGTGGTGTGACCAGCGCCGACTGCGCTGCGCGCCTCTCGATTAGCGTTGAGATGTGCAGGTGCCGGGTAAGGTCAACGTCTGGGACAATGGACGGGCCGCCGGGGAGAGCCTGACCCTTGGGGCGCCGGGGGCTCCCCGCTTGAGCGCCTTCCTCGCCCGGCCCAACTATTCTGCGGCATCTGGAGCCGGCCGGCACGGCGTGGTCCTTGCCCACGGCTTTCCCGAGGCGGGGCAAAAGTCGGGGTCACCCAGTTACGGCTACCCCCAGCTGGCGACCAGGCTCGCGGCCGAGACCGGGGCGGTGGTGCTGACGTTCGATTTCAGGGGCGCCGGCGGCTCCGAGGGGGATTTTTCCCTCACGGGCTGGCAGTCCGACCTGGCCAGCGCAGTCGAGACGCTGCGCGCCGTCCCTGGTATCGCAATGGTTTGGCTCGTCGGCTTCGCCGCGGGCGGGACATTGGCGATTTGCGCGGCAGGGGAGGACCCGGGCATTGCCGGCGTGGCGGCATTCGCCCCCCAAGCCGACTTCGCAGAGCGGGGCGGTGACCCCCGCCGCATAGTCGCCTTGGCCCGGGCCTCGGGGATCATCCACACCCGGGGCTTCCCAGCGGACCCCGCCGCGTGGGCGCGCGAGCTGCGTGACCTCCGACCGGCGCTACTGGTGGGCCGCATACCGCCGCGTCCCCTGCTCATCGTGCACGGCGCCAACGACGACGTAGTACCGCTCACCGATGCCCGCGAGCTGGCCGACGCCGCGAACGCCTCGGCCGAGCTGCGCGTCCTGGCCGGGGCAGGTCACGGGTTGCTGCACGACCCGCGGGCCATTGCCCTGCTGCTCGGCTGGTTCGACCGGCACCTGGGCAACCAGACCCCGGGACCTGCCGCGGTGCCTGTGGGTGGCACGGGATCCCCCGGAGCAGCCCCGCTCAAGTAGAGCCGGCTGAGCGGGCTACCCGCCGGCCGCGGCCGCGGCCTTCGCTTTGGCGGCGGCCTTCAATTGCGCCTTGTAGGCGCGCACGGCGTGGAGCGAGCCCGGGCCGGTAATGTCGGCGACCGAGTACGTCGTCCCGGGGTCGCCGAACGGCTTGCTCGCCGCCTGCCAGCCGCTCGGTTTCACCCCGAGCTGTTTGCCCAGCAGGGCCACGAAGATCTTGGCCTTTTGGTCACCGAAGCCAGGCAGGGCGCGCACCCGGCGGAACAGCTCGGCGCCTGTTTTGGCCCCCGTCCACACTGCCGCCGCATCGCCGCCGTACTCGTCGACGATGATGCGGCACAGCTGCTGCACGCGCTCGGCATTGGAGATCGGGAAGCGGTGCAGGGCGGGCCGTTCGGAAAAGGCGGCGCCAAGCTTGGCCGGGGCCATGGCAGCGATGGCGCCCGCGTCTAGCTTGCCACCGAGCCGGTCGCGCAGGTCCCGGGGCGAGCTGAACGCCCGCTCCAGGGGTACCTGCTGGTCGAGCACCATCCCGATGAGCAGGGCGAGCGGGTCCTCGGACAGGAACTTGTCGGCGTCGTCGTCGCCCGAGAGGTACAGCACTTGCGCGAGCCTAGCGGGCGGTCGCGCCGGCTACACCAGCTCGGCCGGCCCGGGCCGGTCCGGGTCGATGCCGTAGCGGCGCAGGGCGTCTTCGACCTCTTCGGCTTTGCCTTCGCCGGCCTGGCGCAGCCCGTCCAGGGTCGCGACGACCACATGAGCCGCGTCGGTCTCGAAATAGCGGCGCAGTGCCGCTCGGGTATCGCTGCGGCCGAACCCGTCGGTGCCAAGGGGGATAAATGGCGCGGGCACCCACCGCGCCACCTGGTCCGGCACCGTCTTCATGAAGTCGGTAACCGCGACGACAGGTCCTTCCGCCTGGGAGAGCGCCTCGGTCACGTACGGCGTCCGCGGCGGTTCCGACGGGTGCAGGCGGTTGTGCCGCTCGACGGCCAAGGCCTCGTCGCGGAGCGCCTTGTAGCTCGTGGCGCTCCACAGTTCGGCCCCGACGTCGTGGTTGTCGGCGAGCAAGCGCTGTGCCTCGAGCGCCGCTTGGCTGGCGGAGCCCGAGAAAAGGACGCACGCGCGGCGCGCCGGGCCTTCGGGGGCAGGAGAAAAGCGGTAGAGGCCGCGCAGTATGCCCTCGTCCACCCCTTCGGGCTTGGGCGGCATCAGGTAGTTCTCGTTGTAGAGAGTTATGTAATAGAAGATGTCCTCGCCCCCCTCCGGCCCGTACATGCGGCGGATGCCGTCACGCACGATGGCCGCGGTCTCGTAGGCGAAGGCCGGGTCGTAAGCCTGCACGTTGGGGACTACCGAGAACAGCACGTGGGATTGGCCGTCGTCGTGCTGGAGGCCTTCGCCGTGCAGTGTCGTGCGCCCCGCGGTGGCGCCCATCAGGAACCCGCGGGCGCGCATGTCCGCCGCCGCCCAGATGAGGTCGCCGACACGCTGGTACCCGAACATCGAATAGAAAATGAAAAACGGCACCATGGGTTGGCCAAAAGTGGCGTAGGCGGTGCCGGCGGCGGTGAAGTCGGACAGGCCACC
>DATJST010000374.1:0-2252 GCA_035503975.1 Acidimicrobiales bacterium | reverse complement strand
TCTTTGACACGGCCAACGTTTACTCGGACGGCTCGAGCGAAGAAATCGTGGGCAAGGTGCTGCGTGAGCATGGCCACCGCGACGAGATCGTGCTCGCGACCAAAGTCAACGGCCGCATGCACCCCGGTCCCAACGGTGCCGGGCTCTCGCGCAAGGCGATCTTGGGGGAGATCGACAACAGCCTGCGCCGGCTAGGCATGGACTACGTCGACCTCTACCAGATCCACCGCTTTGACGCGACCACCCCGATCGAGGAGACCATGGAGGCGCTCCACGACGTGGTGAAGTCGGGCAAGGCCCGCTACATAGGTGCCTCGTCGATGTACGCCTGGCAGTTCGCCAGGATGCTCGACATCTCTACGCACAACGGCTGGGTGCACTTTGTCACCATGCAGGACCACTTGAACCTGCTTTACCGGGAAGAGGAGCGGGAAATGCTCCCCCTCTGCAAGGACCGAGGCATCGGTGTCATCCCTTGGAGCCCGCTCGCACGCGGCCGGCTGACCCGGGACTGGGATGCGACGACAGCTCGGAGCGAGACAGACGAGTTTGGCAAACGGCTCTATGCGGAGGGCGACCGGGCGATCGTGGAAGCCGTGGCCGCCGTGGCCTCCAAGCGCGGTGTGACGCGGGCACAAGTCGCACTTGCATGGCTGCTTGCGAAGCCTCCCGTGAGCGCTCCAATCGTCGGCGTCACCCGGCCCGAACAGCTGAGCGATTTGCTCGGCGCTCTCGAGTTCCGCTTGACAGCCGAAGAGGTGGAGCAGCTCGAGGAGCCCTACGAGCCGCACTGGGTAGCTGGCCACTAGGCGCGCTCGGGCCAGCAGGTCCCCGGTACGCCCTGATGGTGGCGCCATATCGGACCAAATAAGGCCCGGGACGCCGGCGCAGCCCGCCGGCGAGCGAGGATAGAGCAGTGCAGACCGCGGGCCAAGGCCACCGGCCGGCAAACCCAGTGGCCGGGGTGACGAGGCGGGGCTTTGCCATGGCGCGCCGCCACCTGGTCCCGCTCCTCGGTGGCCCGCAACGCACGAGGGTTGTGCTCGTGCTCGCATGCGTCCTTGCGCTCTCGAGCGCGGATACGGCGACCGTGGGCGCCGCTGCAGTGCAGTTGCGCCGGGCACTCCACGTTGGCAACACCGACATCGGGCTCCTCGTGGCTGTGTCGGCGGCGGTAGCAGCCGTCTTCTCGCTCCCCTTCGGCGTGCTCGCGGACCGCGTCCGCCGCACGTACTTGCTCGGCCTCACGGTGCTGGCGTGGACCGTGGCGATGGTTTGGAGCGCAACGGCGGGCTCGTTTAGCCAGCTCCTGTACGCCCGCGTAGCCCTTGGCGGCGTTAGCGCTGCGGCAGGACCGGTGACCGCGTCACTCGTCGGTGACTGGTTCCTCGCAAGCGAGCGAGGTCAAATCTACAGTTACGTCCTAACGGGGGAACTTCTCGGCGCGGGTGTCGGTTTCGCAATCACCGGCGACATCGCCGCTCTTTCGTGGCGGGTCGCGTTCGTCGTGCTCGCCCTGCCGGCGTTCCCACTCGCATGGGCGGTCTTCCACTTGCCCGAACCGCGACGGGGTGGCGCTGGGATCCTCCCCTCACTCCGTCCCAGCAACCGGCGCAGCACCGGCGCCGTTGCCGACGGTGCCTACGTGCCAGGTCCGACCGCCCAAGGAGCAACGGCAGAGCAGGCGACGGTGCCCGGGCTCCCACCGGGGCTGCCGCCAGGGGCCCCGCCGCCGCCCAGTGCGGCGCGGAAGGCTGAGCAACATGCCTCCCAGCTCACTGATGCCCAGCAGCTCGTGCTCGAACGCGGCATCCGCCCCGACCCAAAGCTTGCCGCCCGGGCGAAACCTGGTATGGGGTTCTTGGACGCGGTCCGTTACGTGCTGGCAGTGCGCACCAATGTCGCGCTCATCGTCTCAGGGGCGTGCGGTTACTATTTCCTCGCCGGGGTCGAGACGTTTGGCGTTGAGTTCGTCACGCGCCAGTACCACGTTGCTCAGGTCGTCGCCAACCTTTTGCTCCTGCTGGTGGGCGTGGGCGCCGTGGCGGGGGTGGCCATCGCGGGGCCTCTCGGGGACCGGCTCCTGCACAGGGGCCGCGCCTCGGGCAGGGTTATGGTCGCAGCGGTGTCGGCATCGGCTGCGGTGGTCCTTCTTGTGCCGGCTTTCCTCACCCACGACGCTCTCGGTGCCCTCCCTTACATCGGGTTGGCAGCGGGCTGTCTCACTGCACAGAACCCGCCCATAGACGCCG
>DATJST010000373.1:0-11294 GCA_035503975.1 Acidimicrobiales bacterium | reverse complement strand
AAACAAGGGCACTGGCCAGCGAAGCCGTGAGCATCAGGCCAGTAAAGAAAAAACGCCCGTACATAGCCGTGGTGACGCCGATGTCACGCACCCGCCCTGTACGCAAGCGGAAGCCCTGGGCTTCGAAACCCGGGTGCCCGAATATCTTCACCAGGAGGGCGCCAGCGACGTTGAACCGTTCGCTCATCATGGTGTTCATCTCGGCGTTCAAGTTGTACGCCTCGCGAGTCAGCGCCGCCAGGCGCCGCCCCACCAGACGGGCAGGGAGTATGAACAGCGGCAGCAGGAGCAAGGCCAGCAAAGTGATCTGCCAGCTCAGGACGAACATGGCGATCAGCGTGACAGCGACACTTATGGCGTTGCCTATGACCGAATTGAAGGTGTCGGTGAAAGCCTGCTGCGCTCCGAGCACATCATTATTGAGCCGGGAGATCAGGGCGCCGGTCTGGGTCCGGGTGAAAAAGGCAATAGGCATGCGCTGGATGTGGTTGAAGACCTTATTCCGCATGTCGAATATCAGTCCCTCACCCACGCGGGACGATATCCAGCGCTCCCACAGCCCAAGGCCGGCGTCGAACACGGCCAGGGCGGCGATGGCCACGGCCAGCCATATGACTGCGGCCGCGGCGCCATGGCTGCTCCGGGGCACGGCATAGGCGTGCGTGAGACGGTTGATGAGCGAACGAGCGAGAAGCGGGTTGGCGGCGCCGACCAGGGCGTCGATGACGATGAGCACCAAGAACAACGCCAGCGCCGAGGAGTAAGGCTTAGCGAAGCCCGCTGTCCGCTTGACTGTGCCCTTGGGCAGCTTGTGCTCGGTGACCTTGCGGTCCTGGCGCATCGAGCGCATCATGCCCCACCCCGCGCCACCCATCCCTGCTCCTGCGTGCATCATGGGACCACTCTTTCACGCGAACCGGCCGGACCGGCGCGCTGGCGCGCCTGCTTAGGTCGGCGCTGCGCACGCCGCGCCGGCGGCCGCCGAGGCCCCTGGCCGACCGGCTGGGCCGCTCCGCGCCCTAGCGACCGTCTACAGCGACCGTCTACAGCCACCGTCAGCAGCCACCGTCAGCAGCCACCGTCAGCAGCCACCCCCTGCGGCCACCCTCTGCAGCCCCGCGACTGGCCCCGAGCGCCCGTCGAGGCGGCCTACGTCGCGGGGCTTCCACGCACGCTTCGCCGCTTCCACCTGCCGCGGCTCGGGGCCTGCCCGGACAAGAGGCTTGCCAACTGCTAAAACACTGAACTCGTGGGGGCGACGCACGGCCGGGGGCGCAGAGCGCTGGCCGTGGCCATAGCCATGGGCGGCGCCGTCCAAATGTACACGCCGGGGCTCATTTCGGGGACGCCGGGCACGCCCGCCCCGGCCGGCCCCGCCTCCAGGTTGGTGGTCGCTGACCAAGCCGAGCCGGTACTGAGCGACAACTTCAACCCTTTTGACGCGGCCAGCTCGCTCTACCAAATGGGCGTGCCCTTTTACATTTACGAACCTCTCGTCGAGTACGACGAGCTCGGCAACAACCAGTACTACCCGTGGCTTGCGAGCTCGTGGTCGTTCAGCAGCAGCGGCTCCACCATAACCTTCAACCTGCGGCCCAACGCCAAATGGGACGACGGCAGCCGGTTCACGGCCAGCGACGTCGCCTACACGTTCAACCTCTTGAAAGACAACCCAGCCATAAATGACGGGCTTCCCATAGTTTCCGCCGTCGCCACCAACCCGACCACGTTCACCCTCACCCTGGCGCAACCGGGTTACGCGTACCTATACCAGATAGCCTTGGTGCCGATTGTTAAAAACGGCTATGCCGCGGGGAAGGACCCGGCCGTGTTCGTGGACACACGCCCGGACGGTACCGGCCCCTACGTGCTGGCGCGCGACCAGGGTTTCACACCTCGACGCGTCGTGCTCGACGCCCGAGCCGGTTACTGGCAGAGCGGCCTACCCGCGATCGACGAGCTGGTGTTCCCTGCCTACCCGAGCGACAAAGCTATCGGTAGTGCTCTGGCCAGCGGGAGCGTGGACTGGGCAGGCATCGAAATGACCAACGTGCAGGCCGGCTTTGTCAAAAAAGACGCCACCGACAACCACTATTGGGGCCCGCCGGTAGACTGCATCGCTCTCGAGCTCAACCTCGCCCGCGGAGCGACCGCCGGCCCCGCCGTGCGCCGCGCGATAAGCGACGCCATCAACCGCACCGCGCTCTCAGCGGCCATGTCGGGCGGCCTCGACCCTCCCGCGTCGAGCGCGTCCGGGCTGGTCTTGCCGATGGACGGGCAGTTCTTGGTGAATGACGACACCGGTGACATCGCCCAAGGCGGAGATCTCGCCGCTGTCGCGCCGGTCATGCGCGCCGCCGGCTTCCACATTGGTGCCGAGGGCTTTTGGGCCATTACAACCAGGACAACGATCACAACTCCTACAACCAGCACGCCCAGCAGGACCACTACGACCAGCACACCGACTACAGCGAGCACGACCAGTACAACGACTACAACGAGCGCCAGGTCCACGACCACGAGGCCCAAGAGCAAGGCCCCCAAAGCCAAGAGCGCCAAGAGCAGCGTCACCACGACACAGCTCGTCAGCCTCTCGATCGAGGACCCTGTGGGCACAACGCTGGCCACGGGGGCCGAGTTTCTGGCCGGCGAGCTGCGCAAAGCAGGCTTTGATGCGACGGCCGACCTGGTGCCGGCGGACCGCTGGCGACGTGACCTGACCGACGGCAACTACGTCGCCACCATCCTGGCGGGTGAGCCAGGCCCGTCCCCGTTCTACATGTACCAGGATTGGCTCGACCCTGCACAAGTCGTCGGCGGGCACGCTGTGGGTGGAGACTACGAGCGGCTCGAACGGGCGACCGACCCCAAGCTGGCCGCCGAGGTGACCAGCGATCTCGCCGCTTACACCACCAGCTTGTCGGACTCAGAGGGCGCCAAGACCGCCATCGACAGCCTCGCTCAGCTCGTCGACCAGGACCTACCGGTGATCCCGCTGTTGTACGGGGTGGCCGCAGGCGAGTTCAATACCCGCCACGCCACGGGCTGGCCCACGTCCAGTGACCCCTACGAGCCGGCGTCGCCCAAGGCACCCTTCGCCGAGTACACCGTGCTACAGCTCTCGGCAGCCAAACCCTGAGCTTGCCTCCGCCGCAAGCTGAGCCGGGGGTACCAGTACACAAACATGGCCACTTCTGCGGGTCTTCTCAGGTTCTGTCGAAGGAGCGGCGCATATTTTGGTCCGAGAACGGTCGCAGCCGGGTGCCTCTCCCGGGCAGCGCCGAGGGGAACTGAAGATGGTGGGACAGCCGTGGAGGTAGCACGCCATGTCGGATGAGCGGAGCCCGGTAGCGGGCTCAGGTGCCACGGACGAGCCGGACGGACGGCAAACGCCGGAGCTTGCCGAGCCGCTGGCAGGCGCTGGGAGTGCCTGGGCGGAGTGGGCGCCGCCGGCGGCTTCGTTCGCGCCGGCGCTTGTGTTCACGCCGGCTCCTCCCCCGCCCCCGCCGCCGCCCCCGCAGGTGGGCGCTGGCGCGTCGAGCCAAGGCGGGGGCCGGCGCGGGCTACGCTCGTTGCCGCTGGTCGCCGCCTTCGTGGCCACCGCGGTCATCTCGGGTGGCGGCGGTGCCGCCATCGCCCTGGCCCTCGACAACGACGCCGCCACGGCTGCTTCCGGCAAGGACGCTCTCCCAGCCTCCGCACCCGACCAGGGCGTGGCCACAGGTGGCCTGAACGTCGAGGCTATCGCCGCGCGCGTAGACAAGGCCACGGTCGACATCACCGCCACGGGCCCGGACGGCCAGGACGAAGGCACGGGCATGATCCTCAACGCTTCGGGCGTCGTGCTCACCAACAACCACGTCGTGGCGGGTTCGACCGAGCTCCGCGCCCAGATCGACGGGGCCGGGCGTACTTACTCGGCGACGGTGATCGGCGTGGACGTGACCCAGGATGTCGCCTTGGTCCGGCTGCAGCACGGCCCCAGCTTCCCGGCGGTCAGCATCGGGGACTCGCGCGCCATGGCCGTCGGCGACCAGGTCGTCGCCATCGGCAATGCGCTTGACCTGCCCGGTCCCGAAACCGTTACCAGCGGCATCATCTCAGCGGTGAGCCGCTCGATCACCGTGAGCGACCCTGCGACTGGCACCACTGAAAGCCTGACCGGGATGTTCCAGACATCGGCGGCGATAAGTTCGGGGAACTCCGGCGGCCCGTTGGTGGACGCCGCCGGCCGCGTGATAGCGATGAACACCGCGGCTGCCTCGGCGAGCGGCACGGAAACGGCCTCGGACGTCGGTTTCGCCATACCGATAAACCGGGCCATTGCCATCGCTCGCCAAATAGAGGCCGGCAAGGCCAGTTCGGACGTCGAAATCGGCGAGCAGCCGGCCACGGGCTTCGGTGTCACGAGCGTGGCATGCGCCGAGGGCTTTGGCGGCTGCCTGCCCCTCGGCTTTGCGGCTTTCGGGATCAACCCCTTCGACGGAGCCGGGGTTTACCAGGCACCAGTTGCCAAAGGCGCCGTTGTCAGCGGGGTCGAGCCGGGGACGCCGGCGGCGGCCGCGGGCCTGGCGGTGGGCGACGTCATCGTCACGAGCGACGGGAGCGCTATCACGTCGCCCGAGCAGCTGGGCAGCCTCGTCAGCCGCTCGAGAGTCGGTGCCCGTCTGCGCCTCGGCTGGGTGGAGCCCGATGGCAGCCGGGAAGTGGGCGAGGTGCAGCTTGTGGCCGCACCCACTCCCTGACCATAAACTTTGCGCGGATGAGCGGTGCCGGCCTGCACTACGGCGACCCGTGGGCCGGTCCGCCCGAAGCGCGCGACCCCTTGCGCCGGCTGCGTGGCCACCTCGTCATGCCCGTAACGGTGTGGCTCGCACCCACCCCAGCCACCGGCGAAGACCTTGTGGGGCTTACGGTTTCCTCCGTGCTCATGAGCGCGGGTGAGCCCGCCATGCTGGCCGGCGTGATCGCCCCTACCAGCGAACTGGCCGATGCCGTCGCCACGGGGCCGGGGCGCTTCGTGGTGCACGTGCTCGGCTCCCAGCACCGGCGTTTAGCCCTTCACTTCGCCGGCGTCACCCCCGCGCCGAGCGAGATGCTCGCCCACCGGACGTCGCTTCACGGGCCGCTGCTCGACATCGTTGCCGACCGGGCCTTGTGCCGAACGGCGTCGGTGAAGGCCTTCGGTTGGTCACTTCTCGTCGAGGCCCAAGTGGAAGCGGTCGAGGTCGGCCGCGCTGGCGAAGCGCTGGCCTGGTACCACGCCGAGTTCCGGGTGCTCGCACCGCGGGATTGAATATTCTGCCAGCCAGTTAGAATATTCTGCGAGTGAGTTAATTGCGTGTGCCGCCGTTCACGGCGGGCGTGGCTTGCGCCGAACACGCCGACCGCGCTCCGTGGCGTGAAATGTTCGCGTTTTGCTTGGGTGAGCTGGGCCACTTGCCGAATAAGAAGGCATTAGCGAAGAAGTGTTGCTGTCCAACCAAGCGGGCACCGGCTGCGCGACAGGAGTGCCGAGCCAGGCCCGTCGGAGCAAGGAAGGACCAGGGATGGTTTCTGTGCTGTTCGTTGACGACGACGCCGCGTGCCTAAGGGCAATGCGCGATGCCTACGGCAATGAGCCCCATGGCTGGGACACCCAGTTCGTGCATGGTGCCGGTGCCGCCCTCGATGCCATGGCCGAGCGGCCAGTCGACGCCGTGGTGACGAGCGCCCGGCTCACGGGCATCGGCGCCGCCAGCCTCCTCCGGCTCACCAAGCAGCAGCACCCGCGGACTGCCCGCATCGCGCTCTCGAGCCCTGGCGACCGCAGCGCCATGCTGCGCGCCCTGCCGGTGGCCAACCAGTGCCTGAGCCGGGCGTGCGGCCCCGAGGTGCTGACCAAGGTCGTCGAACGCACAACGCGCCTCCAAGGCAAGCTGTACAGCGAAGCCACCCAGCGCCTTGCCGGCGAGGTCGGAGTACTGCCCAGCCTGCCCTCCAGCCTGGTCGCGTTGGATGCGGCTCTGTCCAACGAGGACTGCTCGTTGGCCCAGATCGCCGAGATCATGAGCGCCGACGTCGCCATGGTGGCCAAAGTCCTCCAACTCGTCAATTCGTCGTTCTTCGGCCTGAGGACCGAGATCAGGGACCTGCGCCAGGCGGTCGCCTACCTGGGCATCGAGACGCTGCGTGACTTCGCCCTGGCCGGGGCCGTGTTCCGGGCCTTCAGGCCGAGCCCCCTGCTGCCGGACGAATGGCTCAACACCTTCAACGCCCACGCCCTGTCGGTCGCCGACACCGCCACTCGCCTGGTCCGGACGAGCCTGGCTCAGTGCGAGGCGAGCGTAGCGGGCATGCTCCACGGCATCGGCGAGCTGGTAGTGGCCGAGCGCGCCCCGGCGAAGTTGCTCGACATCGCCCTCGAGGTGTCGGCCGGTGCCCGCTGCGACGAGGCCGAAGCCCGCCACATCGGCACCACCTACCCTGTGATCGGCGGCTACCTGCTCTCGCAGTGGGGCATGGGTTACCACATCGTCGAGGCGATCACCTGCCAACGCGACGTATGGGCCGGCCCGGCGCACGACCCCGACCTGAGCGACGTGGTCAGGGTGGCCGACCTCGTCGTGGGCAGCGAGGCTGGTCCCTCCCCCGACCGCGAGCTCGCCGAGCTGGCCGAGATCGACCTGGCCGGACCACGCCCGGCTGACTGGGTCTGCCTGGCCAGCCAGAGCGACGACCTGGAGGACTCCTACCTCGAAAGCGTCGGCCTCCTCGGGGCGGTCCGCGTGCTCAGCGGCGGCCTCGTCCCCCGCCGCTGACGTCGCTGCGCTGCGCCGCCCGCCGGCAAGGCCGCCCCTAGCCAGGTAACCTCTAAGTTGTGACCCAGGCGGACGGCCCCGAGGCGGGCGGCTCATGACCAAAAGTGACACCTTGTGACCCAGGCCGAACCGCAGACGACCGAGGCCGGTCGGCCTGCCCCGACCGAGGAGCAGCCGGCGCCGCCGCCGGAGCGCCGTCACCGTGCCCTGGTCGAGTGGGTTGTGATCGTCGTAGTCGCGCTGGTGGCCGCGCTGATCATCAAGACCTTTGCCATTCAGGCCTTTTACATCCCGTCGGGGTCGATGGAGCCCACTCTGTGGCCAGGCGACCGCATTCTCGTAAACAAGCTTTCCTACGACTTCCACTCAGTGCACACGGGTGACGTTGTCGTGTTCCGCCGGCCGCCCGCCGACACTTCCTCTGACGTCGGCGACCTGATCAAGCGGGTCATCGCCACCGGTGGCCAAACCGTTTCTGTGTCCAATTGCCGGGTGTACGTGGACGGCAAGCAACTGGCGCAACCGTACCTGCCGAGCGGGTGGTGGGAGCGCAGCTCGGCCTACTGCACGACCTGGGTCTCGGGCCCCGGCACGGCGAGCCTGCCCAACCCCTACACGGTGCCTCGTGGCGACTACTTCGTCATGGGCGACAACCGCATGAACTCGGACGACTCCCGTTACTGGGGCCCGTTGCCGGGCAACTACATCGTCGGGCGGGCGTTCGTGAAGATGTGGCCTCCCAAGCACCTCGGCTTCCTGTAGCCGCTCCCGGCCGTCGGTAATTTGCGAAATTGGGCGCCGCGCTACCCCAGGTAGCGGCGCCGCAGGCCGGAGCGCTCCCACCGGCCCGGGCAGCGCCCGCCAATGCCCCCCAGGGCCCAACGGTCTAGACCACTGGTCCTGTGGCGGTCCGCGCCTGCGCGCGCAGCGTGGCCAGGAATGTCGGCACTCTTTGGAAGATCTGCCAACATGCCGATCAGTACTGGCGAAGCAGCACACCGCCGCCTGAGCGCCGGACGGCCCGGCGTAAGAGTACCCAGCGCTTGCGCTCCCCGAGGAAGGACCTCTCATGGTCTCTGTGATGTTCGTTGATGACAACCAGGCGGGCCTCACCATCTTGAAGGAGGCGTTCGGCAGGATCGGCGACGGCTGGCAGACGTCGTTCGTACCGGGCGGCGACGTCGCCCTGCACGTCATGGCCGAACGGCCGGTGGACGCCATCGTCACCAGCACGCCGCTCTCGGGGATGAGCGCGGCGAGCTTCCTGCGGCTGGCCAAGATGCAGTACCCCCGAACGGCGCGCATCGCCCTGACGAGCCCGGGCGACAAGGGGGCGCAGCTCAGCGCCCTGCCGGTGGCCAACCAGTGCCTGAGCAAGGCGTGCGGGCCCGGCACGCTGACCCGGACCGTCAGGCGGGCGACAGAACTACAGGCCAAGTTGTTCAGCGAGGCCACCCAGAGGGTCGTGGCCCAGGTCGGCGCATTGCCAAGCATGCCTTCGGCCCTGGCCGCAGTCGACCAAGCCCTCTCGGACGAGGAGTGCTCGCTGAGCGAGATCGCGGACGTGATGAGCACCGACGTGGCAATTGTCGCCAAGATCCTCCAGCTCGTTAATTCAGCTTTTTTTGGCTTGCGCACTGAGATCCGCGACCTGCGCCAAGCCGTCGCCTACCTCGGGATCGAGGCCCTGCGGGACTTTGCCCTGGCTGGATCGGTGTTCAGGGCTTTCACTCCGAGCCCGCTGCTGCCGGCCGACTGGCTCGCCGCCTTCAACGCCCATTCACTGGCCGTGTCCGGCACCATGACCCAGCTCGCCCGCACCAGCGCGACCAAGTGCGAGGCGAACGTGGTGGGAACTCTGCACGCTGTCGGGGAGCTTGTCGTGGCCGAACGAGCGCCCCAGCTGTTGACCGAGATCGCAGCCGAAGTCGCCGCCGGGGCCGACCCCGCCGAAGCCGAGGCCCGCCGCATGGGGACCACCTACCCAGTCATCGGGGGTCACCTGCTGTCGTTGTGGGGGCTCGGCTACCACGTGGTCGAGGCTGTCACTTTCCAACGAGAAGGGTCCGACGGCGGGAGCGAGCGCGAGCTGGTGGACATGGTGCGCGTAGCCGACTTCGTCGTCAGCTCGCCCGGGGAACTCTGGGACGAGCCGGGCGCCCGCGGCTTGGTCGATAACGTGCCTCTCGTCTGCCCGGCCAGCCGCCGGCTCCACCTGGACGAGGCCTATCTCTCCAAGGTGGGCCTGCTCGACGAGGTGCTGCTGCTCCACCAGGGTTTCCTCCAGCTGCGCTGAGACCGGCACCGGCACCGGCCGGGGCCCCCACGAGCGACGCCGGCAACGCCCCGGCCAAAAGTCACACCCGCAGGGCACAATGGCGGTGTACCTGCTCGCGCTCGACGGTGGCCAACAGGAGGCTGCTGATGGAAAACAAATGGTGGACCCTGCTCGCCGTGTGCACGGGCACGTTCATGCTCCTGCTCGACGTGACCATCGTGGTGGTAGCACTGCCACCAATCCAGACCGGCCTGCATGCCGACTTCAACGACGTCGAGTGGGTGATCGACGCCTACGCTCTGACGCTGGCCTCGCTCTTGCTCACCGCCGGAGTACTGGCCGACCGCTACGGGCGGCGCCTGCTGTTCGCCATCGGCATGGTCATCTTCACCCTCGGGTCACTCACCTGCGGGCTGGCCCAGTCACCGGTGATGCTGATCATCTCGCGCAGCGGCCAGGGCGTCGGCGGTGCCATCATGTTCGCCACCTCCCTTGCCTTGCTTGCCCATGCCTTTCGAGGCAAGGACCGCGGAGTGGCCTTCGGGGTTTGGGGGGCGATCACCGGTGTGGCGGTGTCGCTCGGGCCGATCCTCGGCGGGGCGATCACCACGGGCATCTCATGGCGGGGGATCTTCCTGGTCAACGTCCCTATCGGGGTTGCCGGCGTGGTGGTGACGATCTGGAAGGTCGACGAATCGCGCGACGCCCATCCGGGCCAACCGGACTGGCCGGGCTTCGTGCTGTTGACGGCCGGGCTGATAAGCCTGGTCTACGGTCTGATCCGGGCCAGCGAGACCTCGTGGAGCCACGGCTCGGTCATCGTCACGCTCGCGGCCGGTGCGGTGCTCCTGGTCGGCTTCGTGGCCGTCGAAGCACGAGGGCGCCACCCGATGTTCGACTTGTCGCTGTTCCGCACACCCACCTTCGTTGGCGGCCTGGTGTCGGCTTTCACGATGAACGGTTCACTCTTCGCCATGTTCTTGTACCTGGTCATTTACCTGCAGGACATCCTCGGCTACTCGGCCTTGCGGACCGGGCTCTACCTGCTCACCTCGACCGGAGGCATGTTCGTGGCGGCCGCCGTCTCGGGCCGCTTGAGCGAGCACGTGCCCGTCCGCTACCTCATAGCACCGGGGCTCGCCCTGGTCGGCCTGGGGTTGCTGCTTATGACGGGCTTGTCCGGGACCAGCACGTGGGAGCACTTGTTGCCGGGCCTGATCGTCTCGGGAGTCGGGTCGGGCTTAGTCAACCCACCGCTCGCCTCGACCGCGGTGGGCGTGGTCAGCCCGCAGCGAGCCGGTATGGCCTCGGGGGTGAACTCGACCTTCCGCCAGGTCGGTTTTGCCGTCTCGGTGGCCGCCCTGGGTTCGGTGTTCGCTCCGGAGATCCAGTCCAAGCTGGGGTCGCGGCTGGCAGGCGTACCTGCTCTGGCCCGCCGCACCGGCCAGCTGGTAACGGCACTGCGCCAGGGCGAGGTCGGCCAGGCAATCCACAGCACGCCGCCGCACCTGCAGGGCTACCTGGCCGCGGCAATCAAGGCAAGCTTCGCGTCGGCCGTCAACGACCTAGTGCTCATCACCGGTGTCGTGGCGCTGGCCGGAGCGCTCGGCGCCGCGCTGCTCATCCGGCGCAAGGACTTCGTGGTCCGCACCGAGCCGAGCGAGCTGGCGCCCGTCCCGGCCTGAACCACCCGGCCCGGTGGGAGCCCGCGCGTCGAGCGCCCCGGCCTGGACCACTCGGCCCGGTGGGAGCCCGCGCCTCGAGCGCGCCGAGTACGGTTCAAGTCTTGCGCCGGCCGCGGCCGGCCACAGCACCCACCGCTGGGGCCATGACCAGCCATAGCCCGATGGTGACGATCATGGCCGTCACGTAGCCGAACGGTCTGATCCCAAGCTTGGCGCTGGTGATACCGGCGAAGATCATCAAAACCCACGCGCTCAGGAAGAAAAAAAGACCAGCAGCGGGTAGTCGCGAGTAGTTTCGCACACTCGTCCTCCTTCGCCTCCGAGGATAACCTGCAGGCCGGCGGGCGACGGCGCTCAAAGGGCCGGGCGGCGGCCCTCCCAGGGCAGGGCTTCCTCGAGCTGGGCCGCCACCCGCAAGAGCTGAGCCTCGTCGAAGGGGCCTCCCACCAGTTGGGCGCCGAGCGGTACGCCTGCCGCGCTCATGTGCACGGGCAGTGACACCGCCGGCTGGCCGGTGACGTTGATCCCGGC
>DATJST010000372.1:0-10532 GCA_035503975.1 Acidimicrobiales bacterium | reverse complement strand
GTTCTCTGCCGCCGGTTGCACGCGTCATGGCAAAGGCAATCGTTGCGAACGCGTACGGCGGCCCGGAGGTGCTCGCGTTGGTTGACATCGGCCAGCTGAGCGCCGGGCCAGGCCAGGTGCTCGTGGAGGTGAAGGCAGCCGGGGTGAACCCGACTGACTACAAGCAGTACCGGGGCGTGTACGGCCGTGACCCGTCGAGATTGCCTATGCGCATCGGCTGGGAAGCGGCCGGGGTGGTTGCGGCCGTGGGCGAGGGTGCCCGAGCTGGCCTCGACAGCCTGGTCGCGGTGGGCGACGAGGTCATCGCGTACCGCGTGCCTGGCGCTTACGCCACCGAGTTGGTCGTCCCTGCTGGAGACGTAGTGCACAAGCCCGCGAACTTGACTTTCGCGGAAGCGTCCGGCCTCATGCTGGCCGGCACGACGGCGTCCCACTGCCTGGCTGCCACGGCCGTCGGCAGGGGCGACACGGTGTTGGTCCATGGTGCAGCGGGCGGCGTGGGCCTGATGGTCGTCCAGCTGGCCGTGGCGCGCGGCGCCGTCGTCATCGGGACGGCAGCCGAACGGAGCCATGAACGGCTGCGCCAGCTCGGTGCCACGCCGATCACCTACGGCGAAGGGCTCGAGCAACGAGCCGAGGCGGCCGCCCCCCAGGGGTACGACGCGGCC
Source organism: Acidimicrobiales bacterium (assembly GCA_035503975.1). GTDB lineage: Bacteria > Actinomycetota > Acidimicrobiia > Acidimicrobiales > Palsa-688 > DATJMJ01. The sequence continues at coordinate 9,864 of DATJST010000372.1, read as the reverse complement.
ATCGACACAGTGGGCACAGACGAAGCCGTCGACGTATCGCTTGCGCTTGTCAAGGACCAGGCGCGGATCGCCACCATCGCCGCCTTCGGGCGTGCTCCTGCCGCAGGCATCAAGGCACTCGGCGGTGGGCCCGGAGCCGATCCCGGCAGCGAGATCCGGTCCGCTGCCAGGCTCGATCTTGTCCGCCTGGCCGGAGAGGGCAAGTTGCAGGTCTTCATGGGCGGGACTTACCCGTTGGCCGAAGCCGCCAAAGCACACGAGCGCTTGGCCGCGGGTCAGGCGAACGGCAAGCTCGCACTGCTCCCTTAGGCCTAGCCCGGCCCTTAGTGAGTGCGCCGTCTTCGGGCGCCAGGCCCACTGAACGCGTGTTCCAGTAGCCAGGAGGTGCCGGTACCTAGCTATGTCCGGCGCGCCGCTCCTGGCACCGCCACGACGCGTCTCAACGCTCCCTGCGCCGCCAGGGTGCACCATTGACAAAATCGGGATAATAGTGCACGCCGCCTGGTGAGCCGGGTCGGGCCCACTCTAAACTCTGGCGTCAATGCCAAGCGCAGACATAACTGGCCAGTCGGGCCGTGAGCTGAACACGGCGCGCACGTGCCTACTGCTAGTACCACACCATCACGCTCCTGCGCCAGGGACCCTCTGGATGTCGTCAGGCATGCGTGTACGAAAGGGGACGCATGTACAAATCTCTCCCTAAGAGAGCAGTCGCAGTGGCTGCTGCCGTCGCTGCCTCAGCCTTGTCGCTGGGCGCCGTCGCAGCGCCGGCTACAGCAGCCAGCAAACCAAACTTCACTATCGCCTTCGAGGGGCCGCTCACGGTGAACAGCCCGCAATTGGGCCTCAACGTGCTGTACGCGGTCGAGCTCGCCATCGACCAGGCAAACGCGGGCAAGACGTTCGGGAACCTGCCCTTCACGCTCAGTTTCGTGAAGAAGGACGACCAGGGCTCGGCGACGATCTCCCCCACGACGGCCCAAGAGCTTGTTTCCGATCCGTCCGTCATCGGTGTCGTAGGCCCGATGTTCTCGGGCGCCACCAAGGCCGCCGAGCCGACCTTTAGTGCCCACAACCTCGCGACCGTGAGCCCATCGGCCACCAACCCGGCGCTCGCAACTTCAGGCTGGCACAACTTCTTCCGCGACGTTGCCGGCGACAACATCCAAGGGCCGAGCGATGCCAATTACGTGGTAAAGACAATGCACTACACCAACATCATGGTTGTCAGTGATGCCAGCACCTATGGCGCCGGGCTCGCCGGTGCTTTTGCAGGGCAAGCCAAGAAAGATGGTGTCAAGGTGACTACCGGCACCTTCCCTGGCACCACCCAATGCGGTGACGGCAACGGCAGCCCGACGCAGTACCCCGACGATGCCGCCACGGTCGTAAACGCCAAGCCACAAATCCTCTTCTACGGTGGTTACTACTGCGACCTCGGCCTCTTGCTCGGTGCCCTTCATAAGGCTGGCTACACGGGCAAGGTCATGAGCGGTGACGGCAGCGAGAGCGATGCGCTCGTATCGAGCACCAACCCGCAGAGCGCGGCCAACGGTGTTTACGCCAGCTGCCCTTGCGCCGTCGTCGGCAACACGTCAGCCGATAAAGCCTTCTCAGCCGGGTTCTCGAAGCTGGCGCACTTCGCGCCCGCCATCTACTCGCCCGAGGGATATGACGCCACCAACGTCATAATCGACGCGATGAAGATCTTGGCTTCCGGCAAGAGCGGGACCATGGCTATCACCCGTTTGAACGTGGTCAACGAACTTCACAAGATCAGCTATGTGGGCATCACCAAGACGGTTTCCTTCCTCCCGGACGGCAACATCAATGGCGGCGCCATCTACATCTACCAGGTCAAAAACGGCAAGTTCGTCGAACTGGGCCTCGAGTAGCGTCCCTCTGTAACGGGCAAGGTGCCGGGCACCCCGCGCGGGGTGCCCGGCCCTTCTCCGAATATGGGCTTGTAGTCGCTAGCCCCGGTATAGACGGTCCCAGAAATCTGCCTTTGACCACATGCACTGCCCGACCTATCTCGTTCAGAACAACATCTGGGTCTCGCTGATAGTTGGCGGAATCGCCAACGGCTTCCTTTACGCGCTGCTGGCGCTGGGCTACACCCTCGTTTATGGCGTGCTGCGGCTGATCAATTTCGCGCACTCAGAAGTCATGATGTCGGGCGGCTTCGGTGGCTTGTTCGTTATGCGTGCCGTGCTCGGTTCGTCGAGCCCGAACGGTTTCTGGGCCATGTGGTCAATGTTGCTCGGGATCGTGGCCGGGGCCTGCACCGGCGGGGCGGCGGCGTTCCTGCTCGAGCGCGTCGCCTACCGCCCGCTCCGCAAACGCAATGCTCCCCGGCTCACTTACCTCATCAGCGCCATCGGCGCGTCCTACTTCCTTTTCAACCTCGCCGGCAAGGAGTTTGGGCGCTCAACGACGGCCTACATCCCCACGCCGAGCGTGATGAGCGGGGACTCGTTCTACCTTTGCGGCGTCGGCGTGCAATCCGACTGGGTGCTCACCATGGTGGTCGCCGTCGTCCTCCTGATCGTGCTCGACCTGTTCGTCACTCGGACCAAGCTCGGCATGGGGATCCGCGCGGTCGCCCAGGATGCCGAGACGGCGAGCCTCATGGGGGTCCACATCGACCGGACTATCTCGCTCACCTTCATCATTGGTGGGCTCATGGGTGGCGTCGCCGGTTTCCTGTTCGGGCTCCAGTTCGGTGTCATTTACACCATGGGCTTTGTGCCGGGGTTGAAAGCGTTCACGGCCGCCGTCCTCGGGGGCATCGGCAACATCCGCGGGGCGATGGTCGGCGGGCTCCTCCTCGGCATCTTCGAGAGCGTTCCCCTGCGCTGGGTGTCCGCAGAGTGGCAGGACGTGATCGCTTTCGGAGTGCTGGTGACCCTGTTGCTGTTCCGACCCACCGGGCTCCTCGGTGAGCGGCTCGGGAGGGAGGCGTGAGCTCGGCCGAGCCTGGCGGCGGGCCTGCCCTGTCCACTGGCAGCGCTTCGGGCAACCCCGCACACCGGCCGCTCCAGCTCGCCGACCTCACCCGGAGCCCGTTGGTGCGGCGCACGGGAGTGTGCTTCGCCGGATCTCTCGTGCTTGCCCTCATGACAGGACCAGAAGGAACTTTCACCGCTCCCGCTTCCGGTTTCACCGGGTCGCTGCAATTCCCGAGGCTCTTTTGGTTCCTGGGACTGGGCCTGCTGCTCTCGGCAACCGTGTGGGCCTGGCAGTCGTTCGGCACGCAGCTCATCGCTCTGGCCCGCCGTGACCGTGAATTGGCCCTTGCCGCCACCAGCCGTCGCTGGGTGCGCCTCTCTGCCGCCGCCGCGACTGTCGCCGCTGGTTTTGCCTGGGTCTCATGGATCTCGCCGAGCGACACCTGGAAAGGCGGCGTCTGCATCCAGGTCGGCTGCCTGCTGGCGGTGATCGAGTTGGTCTTTTACGTCCTCCGCTCGAGGTCCCTGAGAGCGGCCCGTTTGTGCGCCTATGGCTTCCTAGCCTGCTATGGAGCTCTCGCCTGGGTGCACGACCGCGTGTCGAGGTACCTGAACTCGATCGGTGTCGTGACCCACGCACGGCCCCTCGGGCGCGGCGCCATGTGGGCGGCCGTGAGCCTGAGCCTGGTCGAAGCCCTTCTCTTTGGTGTCGCGTTGTGGCGTAAGACGATAATCCCGAGGCGCCAGCGTGGTATTACAGCGAGCGTTGCCGCCGTGCTGCTCGCGTACGGCTGGCTGATGTCGACGACTTGGCCCATGTGGCACGCCACCGGGCGGCATTCGGTGGCCCATTGGCTGGCTTCCATTCATGTCCTGCCCCATAACGGCCCGGCCGGTATAGCAGTGATGTGCATCGGGGGCGCCTTGGCGCTGGGCTGCGTTGCATGGGGAGGTTTGGACCTCGCCAGAGCGCGTGGAGGCTCCCTCCCGGCTGCCGGTGGCTACCGGCCCACCGTGCTCACCAAGCCGCCCAAGCTCGCTTACGGTAAGGCCGCGTTTACGATGGCCGCCCTCGTCGTGGCGATCGAATGGCCTTTGCACATGAACCCTGGTGTCCAGTCGATCCTAACCACCCAGGTTGCCATCTACGTCCTCTTGGCGATGGGCCTCAACGTGGTTGTTGGCTTCGCCGGGTTGCTCGACCTCGGCTACATCGCCTTTTGGGCGATCGGCGCGTACGTAACGGCCTATTTCACCGGGGCCTTGCCGGTCGCACCTCCCTTCCTGCTCAACCCCTTTTGGGTTGTACCGTTCTCCATAGTCGCCGCCATGCTCGCCGGCGTGCTGTTGGGCACGCCCACCCTGCGGCTCCGGGGCGACTACCTCGCTATCGTCACGCTTGGCTTCGGGGAGATCATCCAGGACATCGCCAACAACCTCACCGGCGTGACCGGTGGCCCCGGCGGTACCCCCGGCTTCATACCCCAGTTCTCGTTCCATTTGTTCTCCGTCAGGTACAAGTGGGTCGGCACCGTCCTGCCTTACTACTACCTGATCCTGGCGGTGGCGATCGTCTTTATGGTGGCGTTCAGTTACCTCGAGCATTCCCGTGTAGGGCGCTCCTGGACCGCAGTCCGCGAAGACGAGGTGGCGGCCGATTCACTGGGCATAAATGCCTTGAAGTACAAGGTGATGGCCTTCGCCATCGGCGCCTCTACGTCGGGCTTCGCCGGGCTCTTTTTCGCAAGCCAGGTGCAGAGCCTTGTGCCTACCGATTTCACCGTCCAGACGTCGATCTTGGTGCTGGTATTCGTGATCTTTGGCGGGATGGGCTCGATAGCCGGCGCGGTGGTGGGTGCATTCATTATCCAGTGGTTGCCTCAATACCTGAATTACCGACAGTTCTCGGGCTACGACCAGCAGGACGAGTTCATATATTTGGGCGCGCTACTGATCCTGCTCATGATCTTCCGTCCCCAAGGCGTGGTCCCGTCGCGCCGCCGGCGTCGCGAGATCCTGCTCACCGAAGAAGGTATCGGCCATCCCGAGGCCCCGGGCGGGCCGGTCCGGATCGTCTCCATGGGAGAGGAACTGCCGTCGTCCTACGGCAAGCTCTCTCTCGATGAGCCTGGTTACGTCGGGCCAGAAACTGAATGACCCGAGACCGCATGGACCGAGACCGCATGGACCGAGACGGAACGGGGAGCTGAGAGGTGACCACCACAGGACCGGTCGCCGCCGCAGCTGGCACGGCTGACGTCGTTTTTTCGGTCGAGCACACAACGCTCCGCTTCGGCGGCGTCACGAGCCTGCGCGATGTGTCGCTCCAACTGCACCGCGGAGAGGTCCTGTCGGTGATAGGCCCCAATGGTGCGGGTAAAACGTCCTTGTTCAACTGCCTCACCGGTGTGTACCACCCCCAACAGGGATCGATCAGGTTTACCTCCAAACATGGGCGGACAGTGGGCATTGTGGGCTTGAAGCCGTACAAGGTCAGCCGCTTGGGTGTGGCGCGTACGTTCCAGACATCACGCATGTTCAATGCCCTTACGACCTTCGAGAACGTAAAGATCGGTGTCGAGGCCAGGCAGCACGTCGGCCCCTTGGGCGCAATGCTCCGCTCCCCGCGGGCGCGGCGCGAGGAACACGAGGGCGACGAAAGAACCCTTGAGCTCTTACGCTTCGTAGGCTTGAGTGCGTGGGCGAACCACCTCGCGAGCGCCTTGCCCTACGGCGGCCGCCGGCGCCTCGAGATCGCCCGTGCGCTCGGCACCAACCCGGAGGTCCTGTTGCTGGACGAGCCGGCCGCAGGCACGAACCCGGCTGAGAAGGTTGAGCTGGCGGGGCTGGTGCGAAAGGTCGTCGATGAGCTCGGCATCACCGTGCTGCTCATCGAACATGACATGAAATTGGTTATGTCAGTGGCCGACCGGATCATCGTGCTCAACTTCGGCCAGGTCATAGCAGAAGGGCCGCCGCTCGAGATCCAAAGGGACCCCGCCGTCATCAGCGCGTACCTGGGTTCCGAGGCGGCTCGGGACGGACGGAGCGACGGCCACCGATGACCATGCTCGAAGTCACCAGAGCACAGGTCCGATACGGGGCGGTGCCCGCTATCCACGACCTCACCATCTCGGTTGACCGAGGTGAGATCGTAACCTTGCTGGGAGCAAACGGGGCGGGTAAAACGACCACGCTGCGTATGATTTCGGGGCTGCACCACGCGGTCGCGGGTGGCGTTCGTTTCGACGGCACCGACATCTCGCGCATGCCCGCCCACTCCATCGTCGAGCTCGGCATAAGCCATGTGCCCGAAGGCAGGCGGATCTTCCCGCAGATGACTGTGGTCGAGAACCTGGAGATCGGCGCTTTTCACAAGCGCCACACGACTGGGGAGGGCTTGGAGCGCGCATACGAGCTATTTCCTATTTTGAAACAGCGCCGCAAGCAGCAGGGTGGCAACCTCTCGGGCGGAGAGCAGCAAATGTTGGCAATTGCTCGCGCGCTCATGGCGGAGCCGCGGCTGTTGCTGCTGGACGAGCCGTCCATGGGCCTGGCGCCGCTCGTGGTCCAAGTCATCTTCGATATCCTGCGCACCATCCGTGACCAGGGCGTGACCCTGTTGCTCGTAGAGCAGAACGCGGCCAAGGCGCTCGAGCTCGCCGACAGGGGCTATGTCTTGGAGACGGGGAGCATCGTGCTCCAGGACAAGGCCGACATCTTGTTACGAGATGACCGTGTACGCATGGCTTACCTGGGTGAAGAGATCGCGCCGGCGGTTGTCACTGAAGGCCACGACGACGTGGCCGAGCCTGGCCCTGAGCCCGTTGATTAGCCTTTTCTCTCCTGGCGCGGGCCGCCACCGCCACGTGGTTGACGGCCCGCATGGGTGTACCGGCACAGTTATACCCGCTATGCCCCTATACCCGCGCCCGCGGCCGTACCGCTCGGGCAGCGCGCTCGCTCAAGTCGAGTGGCCGCCGCGGGCGGTGCTGCTCGGGCGTGGTCGGGCCAGGAGCGGCCCCCGCGGGAGGCACGGGCGCGAGGGCCCGAGCTGCGGTGCGCCCGCGACCTTCGGCAAGGCCAGTACCTATGCGGGTGGAGCGCAGTTCTTGGAGCCGGAGCGCGTTCAATTGTTCGATAAGGCGCGGGTACATGGGTTCACCTCTTCCTGGGGAAGGTCGGGCCGCTGAGCCTGTAGCGGCTGATAATGCGGGTCGCGGTTGGGCCACGAGCCGGGGCGGTAGCGCAACAGCACGGTACCAGTGCTGCCGGCGGCCCCGCTGGGAATTAAGCTACGGTCGCCAGGTGAGGACCGTTGCCATGCTCGGCCATCGGGCCAAGAAAGCCAGCCTGGCCTTGGCTTTAGCATCGAGCGCGAGCAAGGACGCCGCGCTCGTGGCGGCCTCCGAGCTGCTGGATGAGCGCTCCGACGACGTACTGAGCGCCAACGCGTCCGACCTCGAACGTGCCCAAGCCACCGGGGCCCCGGCCGCCGTGCTGGACCGGCTGCGCCTGTCCCAAGGCCGCGTCGCCGCGATGGCGTCCGGGCTACGCAAGGTCGCCGCCTTGCCCGACCCGGTCGGAGAGGTGATAGCCGGCTGGGTGCGCCCGAACGGTTTGCGCATCGAGAAGGTCCGTGTCCCGCTCGGGGTAGTGGCGATCATCTACGAGAACCGGCCCAACGTGACGAGCGACGCCGCCGCCTTGTGCCTCAAGTCCGGCAATGCCGCGTTTTTGCGGGGCAGCTCCGGCGCCCTTGCTTCCAACCGGGCTATAGCCGCCGTCCTGCGCGAGAGCATCGCCAAAGCCGGCCTGCCCGAGGATGCCGTGGTCCTGGTCGAAGACACGAGCTACGAGTCGGCCCGGGAGTTCATGCGGCTACGCGAAGTGGTCGATTGCCTCATCCCACGAGGCGGCCCGGCCCTCATCCAGGCTGTGCTGGAGAACGCCACGGTGCCCTATGTTCTAGACGGTGACGGCAATTGCCACGTGTACGTTGACGCCGCGGCTGACCTGGACATGGCGCTGGCCATCGTCGTCAATGGCAAGACCCAGCGGCCGAGCGTGTGCAACGCTACCGAGTCATTGCTCGTGCACCGCGACGTCGCCTCCCGTTTCCTGCCCGCGGCGGCCGAGGCCATGGCCGGTGTACGGCTGCTCGGCGACGAGGCGGCGCGGGCTCTGGTCCCGGCGATGGAGGAGGCCACTGACGACGACTGGGGTCGCGAGTACCTCGACCTGACGCTCAGCGTGAAGGTGGTCGACGACCTGGGGTCAGCTATCTCGCACATAAGGCGCTACGGGACCGGCCACACCGAATGCATCGTCACCCGGGACCTCTCCGCCGCGCAGCGCTTCACGCAGGAAGTGGACGCTGCCGCCGTGGTGGTCAACGCATCGACGCGCTTCACCGACGGCGAGGAGTTCGGCTTCGGGGCTGAGATCGGCATCAGCACGCAAAAGTTGCACGCCCGTGGGCCGATGGGGCTCCGCGAACTGACCACGGCCAAGTACGTCGTGACAGGGACCGGGCAAGTGCGAGGATAGGCACCGCCAGGGAGCCGGAATTTGGCCGGCGTTGAGCACAGGGCCCCTCGTAAGATTGCCCGATGACCGAACCCGCCGCCAGCGGGCCGCGCTTCGAGAGCCCTCGCGCGGTCAACGACGCCCTCCGCCGGGTGGGGTACCTGGCCGACGAAGGGATCGCGGCGGTGGTGTTCCTGGCTGACCGCCTAGGCAAGCCCGTCCTGGTCGAAGGTCCGGCCGGGACCGGCAAAACCCAACTCGCCAAGTCGGTGGCCGAGATGACCGGTGCGCGGCTCATCCGGCTTCAGTGCTATGAGGGGCTGGACGAGGCGAAAGCGCTCTACGAGTGGAACTACAAGAAGCAGTTGCTGCGGATCCAAGCTGAGCAGGTGACACGCCGGGACGAGAGCTGGGAGGAGCTGGAAGCCGACATCTTCTCGGAGCCCTTCCTGCTGCCACGGCCGCTGCTCGAGGCGATCCGGGCCGATGACCCCGTCGTGCTGCTCATCGACGAGGTGGACCGGGTCGAGGTGGAGACCGAGGCGCTGCTCCTGGAGGTGCTTTCCGACTACCAGGTGTCGGTGCCGGAGATGGGCACCGTCAAAGCCAAGCAGGTGCCCTTGGTTTTCCTCACGTCCAACAACACACGTGAACTGTCCGAAGCGCTCAAGCGGCGCTGCCTGTTCCTGCACCTTGACTATCCCACGGTCGAGCGCGAGCGCGAGATCGTCATGACCAAGGTCGACGGGATCGAGGAGTCGCTCGCCGACCAGGTCGTAAGGACGGTAAAGCTGGTACGGGCGCTGGAGCTCAAAAAGCCGCCTTCGGTGTCCGAGACGTTGGACTGGGCGCGCACATTGGTCCTGCTCGGCGTTTCGCGCCTGGACAGTGCCCTTGCCCGTGAGACATTGAACGTGCTCCTCAAACACAGCTCCGATATCGAAAGGGCGGCTAAGGAGCTGGTCTCGGCGACGGGATGACGGGATGACGGGATGACCGGGGCCGTTCCCGTCACGGCGAGCGGAGCGGGACGCCATCTCGCCGGTGGGCTATTGGAGGTCTTGGCCGACTTCGTCGAGGAGCTACGGGCCTGCGCCGTACCTGTCAGCACGACCGAGTTCATCGACGCAATCGACGCCCTGCGCTACCTGCCACTCGAGGACCGACAAGCGGTCAAGCTCGGGTTGGCCGCCGCGCTGGTCAAGCAAGAGGGCCACTGGCACACCTTCGACACCCTTTTCGAGCTCTACTTCTCGCTCGGCCCGGCAACGGCGCACGGCCTGGTCCCGGCTGGGCTGGAGGTGACCGGCTCGGGCGACGAGCTCAGCCCCTCTGAACTAGCTGAGATGGCCCTGCGCGCGCTCCTCGACGGGGGCCCCGAGCT
>DATJST010000371.1:0-10481 GCA_035503975.1 Acidimicrobiales bacterium | reverse complement strand
CTAGAGAGGGTGATGGCCCGCCAGGCCGACGAGATCTGCAAGTACCTCTCCAAGGTGGCGCTGACCCGGGTGGGCCCGGCCGGGGCGCAGGCAGAGGTCGGCGGCCTGGAGGTGGAGACGGCCCGGGTCAGCCACCTCACCTCCCGTGAAGGCGACCCCCACCGCCATGTCCACTTGATGCTGAACGCCCGGGTGAAGGCCCCCGACGGCAGCTGGCGAAGCCTTCACTCGGTGGCCGTCCGCCAGCACATCCGCTCCGTGAACGCCCTGGGCCAGCGGGTGCTCCTCACCGACAAGGCCTTCAGGGAGGCTCTCGCCTCGAGGGGCTACAGCTTGGGTGCCGACGGCGAGGTGGACCAGGCCAGGGAGGCCGTCGGGCTCATGTCCAAGCGCGCCGCCCAGGTCGAAGCCGGCCAAGCGGGGATAGAAGCCGCCTGGCGTGCCGCCCACCCGGGCGAGGAGCCCTCTGCCCGAGTGGCGCACGGCTGGCACCACCAGGCCTGGGAGGACGGACGGCGTGCCAAGGCCAAGGTGGCCGAGAGCCCCGCCGAGCTCTCCGAGCGGGTACGGGCCGAATTGGCCGAGGTGGGCTTGGACTTCAGCCCCGGGCGGAGGGCGGCCCTCGCCCTCCCGGCTGCCCTGTCGGTCGGCCAGGTGGGCCGGGACGCGCTGGCGGCAGAGGTGGTCGCCGGCCTTTCCGCCGCCCGCAGCGCTTGGTCGGCGGCAGAGCTGACCGCGGCCACGGAGAAAGCGCTCGTCTCTACCGGGGTGGTGGGCGACGCCCAGGCGGTCGCCGAGCTGGCCGAGGACCTCCGCGCCCGGGCCGAGGGCCTGTGCCGCTCCGTGCTCGAAGGCCAAGGGAAGGTCCCGAGCGTCATGTCCCGGCACCTCACCTCCGCTGCTGTCATCGAGGCCGACATGGCCCTCAACCTCGCCCTGGCGGGCCTCGCCGGCACCGAGGGGCCCAGGGACGCCTCGGCGGAGGCAGCCGCCCGGGGCTATGGCCTCTCCGCCGGCCAGGCCGAGGCGGCTGCCGCAGTCGCCGGGGCCTCGGGCCTGGAGGTCGTCGTGGGCCCGGCCGGGACGGGCAAGACCGCCATGCTGGCCGCCGCCAAAGAGGCCCTGGAGCGCCAGGGCCGGGGCCTCGTCGTGCTGGCCCCCACCCGCAAGGCGGCCCAGGTGGCCTCCGAAGAACTGGCGGTGCCGGCCAGTTCTGTCTCCAAGCTCTTATACGACTACGGCTGGCGCTGGGACGACCTCGGCCGTTATTCCCACCCGGCCGCCCCCCTCCCCTTTTCGGGCCAGCCCGGCCCGCCGACAATCGGCGACCTCCTTGAGATGTCGGAGCCTCCGCCCAAGCCCCCCCATGGGCAGCCGGGCGGGCTCCGCCTGTCGGCCGGGTCGGTCGTCGTGGTCGACGAGGCGGGGCTGTTGAGCGTCGACCAGGCGGCAGCCCTCGCCGAAGTGGTGCGGGGCGCAGGGGCAAGCCTCCGCCTGGTGGGCGACCCCCGCCAGCTGGGGGCGGTCGGAAGGGGCGGGGTGATGGAGGCGGCCGCCCGCTGGGCGCCCGGGGGGGGGGTCACCCTGGCGGAGGTGCACCGGTTCCTCGCCCTGGAGGAGGGGCCCGACGGCCTGCCCGTGACGGTGCCCGATCGTGCCTGGGCCGGGGTATGCGAGCAGCTGCGGGAAGCCACAGCGCCGGCCGCCGCCGCCGATGCTCTCGTCGCCCGTGGGGCTGTCGTCGTGCACCAAAGCCGCGACGAGCTGGTGGCGGCCCTTGCCGGCGAAGCCGCCCGGGCTGGCCGGGAAGGCGCGCTGGCGGTCACGGTCAGCACCAACGCCGATGCCAGGGAGGTGTCCCTGGTGGCCAGGATGCTACGGGTGGCGGCCGGTGAGGTGGACGACGACGTCGTCGCCGTCGGGATGGACGGCGTGCGCATCGGGAGGGGCGACCGCGTCGTCACCCGGCGCAACGACAACGCCGCCGGCGTCGCCAACCGGGAAACGTGGATGGTCGGCCAGGTGAAAGAGGACGGCTCTCTCGTCCTGGCGGGCAGGCACCGCCAGGTGGTCGTCCCCCCTGAGTACGTCTCTGCCGGAGTCCAGCTCGGCTACGCCGCCACCGACTACGGGAACCAAGGCGTGACGGCCGCCCGCTCGGCCACATGGGTGAGCACGGCCACGAGCTCGGGCGGGCTCTACGTGGGGGCCTCCCGCGGCCGCTGGCAGAACACTCTCCACGTCGTGGCCGGGGACCTCGAGGAAGCCAAGGAGGTCGTCTCTGCCGCCATCAAGCGGGACCGGGCGGACCGGGGCCTGGAGGCGGCACGCGAGCGCGCCGAGGCCGAAGCGCTCCGGCCGGCCCCCGGGCGGGGCGTCGTCCCAGCCGGCTGGGTCTCTGCCGCCGAGCTGGCGGAGACGCTCCGCAGGATCGAGGCTGACCTGGCCCATGAGCTCTCCCTCTCGCCCCTCGTGCCCGTCGCCGACGAGGCGGCTTGGCGGGCGGAGTCCGAGGCCGACCGGGCCGAGGCCAGGGACGGCCGGACCCGGGCTGCCTGGCACGAGGCGGAGCTAGGGCGCGCCAAAGCCGCCCGCGCAGGGCTCTTCCAGCAGGCCAGGGCCGAGTTCTCCCAGGCCAGGGAGGACGCCAGGGCCGTGGCGGCCGGGCCCGGGCTCCTCGGGCAGCGGGCAGCACGGGTGGCCGAGGCCAAGGCCCGCCTGGCCGAGCTGGCTGAGCGCTGGAGGTACCACCAGCTGCCGGGAGAGCGATGGGGGGACCAGGCGGTGGCGGAGGCTGCCGAGCGGGCGGCCGAGGGGCTGCTGGCCCAGACGCTGCGTTTTCATGAGGCTGAGGCTGACAAGGCTGGCTTCGCGGCCCGCACAGCCGAGCGCCGTATGGCTGATCGCGACGAAAGACGCGCCCGGTCGCTGGAGCACAACGAGTCGGCCCGGGGACGTCGCGAGAGCCTCGTCGCTGAGGCGGAGATGGCCCGTGCCGGCTTGGCCGAGCGTCGACAGCGCCTTACAGCGGGCATGGCCCCCGAGCTCGTCCAGGCGGTCGACGCTGCTCGGGACGCCCAACGTGCCGAGCTCGCCCGGGCCAGGGAAGCACAAGAGCTGGCCCAGGAGCTCGCTCGTGGCCACCACCACGACCTGGGCTGGGACAGGGGGCCCGGCCGGGGCATGGACAGGGACGGTGGGCTCGGTTTCGGGTTCTGAGCCGGGCCGCTTGCTGGTAACCGGGGCTACCGGGCTCTCAGTTCAGGGCCCCCTGTCGCCATCCTGGCGAAAACCGGCCTGCGGCCGCTGACGCCCCGGTGCCGCCCGTCCTGGGCGGCACCGGGTTGTCGTCTGGGGTTGCCGGGCCTAACCTGCAACGTTCGTCCCGGCCCACTTCGCGCTTCCCGATCAAGCACGCTGCGCGGGACGGCGGCTGGAAACCTACGACCAGCTTCGGAAGAAGCGGGCCAAATACCAGGATCTGTCGCGCGACAGCGCTATAACTACATGTGTGTCGTTCGATATCGAGTTGACAACGGGACAAGCGGGGCAGATGGTGGGCTGCGGGGACTGGGTCTTGCGTCATGCGATCCAGACCGGGGCCCTGCGTGCCCGGCGCAGCGAGACAGGCATCTTCTTGGTGCGCGTGGAGGACTTGCATAAGTGGAGAGCTACGCACCCATCTCGACCACGTTTCGGAGGCCGAAGACCGACGTGGCACGACACTGGGGAGGCTCTGGCGACACTGGGTAAAGCCACCCCAGGGGAGATCGCGGACTACCGGGGCGACATCCATCCCGGTAACGTCCGCAAGCACCTCTTGATCCTTGAGGCGCGAGGTCGCGCTGTCCGCCATCCTGACGGCGAGTGGTCAATCGTCTCGTCTTCAGCAGGAGCCGCCTAGCGGCTAAGTACCCCCAAGCGCGCAACGAGGACCGGCGCCAACCGGTCCTCGGAAACGCCTACGGCTAGCCCATAGAGAGGTACGCGCGGATCAAGCCCATGATGAGCGTACCTCCTGTGAGGCCTTGAGGGAAGCATCCCCAGCCGTCGGTCCTGTTTTGCGCGCCGTTACAGCCAGACAGACCGAAGGAGAAGACCGATACCACAGGCCACCAGAGCGAGGCAGGACCGAAGGCACGGGCCAGCGCGCGAGCCCCTCCGCGTCTCTGCCTCGCTGCCCGCCCTTACACCGGCACAGCCGTCTCCGAGAGTCTCGGTACGAGCGCGTCGCGGCGGGAACCGCCTCCCGGAGGGGCATCCTGCAAGGGGGCGGCCACCGGCCTACACCCGGTGCCGGGCGTTCCCCCTCGACCCGGAGAGACGGGACCGCCACCAACGCGAACGCACCAGCCGGGCCATAGGGCTCGCCCAGGCACGGGGAGACTTGCCGGCTCACCTGGCGGCGGTGCTCGGCGCGCTCTTGCAGGCGGCCGACAAGCGCCTGAGCGACGGGTGGTGGCGGCTCTCCACGATCGCCCGCCTCGTGCTTGGCGAAGAGCACTACGGCGAAGACCCCAGAGCCGGCCAGCGCACGGCGGGGCGCTGGATGGCAGAGCTCGGCGAGCGCGGGTGGGTGCAGCGCACCCACCGCTACCGCTCCGTCGCCGGCCACTGCCAGGGGACCTCCAACCTGTGGCGCTTCGTGATACCGGCCGAGCTGCGTGCCGAGGTCCTCTCGGGTGAGGAGCGGGCCCGGGCGCGTAACCAGTCCCCACACTCTGTGAGTGTGGGGCGCCCGGCCTCGGTCGCTGCAGCGCAGGCTGCCCAGGACGGTGCCGCCGGGCCCGACGGCCGTCCCGGCGGCGCCCAGGCAGCCCCTGTGGCGCCACTCGCCGAAAACGACGTCGCCCTGGGCGAGGGCCGCTCCCCTGAGGGCTTCCAGGCGGCGCTTTCGGCGGCCAGGAGCCTGCTGAGACGAGGACCATAGCTCCTGGGGCCGCCGAGGCACCCCGTGCCCACCCGCAGGCCTGGCCAGCCACACAACCGGTACGAGCAGTCAGCCAGTTTTGGCGCGGTCGCGGGTCGGCTAGAGGGCACTAGCTAGGGGAACTCAAGGTAGCGGGACTGACCGGACGGCCAGAACTGGCTGTCAAATAGACGGCCAAATATGGCCGTCAACCCGGCCACTTACAGTGGCCATTGATCCTTAACCACATGCTCCCCGCCTGTTGTCAAGCCCAACCCTTTTTCGCGACAAACATCAGCACTACCCACGGGGGGGGCAGACGCTCGCTTGTCCGTAGTCCCGCAACCATCAGTCTGGAGAGCGCGTTAAAAAAGAGACGCGACGGCTTGGTCAGCAACGGCTGGTCAGCAAGCGTTCTACGGTTCTCGGCTGCCCGAGCCCCACCCCACGTAGCAACCAGCGCACCCGTCACGTGAATACGTAAACACGTGAACACGTACACAGGACCGGGGGCGTTGCGGGTGAGTGAAGGATGACAAGGGCCTAGGCTTCCCTCAAAGCATTGTGTGAATACGTAACCACGTTGACACGTAATCACGTAGATACGTGCTAGGCTTCTTCTGTGATTCTTGCCATAGCAAACCTGAAAGGCGGTGCCGCAAAGACCACCACAGCCGTTTACCTTGCGCACGCTCTAGGCGCGACGCTCGTGGATGCCGACCCGCAGGCTTCGGCTCTTGGCTGGTCAGAGGCTGCCGCGGCCGACCGCAAGCCCCTCGACCTCGAAGTAGTGCACCTACCGACGCCCCAGTTGGCGGCTCGGCTCCCACACAGGGAACGGATCGTGATCGACTGCTCGCCGCGAGACCACGCGATTACCGACGCCGCGATGGCCGCCGCGGACTTGGTCCTAGTCCCCACAGCCACGACCACCGCCGACATGGATCGAACCTGGGCGACGCTCGACCTGGCGCACAAGCTTGGCCGAACGACCGCGGTGCTACTGGTACGCGTCCGACTTGGAACGCGCAGCCTCGCCTACGCGCTCGACGCCCTAGTGGCTGAGGAGGTCCTGGTCCTCCGGACCCGTATCCCGCAGCGAGAAGTCTTGGCAGCGGCATGGGGTCGCCCGATCGACAGGTACTACGGCTACGAGCTCGTCGCCGCTGAAGTAAAGGAGATCCTCAATGGCCGACGCTAACCCCCTTGCCCGGCGGCGCCATTCAGCGGGTCCTGTTCCCGTGCCAGAAACGCCCCTGCTCGTACAGGCACGGCGTGGAAGCGCTGCCGCAACCAGAGCAGCGGAGCATTCCGAGCCCGGCTGCCCGAGCCCGTACCCCCACCGGCTGTCCGTGGACGTAGACGACGATACGTACCGAGCTCTGCGCCACCTAGCAGCCGAGCGGGGCTGTCGCCTTGTCGATCTAGTCCGCCAAGGAATCGCACTAGTCCTGTCTTCCTAATCGACGCCTGGCTGATCTGGGTACCGATGCCCCAACTTCAAACAACCAATTTCGCCGAGGCCTGCGTTGGCGGTACAGGGGCGGCCGCCGCCCGAGTACGCCAAAGCAGGCTGGTCGGTATTCCCTGTCGCAGGTACCCGCGACGGCAGGTGTCTCTGCCGCCGGGAAGCGGCTTGTGCCCACCCGGGCAAGCACCCCCTTGTCGCCGGAGGCCTCCGATCCGCCTCCACCGACCCCGACCAGGTTCGTGGGTGGTGGCGCTCCTGGCCCTGGGCAGGAGTTGGGTTGCCGACCGGGGGTAGGTCCGGACTGCTCGTGGTCGACATCGACCCTTCCCATGGGGGCTTGGCGAGCCTGGAGCGCCTGCGAGCCTCGGGCTATGGGCTGCCGGCGACGCTGAGCGCCACGACCGGGGGAGGCGGGCGGCACCTGTACTACCGGCACCCCGGCGGCCGGCCGCTCCCGAACGCGACTGGCGAGCTGCCAGGTGCAGGCCCGGCGCCCGGCATAGACGTGCGCGGCGACGGCGGCTACGTAGTCGCACCACCGAGCGGGCATGTCTCAGGCGGGCGGTACAGCTGGGAGCAGCTGGCCGCCTTGGCTCCGATGCCGACGTGGATGTACCCGTCGCCGGTGCCCCGAGAATTGAGGGAAACGAGGGTCGTGCCCCGGGCGGAGCGCTACGTCCTGGCCGCGGTGGAGGGCGAGGCCGCGAAGGTCCGGAGAGCCGTGGTGGGCATGCGCAACCAGGCCTTGAACGATGCCGCGTTCGCGCTGGGGACACTGGTCGGGGGCGGCGCCCTGGACGAGGGTGTGGCTTGGCGGGCGTTGCTGGCGCCGGCGCTTGAGGTTGGCCTGCCACAGCATGAGGCCGAGGCGACGATCCGCTCCGGTTTGGCCGCTGGCGAACGTAGGCCACGGAAGGCCGCGGGCACGGGGAAAGTAGCAAAATAGGCTTGCGTTGGCCCTGGTCGGGGTCGCCTCTGGGACTATGACACCGCCGAAGGTCCCCATGAGGGAAGTTCTTGTCGCCAGGGTCCGGACGTTCAGACGCTGACGGGTCGTCCTCCCAACGTCGGGGGGGGCAGGCTCACCGGCACCAACGGGAGCTTCCTTGGGGCGGTGTACAGTCACCGCCAAGAGCGCAAGATCGGGGGCCGGCCATGTTCGACAAGCACCACGAGAAGAAGGCCGAGAAGGAGTACGAGGAAGCTCTCACCAAGTGGCAAGCCGAGCGTGATGCCTACGCCGAGTTGTTGCAGCTGGCCACCGGCTTTGCCGGAAGCGCCACCGACGCCGTCATGCTGGCCGCCGGCGAGGCCCTCTTCTGCACGGTTAGGGGTGCCAGCCTTATCGAGGAGCGTGCCGGCAAAGGCCACTGGCAGGGCGCCTCAGCGGGGGTCTCGGTCCCGATCGGCAGCGTCGGCGGCCGCCCGGTGCGCTACCGGGTAGGCGGGACCCGGGGCCATTACGTCCAGGGCACGCCGGCGCCCACCGCCATCGACCACGGCACCGTGTACATCACCAACCGGCGCGTTATCTTCTCGGGGACAAGGCAGACGCGAGAGTGCGCCTTCGCCAAGCTCATCGGCTTCGAGCACGACGACAAGCAGGGCTCCACGACCTTCGCCGTCTCCAACCGCCAGAAGCCCACCACTATCCACTACGGCCCCGGCATCGCTGACTGGTTCGACTTTCGGCTGGACTTGGCCCTGGCGCACTCACGGGGCACCATCGGCGCCCTGGTCCACCAGCTGCAGCAGGATCTCACCCAGATCGACGCCATTCGCCCGGTAGCTCCGCCGGCCCCGGCCCAATAGCCCCCCCGGGCAGCCGTGGCAGGGCTCGGGCGGTCCCAGGCCTCCTACGACCGTTTCGCCGCGGCCGTCGAGGTCCCCCTCACGGCCCTGGCCGTGCTCTGGCTGCCTGTGCTCGTCGTGCCCCTCGTGGTCCACTTAAGCCAGGGCCTGGCCGACACGTTCAACGGCATCGACTACTTCGTGTGGGCCCTGTTCGTCGTCGAGTACCTAACGAAGCTCTACCTGTCGCCGTCGCGCTCGGGCTTCTTCAAGCACCACCTCCTCGACCTGGTCGTAATCGCGGTCCCCGTCCTCCGCCCGCTCCGAGCGCTCCGGCTGCTCCGGGCCTTCGAGCTGGCCAGGGTCGGGGTGGTGCTGATGAACGGCCTCCGGCGTGCCCGGGCCATCCTGGCCCACCGAGGTCTCCACTTCGTCCTGCTCTCCGTGCTCGTGCTTGTCTTCGCCCTGGCCGCTCTCGAGCTTGGCTTCGAAGCGCACGCCCGCGGCGCCAGCATCCACAACTACGGCGACGCCCTGTGGTGGGCCGTCGTGACGGTGACGACGGTCGGTTACGGGGACAAGTACCCCGTCACGGCCGGCGGACGTGGTGTGGCCGTCGTGCTCATGCTCGTCGGGATCGGCCTTATCGGCGTGCTCACCGCCACGGTTGCCAGCTACTTCGTCGAAGAGAAGGCGGACCGCGACAAGGAGGAGCTCACGGTACGCCTGGAGCGCATAGAGGCCCTGCTCGAGCAGGTGCTGGCCCAGTCGGACGGCCAGGCCACCGGGGGTGCTGTGGCTACCGAACAGGTGGGCGTTCCGCGGCGCGGCGTGGCACCACCGTCCCAGTAACAGCCGCCGTGTATCAGGAACTCGGCCTGGAGAGGCTGGCAGGGACCAGGGCAACCCCGACCTGGTGGTCTACGAGGGTATTCCGTCCGCAGCCGCGCCCAAGTCGGGACCTTCGGCCCTACTCCACCCGCGCTGGAATGTGTCCGCGCCTCACGGTCGCCCCGTGAGTTCGAAAGGGGAAGGACGCATGTCCGAGACGCAGTACCCGGTTCCACGACCGGTCACGTCACCAGTACCCGCTACCCCCGTCTTCCCAGCGGTCTTGACAACCACGGCCCCGGCGACAACAACGCCACCGCCGACCTTCGCCGCGCCGGTCCAAGCGCATCTCGCCGCGCCATCCCGTGTCGTGGGGAAGACTCGCCACCTCTGGGCCGTGTGGCTCCTACAGTTCACGCTCATCTACCCGCTGATCTGGTACTTCAAGGTCAACAAGGAGCTGCGGGATTTCGACCCCGACATCGACGTCCAGCCGGGCCTGGCGGTCCTTGCCGTGACGTTTGGGGCGATCCTGCTCGCGATCCCGCCCATCGTCTCGTACACCCACACGACCAGTCGCATCCAGAAGGCGCAGAAGCTCGCCGGCAGCAAAGCCCGCTGCTCGGTCTTGCTCGCCTGGCTCTGCGGGTTCCTGACACTCGGCATGGTATACGTGCAAAGCCAGACGAACAAGATCTGGGCCCAGTACGGGAACCCGCCCGCCCGAACCCCGATCGCCTCACCGGGTAGGTACTGACATGACCCTTCACCGACGGGTCTCCGCGCTCGCAGCTGCCGTCACCCTCATCGGCACCCTCGTCCCGGCCGGCGCGGCCGTGGCCGCGCCCAAGCCCGGCGGCACTATCGCGTTCAAGGATATGTACGGTGTCCAGTACACGGTGCGCTCTGACGGTTACTACGACCCAGCCCAGGGCGCCTACGACATGCAACCCGAGGCGGGCCACCGTTTCGTGGCGGTCCTGGTCACGGTTACCAACCGTTCCCAGCGGCACTCGACCTCCGACGATGCCAACAACGACATGACGCTGGTCGGCGCCAACGACCAGACCTACATGTCCACGGTGGAGAGCGTCACCGAGTGCACGGACTTCGATGCCGGCGAGTACCATCTGGCGCCCGGGGAGTCCGCCACCGGGTGCGTCGCCTTCCAACTGCCGGCAACCCTCCGCTTTGTTGCCATCAAGTGGTCACCGGGGGGAGGCATGCTCGGCGAGGCCTTCGGAGAGTGGAAGGTGACCGGCGACCACCCATAGCCAACCCGGTTTGAGGATGCAACCAAGCAGTGCGTCGCCGGGTCACGGACATCGAAAGCGGGCCTTCCAAAATCGCCAAGCGAGAGCGCTACCCCCTGGCTGAAAAGCGGCGCTGAGGACTGGCGGAGCCGCCTCAGGCCTTGGGTGCTCGTGGTTGGCCCAAAGCCACCCGGGCCGCTTCTGATGCCTTCGAGGCACAGCGGTC
>DATJST010000370.1:0-2780 GCA_035503975.1 Acidimicrobiales bacterium | reverse complement strand
CTTGGCATTTCTTACAAGCTCGACCAGAGCGTTGACTCGCTCATCAGCGAGAACGCGCCGCACAGCATGTGGCTGAGCGGGAGTGCTCTCGTGCTCAGCATCCTCGTCGCTGTTCCCCTCGGCATATTCCAGGCAGTGAGGCGCAACTCCGTCTCTGATTACTCGATAACCGCGGCGGCGTTCACCGCTTATTCGATGCCGCAGAACTTCCTCGGGATAATCCTGATCGGCGGCTTGGCGATATCGCTCCATGTGTTCCCCGCCGAGGCCAGCCAGAGCGAGAAGATCGTCCCGTACATCTTCGCCTTCCGGGCCAACTTCCTCCCGATCCTGACGCTCGTCATCACCGCCGTAGCGGGCTATTCGCGCTACATGCGGTCCTCCGCGCTCGACGTGCTGGCTCAGGACTACATGCGACTGGCACGGGCAAAAGGCCTGCCGGAGTTCAAGGTCTTGCGGCACCACTTGTTCCGCAACGCCAGCTTGGCGATGGTGACATTGATCGGCTTGTCCATCCCGTTCCTGATCGGGGGAAACCTCATCGTCGAGTACCTGTTCAATTCGCACGGGCTCGGCTTGCTGTTCATAAACGAACTGGGCACCGAGGATTTCCCGACCGTTATCGCGCTCACCTTGTTGGGCGGTATAGCCACCGTGATAGGCAACTTCGCTGCCGACGTCACCCTGGGTATCGCCGACCCGCGCATCCGGATCCATTGAGGGAGGTGACATGACAGCACTAGGCGAGCTTGTAGAGGAGATAAAGCTCCCCGACATACCCCCCGAAGGGGGCCTGGTCCAAGGCCCGAAGGCCGGCTGGAAGCTGGCGCTGCAGACGTTCTTCGAGAACAAACTGGCGGTGGCCGGTTCTGCAATACTGATGTTTTTTGTGCTCTTTTGCTTTGTCGGCCCTCGCTTCTACCACACGGACCAGATCGACACCAACGTCTTGAACGCATTCCTTTCGCCCAACCATTCGTACCCGCTCGGCACGGACGGCAACGGTTTTGACGAGCTCGGCCGCATTATGAAGGGCGGCCAGTCGGCCCTCGAGATCGGGTTTTTCTCCTCCCTGCTGGCGACCGTCGTCGGCACGCTGGTGGGAGCGGCGGCGGGGCTGCTCGGAGGCGTCGTCGACGCGATCCTGATGCGCTTCGTCGACATCATGCTGTCGCTGCCGCTGCTTTTTGTGATCCTCATCGTGGCCAACCGTTTCAACCAAGCGAACGTGCTCAGCCTGTCACTCATAATCGGCTTCTTCTCGTGGCTGGCGTCGGCGCGGCTGGTACGGGGCGAAGTGCTCACCCTGAGGCAACGCGACTTCGTTATGGCGTCGCGCACCATGGGCGCCACGAGGACGCACCTGATATACAAGCACCTGATACCGAACGCCCTCGGTGTCGTCATCGTCAATACGACGTTCCAGGTCGCCGACGCGATCAACCTCATCGCCATCCTCGGCTTCCTCGGCTACGGCCTCAACTACCCCCAGGTGAGCTGGGGCGACATGCTCTCGGGTGCTCTCAACTATCTACAAGACGGGTACTGGTGGGTGGTCTACCCCGTAGGCGTCTGCTTGGTGCTGGTGGTCATGGCTTGCAACTTCGTAGGCGATGCCTTACGCGACACCGTTGATATCCGCCTGCGGAAGCGCTGAAAAGGGCACCAGTGGACCATACGCTCACCAGCCAGGCTGTGCTGGCCATCGACGACCTCTCGACCCACATCCGCCTGTCCCATTCCGTAGTCCAGGCGGTCGGCAACATCAGTTTGTCGATCGCGCCCGGCGAAACGCTCGGGTTGGTGGGCGAGTCCGGGTGTGGCAAGTCGATGACCGGGCTCAGCATCATGCGCCTCCTGCCCAACGGCGGCCACATCGTCGGCGGGTCTATCCGCCTTGACGGCGTGGGCTTGGTCGGTTTGAGCGAGAAGGAAATGCGGGACGTCCGCGGCAACCATGTGGCTATGGTGTTCCAAGATTCGGCCAGCTCGCTCAACCCGACCATGACCATCGGGGACCAGATCGTCGAGCCGCTCCGCCAGCACACGACGCTGTCTTTGACCCAGGCCCAGGACCGAGCCATTGAATGCCTGAACCTGGTCGGGTTCCCCTACCCGGGCGAGCGCCTCGGCTATTACCCCCACCAGCTCTCGGGCGGCCAGCGCCAAAGGGTCATGATCGCCATTGCCCTTTCGTGCAGCCCCAAGCTGCTTATCGCCGACGAACCCACCACCGCCCTCGACGTCACCATCCAGGCACAGATCCTGAGCCTGCTCGACGACCTCAAAGAGCGCCTCGGCATGGCGGTGCTGCTCATCACCCACGACATGGGCGTCGTGGCGGGCCGCAGCGAGCGGGTGAACGTCATGTACGCCGGGCGCATCGTCGAGGCCGCACCCACGGCCCAGCTGTTCTCCCACATGCACCACCCCTACACCCAAGCGCTGCTCGGTTCGATCCCGCTGCTCACCCAGGACCGCTCGCAGCGCCTGTACAGCATCCCGGGGATCCCGCCCGACCTTACGCAGCCGCCACCGGGGTGCCGCTTTGCCCCGCGTTGCCACCGCGCAACCGAGGAGTGCCGCACCAACGAGCCCCCGCTCACCCCAGTGGACGCTAGCCAGCCGCCCCTGACTGCGGGCGGCCTGGGCCACTACTTCGCCTGCTGGCATCCCGTTGACGGGCCTATCGCCCGCAACGTTGTCCTGGCTGCGGTGCCAGGGCTCGGCTCGGCTCCCGCCGGGCCGCGCGGCGCGGCGGTGCCGGCCGCAGGCCTTCT
>DATJST010000369.1:0-8968 GCA_035503975.1 Acidimicrobiales bacterium | reverse complement strand
GTTTGGCTACAAAGACGAGACAATGCCCGCTCTTTATGGCCACTTCGGCCAGGGCTGCGTCCACACTCGTATCCCCTTTGACCTGTACAGCGACCAAGGTGTGGCCAAGTACCGCCAGTTCCTCGAGCGAGCCGCGGACCTGGTCGTCAGCTACGGCGGGTCTTTGTCGGGCGAGCACGGCGACGGCCAGGGGCGGGGCGCATTGTTGCCCAAGATGTTCGGCGAAGAAGTGTCCGAGGCGTTCGCCCGCTTCAAGGCCATTTTCGACCCCGCCGACCGCATGAACCCGGGCAAGGTAGTGGCACCGTACGCTCCGGACCAAAACCTCCGGCTCGGCGGTCACTGGCACCCGGCCGACGTCGGGCCGGTGCACTTCGCCTACCCTGAAGACCAAGGCTCGTTTGTCGCCGCGGCCAACCGCTGTGTGGGAGCGGGCAAATGCCGCCAGCAAAGCCACCACGGTGGCTCGGTGATGTGCCCGTCCTACCAGGTGACCCTGGAAGAAGAACACTCGACGCGAGGGCGGGCGCGGCTGTTGTTCGAAATGCTCAACGGCCACGGCGACGGCCCCATCACCAACAGGTGGCGGTCCAAGGAGGTGCTCCACGCGCTCGACCTGTGCCTGGCGTGCAAAGGCTGCAAAAGCGACTGTCCCGTAAATGTGGACATGGCGACCTACAAGGCCGAGTTCCTCGCGCATCACTGGGCTGGCCGGCTGCGGCCCCGGCACCACTACGCGCTCGGTTGGCTGCCGTTCATGGCCCGCCTGGTCAACCGTTCCCACCTGTCAGCGCCGCTCAACGCCATCGCCCACCTGCCGGGCCTGAGCCACCTGGCGACCGCGGCGGCCGGGGTCGAACACCGGGAACTGCCGATATTTGCCGGCACGAGCTTGCAACAGTGGATGGCGGCCCGGGAGGCACCTGCTCTGCGGGTGCAGTACCGGGGAGAGGTCCTGTTATGGCCCGACACGTTCACCAATTACTTCCACCCCCACGTCGGGATGGCCGCCGTAGAGCTGATGGAGTCGGCCGGCTGGAAGGTGACGGTGCCGCCCGGGCCGGTTTGCTGTGGCCTCACCTGGATATCGACCGGCCAGTTGGCCCAGGCGCGCCGGGTCTTGTCCCACGGCATGGCGGCGCTCGCTCAGCACGCCGAGCGGGGCGGCTTGATCGTGGGCTTGGAGCCGAGCTGCACTGCGGTACTGCGCAGCGACGCGGCCGACCTTTTCCCCGACGACCCGACCGTCGCGCGGGTCAAGAAGCAGACCGTCACATTGGCCGAGCTGCTGACGGCGCATTCGCCGGGTTGGAAGCCACCACAGGTCCCCGAGCCCTACCGGCGCGCCATCGTGCAGCTGCATTGCCACCAGCACGCCGTGTTGGACTGGGAAGCCGATCAAGCTCTCTGGCAGGCGGCGGGCCTCGAGGCAACTCGCCTCGACAGCGGATGTTGCGGTTTGGCCGGCAACTTCGGCTTCGAGCCCGGGCACCGCCAGATCAGTGAGGCGTGCGCCGAAAGAGTGCTCATGCCGGCGGTGCGCGACGCGCCGCCCACCACCGCGGTGCTGGCCGACGGGTTCAGTTGCCGTACCCAGATCCACTTACTGGCCGGGGGACGGCGAGAAGCCATGCACACCGCCGAACTTCTCAACGGGGCGCGATCAGGTCGCCTGCCGGCCGGCGGTTCCACACCCGAAGGCCATTGGGCGCAACGGCCTGCCGCTCCGAGCACTCGGTCGGCTGCCGGCATGGGGGTACTCGGTGCTACGGCCGCCGGGATGGGCGTCGCGGCCTGGCGGCGCCGCCGGCACCAAAAATAGGTAGCGCAGGATGGCGCTAAGCGACCCCTAAAACGATGTACCGCAAAACGGCGCCACGGGGCTGGCGAAAGCGGCGTCGGCTCGCGGGAGCGCCCCCGGCCGCACCTCGTGCACCCGCCCGGCCGCGGCCAGCGTCGAGGGGCGGCACCCACCCAGGTACAAGGCGCCGAGGTCGGCAAGAGACAAGGCCAGATCGGTCTTTTCGCGGGCTTTGGCCCGCCGGCACGAGGCCCCCGCCGGGCCCGTGCTTATGTGGTAGCGCTCTGCTCGGCCTGAGGCTTCGTTGACCTCGAGCACGATGTCGGTCTCGGTGCCGTAACCGCGTGACGACAGCGCCGCGGGCACGTCGACGAGCAGCACCCAGAGGAAGTCGTACAGGCCGACGGTACGCAGCTGGCGGGGGTCGGCGAGGAGCCAGCGCAGCGGCGCGTCAAGGGGTTGGCCCCCACCCACCTCGGCGACGAGGTCGAGGTCCAGCAGGTAGCGCCACAAGATGGCCTCCACCTCGGGCGAGGTCGAGTACAGGTCACCGACAGTCACCTTGTGCTGAGCGAGCCCCGACTCCCACTTTTGGTGGTACCGGTAGGCCGCATAACCCTGCGACTGACCGGACTTGTCTTCCCATATCACGTACATGCGGCCGCCGCCTCCGCCACGGAAACGCTCAGGGTCGGCAAAACGCAGGTCCCAGCGCGACTTGGACCGGTTGACCTCACCTGGGCGCCGCCGGCGGGCGCGGTCGTGCACGGCCGGCAATATGTCCGCCGCCTCCCCTGCGGTCACCTGGCGCAACCGGCCACCGCCCTGGTCACCGCGCACCCGCGACGCCTCGGGCAAGAAGGCCGCGCGGCGCGTGAGGATCGCCACGTCCTGGTAGCTGCAAGCCAGGCCGTAACCGAAACGGCCATAGATGACAGATTCCGAGGCCGTCAGCACCGCCAGTGGCACCTCGTGGTCTGCGAGTTGCCGGGCCTGATGGGCCATCATGCGGGTGAGCAGGCCCCGGCGGCGGTGCGTCGGCAACACACCGACCGCCGTCACGCCCATGACGTTGGTCACCGGGAACTCTTGCCCGCTGCCTGCCGGCAGTGTCAGCTCCATCGGCAGCGCACTGGCCGTGGCTACCAGGTGGGGGCCGTCGTAGGCACCGATCGCCCAACCTGGCTCGTACAGCTCGTCCACGACCTGCGCGAGGTCCTCGTCAGGAAGTAGTTCGCCAAACGCGGTTTCAGCGGTCCGGACAAAGCCGAGGGCCTCTTCCGGAGGTACGGTGCGCAGCTCCAGTTCGGCCACAGCCCACGAGTCTCCCCGTTGGCGGCGGTGACGCGCCAGCTATTTTCAACTCACGCTCAGTGCCGGCCGAGCCAGCTGGCGATGCAGGCCTCGTTGCCCTCGGGGTCGGCGAGCACCCACCACGAGGGCGCGTGGTCATCGGCAACCATGCGGCCACCGGCCGCCAGGGCGGCCTGCACCCGCGACTCCGCCGAATCGTGCGGCACGAACAGGTCGACGTGGGCCCTGTTGCGCTGCGCACGGGCGGTGCCCATCTGCTGGAAGCAAAAGGAAGGGCCGCGCGTGTACGGGTCGACCAGGCCCTCGTCGCCCACTTCGCGATAAGCGAGCAAAGCGCGCCAGAACTCTCGGACCTTGGGTATGTCCAAGGCGTCGATCGTCACCTGGATATTGCTGACGGCAGCCGGTTCGGCCGGGATGCCGAGCTCGCGCGCCGCCTCGGAAATCTGGCGGGCGAGGTCGATGTCTCGCTTGGTGAGCCCGTTGACCTCATGGGTGACCAGGCTGACCGTTACTGCTCCGTAGCGCAGGTCCACATCGGGGTGATGGTTGGCGGCATCGGCGAGCACCCCGATGCGCTCGACGAGGCTCACTCCCCGGACGAAGGACCGGGTGCGAAAATGGGCATGCACCCCATAACCGAGAGCCCGCCAGTCCCCTACACCCTCGGCGTCGTGGAACTGCCGTGGCGTTAGCTGCTCCACCATGGACCGGCACTCTAACGTGGCCGGGGCCGTGTGCAGCCGCGGCCTGGCAGACTGGGCGGGTGGAAAAAGTCGTCCTGGTCACGGGTGCTTCAGCAGGGATCGGCAAGGCGACCGCGAGCGCGCTCGCGGCTGCAGGCTGGACGGTGGTGGGTGCCAGCCGTCGGGGCTCCGCGGGAGCGGGTTGGTCCGGGCTGGTGATGGACGTTGACGACGACACGTCAGTGACCGCTGGGGTTGCCGAGGTCATCGGCGGGCACGGGCGGCTTGACGCTCTCGTGACGTGCGCGGGCTGGGGCCTGGCCAGCCCGTTCGAGCTGACTCCTCTGGCCGATGCGCGAGCCCAGGTGGAGACCCTTTTCTGGGGTACTGTGCGCCCCGTCCAGGCGGTGCTGCCGGCGATGCGCGCCGCCGGCGGGGGCCGGGTCGTCATGATGAGCTCGATCGGTGGGGTGCTCGGCTTGCCGTTCCAATCGTTCTACAGTGCCAGCAAGTTCGCCCTGGAGGGCCTTGGCGAAGCACTCGCCTACGAGGTGGCGCCATTCGGCGTGCACGTCACCCTGGTCGAGTCGGCCAACGTGCGCACCGATTTCACGGCCAACCGGCGCATAGTCAACCTGGACCAGGAACCGTACGCCAAGGCTGGTGCTCACGCAGTGGACGTGATGGCCAAGGACGAGGAGAACGGGGCCCCCCCGGGCGACATCGCTCGGGCGGTGTGCAAGGTGCTGGCGGCTAAACGGCCCCCGCGTCACATCTCGGTCGGCCGGCCGTCCGAGCGCATCGGCGTCCTCGGTAAACGGGTGCTCCCCTACCGGCTGTTCGAAGCGGCCGCCCGGGGCAGCCTGGGCGTCTAGCGG
Source organism: Acidimicrobiales bacterium (assembly GCA_035503975.1). Taxonomy (GTDB): domain Bacteria; phylum Actinomycetota; class Acidimicrobiia; order Acidimicrobiales; family Palsa-688; genus DATJMJ01. The sequence goes on along the minus strand of DATJST010000369.1, from coordinate 4,289 downwards.
GGCGTCTAACCGGGGGCGAGCTGACCGCGGAGGCGCAGCGCCGCCGGAGCCGCCATCACAATGCAAGTCGCCATCAAAACGAAGGCGAGCGAGGGGCTTCCCTCGATGGCCCCGATGGCCCCGGCGATGACGATCCCGCCCGCATTACCCGCCCACCAGAGCAGGCCGGCACCGATGGCAGCTCCCGAAGGGCTGCAGCGCTCGGCTACCTCGAGCATGACCGGCATCCCGGGCAGCAGGCACAGGCCCACGACGGCCAAGGTGGCGGCGGCGCTCATGACCCCAGGCGCGGCAGCCAACAACAGGCAGCCGGCGATGGTGACCAGGCCCGACATCACCAGAGCGGGCAGTTGGCGGCGCTGGCGAGCCACCACCGGTGGTATGAACGCCGAGCTGACAACGCCGGCGAGCACCATGACGGTGAGGAAGGCCCCCACCGTCGACGAGCTCACGCCGGCCGGTTGGAGCAGCGGTTGAGCCCAGGTGACCAACGCCACGAAGACCCCGAAGCCCACGAAGACCAGCCATACCAGGCGGCGCATGACCTCGTCGGCCCAGAGCCGGCGCAGCTCGGCCAGCCCCGCCGGCTCAATAGCGCGCCTCTCGTACGCCGGACCGGCCAGACTGAGCCCCAGTACCACGGCGCCGACCACGCAGTAGGCGGCGTCAAGCACCAACAGCTCGCCGACCCGGGCGGCGCCGAAGGCCGCCCCGGACGTGAAGGCCAGCACGAAGCCAAGGAAGGTGCCCGCCGAGCCGACGGCGATGCCCGTGGGCCGGTCGGCTGGCGCCAGATAGCGCTGCGTCAGCGCCACCAGGCCATTGAGCAGCAACGGCTGGCCCGCCGCCACGACGATCTGGCCGGCCAGGCACCAGGCGAAGCCCGCTCGGCCCGTCCCGCCCAGGCGGAGCAAGGCCCCGGCCGCACTCAGCACCGCGCCGGCTCCGAGCCCGCCGCGAAGAGACCGCCCGAGGGCTCGGGCGGCGGGCAGCGCAGCAAGCACGTAAACCAGCGGGAAAACTTCCGAGAGCAGCCCCACGGTCGATGTCCCGACGCGGTAATGCTCGGCCGCGCCCGTGGTTATGGGGGCGAATGTCAACCAGGCAACTTGGTTGGCCGAAGACACGAGCGCGAACGCGCCGACAGGGGCCCAATTGCTGCGCGGCTCGGCCATCAGGCGCAGATGCTAATTACCGCGCCGGGCCGCGGCTACGATCGCCCGCTGTGAGCAATGGCACCGAGGGCCTTCCCGAGCCCGCAGATGATGAGGTCACGGAAAACGCCGGCACCATCGACGACGACGGGGACGGGAGCTGGTTCGCGGTGCGCTGCGTGCTGCACACAGCACCCGGCTCCCCCGGAGCCCCCGAGCTGGCACCCGGCGAGCATGCCTACGAGGAGCGCATCACGCTGTGGTACGCCCTGTCGGCGGACGAGGCCATAGAGCTCGCCGAGGACGACGCCGAAGATTACGCCGGCTCGGTGGGGGCGGAGTACACCGGCCTCGCCCAGTCGTACTGGCTCGAGGACGAGCCCGGCCAAGGCGCAGTGGCGTTCTCGCTGATGCGCAGGAGCCAGCTGCAGCCCGACGCGTACGTGGACGCCTTCTTCGACACCGGGCAGGAGTACGAGGAAACCCTGGAGGAGTGAGGCCCTAAAGGCGCACGACCCGGCACGTCGGGTCCCGCCACGCCCGGCCCATCGCCAGCGTGTCGAATATGGTCGCAAATTTGCCTGAGGGCGCGAGCGCGATCGCCCCGCCTGAGCCGCCGTAGCCGAACACGGCATCGAGCGCTGACGAGAGCGCCTGGCTCAGCGGTTCGCCGGCACGGACGGCCCAGTCCACACGGTGCCCGAAGCCCGCCAGCAGGAACGCTTCCCCGGTACCTGTCGCAGAGACAGCCACGGAGCCGTCGTCGGCCCAGGTCCCCGCCCCAATTACCGGGCTGTCCCCGACCCTGCCCGGGGGCTGTCCTTCACGTCCACCGGTGGACGTCGCCACCGCGAGGTGCCCAGCGCTGTCCAAGGCGACCGCACCGACTGTGCCGTCGGCGCTCTGGCCGCCTGCGGCCTGCTCGGGCGCGCCGCCCATGGGTGCCAGCCCAGCTTGCTGAGCTAGGCCGTCAGCGCCTGGCCCGGCGACAAGCACGGGTCTGAACCCTGGCCAGTCGAAGGAGGTCGCCACCAGCAATGCCAGCTTGACCGGGTTGGCGGGCCAGGTGACGGCGCAGACGGCGCCGGCCCTACGGGAGGCACCGTCCATGACCGCCGCGTCCATCTCGGCCCGGCCAGCCGACGTCAGGGTGGCACCGCGGCCGGCGTTGAAGAGCCCGCTGTCTTCCATGCTGGCCACGGCTGCGACCGCGGCCGCAAGCGCGCCGGGGCCGGCGCACAGCAGCTGCCACCCGGCGTCGAGGGCGGCCGCCAAAGCCTGCTCGGTGCGCGGACGCGCGTCGTCGCGCAGGGTCAGGCGCTCCCAGGTACCAGCGCCTCCATGGATTAGCAGGGCCGGCCGGTGCAGTACGCCGTGCTCCGACACCACTGGCCCACGAGGCGTCACCGAGGGATACTACAGCTGGTACAAAGCGTGGCCTTGGGGTGGTCCCCCACAAACTCACAGGGTTGACCCCCTGGATGCCCACAGGTCAATGCTCGTACCATCTGCTCTGGGCGCGACGCCCAAAGCAGGCAGGAGGTGCGGGTATGAGCTACGAGGTAGTCCTCCAGGGTGGTCGCTCGGAGCTGGTGGAGGGCGCCGACGCATACGTCCAAGAAGGCCCGCTCACGACTTTCTTCCAGGGCCGCGACGGCCGCGGCGTACTCGATTCCTGGTCACGGCGCCTGGCCAGCTTCCGGACCGCCGACATCGTGAGCGTACGCCTCTGTCGGCTCGACGGGCCAGGCGAGTGTGCCCTGGCCGTGGTCGACGGGCGCGTAGGCCGATGACCCGCCATCACGCTCGAGGCGCGCTCAACCCCAGGCGCTCGTAAGTGGCCAGGGCCTCGGCCCTTCTCGCCCCGCCCAGGCAGAGGGCGGTCCGGGCGGCCTGGTACGCCGCACCGCACTCGTTGAACAGCGCGAGCGCGTCCTCCAGCCGGCCCTGCGCCCTGGCCAGGACGGCGGCCGGGTAAGGGCCGCCGTCGGCGGCCGCGGCGGCATCGGCAAAGGCGCGCTCGCCCGATGCCTCGGCTCGGACAGCCCCGTACCACGGCCGCCACGCCGAAGTGAACGACGCCGCAGGCTCGACCAGTAGCGCTGCCGCCGCCGCGCGCCGGCCGTGGTGGAGCTCCACGTCGGCCTTCATCATGCGCACGAAGTAATCCTTGTGCGCCACATTGGCCACGCTTTCCGCCTCGCCAAACCAGCGCGCCGCTTCGCCCTCGTCACCCCTGTAACCCCACACCGCCCCGGTGCATGCCAGCGCCCTGACCAGGAGGGACTCCCCCGCCTCAGGCCTTTGCAGGGCATCGGCGAACACCCCGGAGACGCCTTGGACGCAAAGGTCGAACTCACCGAGGAAAAAGTGCGCCAGGGTCAGCTGGGTCACCCCGCCGTAGAAGATACCCCGCCCCCGTCCGAGCCGGTCGAGGCCCGTACCCACCTCCAATGCCCCGGCAAAGTCAGAAGCGAGCATGTTCAGCTCGCACGCCATGTACAACGCGTCGAAGCGCTCCAGGAACTGGCGGGGTTGGCGCGGGTCGAACTGCTCGGTGATCCGTAGCCTTTCGCCGATGAGCAGGCGCGCTCGGTTGATGTCGAGGCGCTTGAGGGCCACCGAGCACACGCCGTCGAGCGCCGTAGAGAGCAGGGTCATCTCTCCGGAAGCTCTCGCCGCCGCGAGGGCCGCCTCGGCCTGCACGGCGGCGCGGTCGAGGTCGGCGGCACGGTACTCGCAGCCGCGCCACATTTCGGCCACCAATGCCCGCGCCCGCGAGCAAGTGTCGCCGGCCGCCTCCGCCGCCGCCTGGCACCGCTGCGACGTCGCCGCGACCACGTCCTCGTCGGGCCCGCGGGAGACATAACAGCCGAAACGCCCGGTCAGTTCCACTATGCCTGAGGTGGCGTACGCCTCCGCAGCGGGGTTGTCGGCTGCCACAGCCAGCTCGGTCGCCAGTTCGAACAAGGCCACCGCACGGGGGCCGTGGGAGCGGCTCCAAGCGAGGTCCGCCCCCCGCAGGGCCAAGGCGGGCTCCTTCGAAGTACAAGCAGCGGCTTCGTAGAGCGCCTCGGCGTCGGCCCAGTGCCCGTGCCCGATCTCCTCCCAGGCCTGAGCCAAGCCGACCGCCAG
>DATJST010000368.1:0-3908 GCA_035503975.1 Acidimicrobiales bacterium | reverse complement strand
AGGGCCGTCTGACCGTCAGAAGATATCGCTATCGCCGTGCCGAACTCTTCGCTGCCCGCGGGTGCGTACAGGATGTCCCAGTCGGCCAAGTCGGCGAGACTGTAGATGTACACCGCACCCAAATAGGGAGATGCGCCATCGTCGGCATTCGGTTCGCCGACCATCAACGTTTGGCCGTTATCCGAGAGCGCTACCGACGAACCGAACCCGCCTCCCACTTGACCTGTGCCGCTGAGCACCACCGGGCTCGACGTCGTCCAAGAGCCGTCGACGTCCTCGTATAGGTACGCATTACCGCCCGAGCCACTCAGCGGAGCACCCGAGAGCACCTCTTCTCCGTTGCCCGACAACGCGAGAGCGGCACCCCCAGCCCCCGAGAGCGTGGCCGTCGGCGCGCTCGGCCAAATCCCGCCGACCTCAGTGTAAACATAGGCTGCTCCCGAAGACCCCACCAGGGCGGTTTGCCCATCGTCCGAAAGTGCCACCGGCCATCCGAAAGTGGAGGCCGTGGCCGTGATGGTCTGAGATGGGCTAGTTGGCCATTGACCAGCGGTTTGGATGTAAATGTAGGCAGCGCCTGCGCCTGAAGCAATGATCTCTTGCCCACCTGCGGATATCGCCACCGAACGCCCAAAAGTTGCCGTTGGATCCGCAACGGGCGGGATCGTCGCTGTGGGAGAAGTTGGCCAGGTGCCCTCAGTGGACTTCGCATACACACAAAGGGGCCCCCCGGTGTTCGAGCCGACGACAACGACCGAGCCATTGGCTGACACTGCGAGGCCCAATTCCTGACCACCACCGTCGGCAGCCAACGCCGCGGCCGGGGTCGTGGACCAGGCCAAGGCGTCCGTGGCACTCGTACTGCCTTGCGCGTTGGAGGGCTCCGCTGCTGTCACAAGCGTTGCCAAAGTTGCCAAGACTGCTGTCACCACCACGACCAACCGAGCCCGCGCACGCGTCATTTATCCACTCCTACCGCTGGGAAGATAGCACGTCGAGCAGCCGGGCCATACGGCTGACCTCGAAGTGCGCGCAGCCCGCCGCCATCAACGCAAATCTCTCTGCTTTGGTGGCGCCGAAGCGAAGTACGCGACAGCTGTCCCCGGGATGCCAAGTCCTTTTCCTGGTCGGCTACTTGGCGGCGCAAGCTCAACAGCACGGCTCGCTCAACTGGGGACGCGGGCTCGTCGCTGCTTCGGGCCACGGTCTGCAGGCGCCGGCGCTGGTCGCGCACCCACCGGGCGGGCGAGCCCCTGTCTACCGGGAGCTCGCCTGCCACCTCGATGACCGTCTGGCGGGTGTCGATGACCCGCTGAGCCGTCTCGGTGTTGAACTCAAGGGTGAACTTCCGTCTGGTGGTTCGACCGGAAGCCCACTAGACAGTGAACTCGGTGACGGACCCACCGGCGTCCGCGACGATCAGGTTGCTCCCGCTCGAGGCGACATATCGGGCTAGCCCGATGCCCCTTAGCGGTCCATGTGGTCAGATGACTAGGGGTTGGGTACCTATCGCAGGAGGAGGTCGGGCCCGACGAACACGCCTTGACCCGTGGAGTAACCGTTCAAGTCCCCCCTACGACACTCTGTTTTTTGCAGCTCGGCCGGCTTCGCCTCGACCACGGCGAGCTTCTTGGCCCCACCCAATAGTGCTTGTCGTCGTCTAGCACCGGCAGCAGCACGAACAAGTGCTGGAGCAGGTCGCGCAACCGCAGGGTCGCCGTCAGCCCTGCCTCCATGTAGCGGCTGTCTCCCCACTCCGGGAACTGCTCGTCAAGCAGCAGCGGGGTTGCGGCGACGTCATACCCGAGAGGCTCGAACAACCGGCGGAGCAAGGGCTCACCACCTCGGCACGGGACCACCGGCAACCCGGCGACTAGCGGAACTGCTTGTTCGACTAGATCGGGCCGTTCTTGGCTCCGCCCGCATGGCTGTCCCGAAGCACTTGTTGAGCGCCACCGACAAGAACGACGACGCCACATAGGGACGGTCGTTCACGTACTGCTCGAGGGAGGCGTCGTTGCCCCCGGGACCGCCCTTCCGGTCCCGGACCAGGCCGACGGGGTCAATGTCTACCGGCAGCGCCGCCGTGCAGCGCTCCGCGCTCGCTTCAGGGTAGAGAACGTGGGCGTGGCCGGACGGCAGTGAGACAGTGTGGACGCGGTCGGGGTGCTTGTGCACCAAAAAGCCCAAGTCAGTCGCTGGGGCGTGCGTCGTGGTGATCGTCAGTAGCATTGGGCCCGCCTAGTCACTACAGCGATGATGCCTCAGGGCTGGATGGCGCCGAGGGCAATGTGTGTCGCCCCAGCTCGGTGCTCGTTGCTCTCGAAGGTCGTATGGAGGGTCGCGTCAGCTATCGTCCAAGCTGCTGAGGAGGTCCAATAGGCCGACCGCTTCCCATGCCCGATTGCGGGCGCCCCCCGATACCGCCACCAAGATGCCGGCACTCGTTAGCTGGTCAACTGCCTGACCGATGGCAGGCTTGGAGCGGCCTGTCGCTGCCACTAGGACGGGGACGGTCACAATTGAGTGCCCCGGTAGCTGGTCGATCACCGCCCATGCCGCCGCGTCGCTACGGGGAGACTGAGGGCTGCTGCGCAGGTCTGCACGCCATCGGCCTTGGAGCGTTCTGACCTCGCGCAGGTACTGCTCCGCGAGAGCGGCGGCTTGGGCAGTCGCCACTGCGAACTGCTCAAGCCAAGTGTTCACGTTGCCGCTCCGGTAAGCGGTTAGGCCCTCGATGTACCGCTCTTTGCTTTTTGCCAGGACGACACTAATGGGTGGGACGTATGAAGGGCTTAGGGCGCGCCGGCGGAGCAGCACGTGTACGAGTGCGCGACCGGTACGGCCGTTGCCGTCGGTGAAGGGGTGAATGGTCTCAAACTGTGCGTGAGCCACGGCCGCCTGTACTAGAGGTGGGAGCTCGTTCTCGTTGCAGAAGGCGCAAAGATCGTCAAGTAGATGACCCACTTCCTCGTGAGGCGGTGGGACAAAATCGGCACCGCACGGGTTGTAGTCGTTCCCGCCGATCCAGTTCTGTTCGGCGCGGATTCTTCCTGCCAAATTTGAATTGTGGGCGTTTACCATGAGGGCCTTGTGGACGTCGATAATGCGCGCCACCTGTACGTGTTCGTCGGTGGTCGCTTCTTCGACGGCCAGAATCATGGCGTCTATGTTGGCAAGAACTTCTAAGGCAGCGGGGGAGACTTTTCCTCCAGTGCCGGCTTTGGCCTCAGCCCGAGCCAGTGTTCGGGCATCAACCTGCATTCCTTCGACCTTCGACGACGCGATCGACTCGGTACGTAGCAGCAAGCGGGCTAGGGGAGCTAGAGCAGGGCGAGCGGCGGCGTTGAGCGAACGTACGGCGTCTTCGGCGGCAGAGACCACACCGGCGAGTGTCCCGGGCAGGTCGAGGCGAAGCTCGGTTAGCGGGTTTGGTATGAAGGCCTGATAGCCGCAAGCCCTGCGATAGCGGGCTGGGGCGTACAATGACGGGTCGTAGTGCCAGGTCCTGTCGACGAGGCGTCCGAGCATGGGTCGCCGCATCCTTTCCTATCTCGTTCGGCTTAGTAAAGGATAGCAGCTAACCTTTACTAAGGCATTTCGGCGGCTCTTCGGAAACCAGCGGGGTCGCATGTCATCTGACGACGATCGAGCCGAGCACCCGCCAGTTCGGCTTGCCCGCGTAGAGCAGCGCCCGGGCCCGGTAGTTGTCGAAGTTGCGGAACCCGAAGCCGACCCTTTTGATGCGCTTGATCAGGTTGTTGAGCGCCTCGGTAGGGCCGTTGCTCAACCGGGCGATGTGGAAGTTGCAGATCTTGTCGGACCACCTTTGCAGCGTCCGGCCGAGGCGTTGCACCTCGGGTGACATCGCCTTCTTCAGGCAGTGGTGGACGAGTTCTTCAAGCAGG
>DATJST010000367.1:0-2575 GCA_035503975.1 Acidimicrobiales bacterium | reverse complement strand
TCGCCGCGATCAACGCCGCTCACCGGTTAGCCGGCGTGCCGTCTCCGACCGGCCACGAGGGCGTCGGCCTGGTCGTCCGAGGGATCCGTCGCACCAAAGGTGTGGCGCCGGCACAGGTTCGCCCGGTCATCCTCGAAGATTTGCGTCAAATGGTGGCCACGCTCCCCGAAAGCCTGGCGGGCACCAGAGACCGGGCCCTTCTCCTTGTGGGCTGGGCCGGTGCCTTTCGGCGCTCCGAGCTGGTAGCCCTCAACGTCGAGGACTTGGAGCCGAGCGATGAGGGCTTAGTCGTGACCGTCCGGCGCTCAAAGACTGACCAGGAGGCGGCCGGGCGCCAGGTCGGGCTTCCCTACAGCGCTACACCGCTGTGCCCGGTAGCTGCGATAGGCCGCTGGCTTGATGTCACTGGGATAACGTCCGGCCCGGTCTTCCGCAAGGTGGACCGAAATGGCCACATTGGAGCCGTGCGTCTCAACCCGGCTTCGGTTGCTGAGGTCGTGAAACGAGCCGCCGCGGCGGCTGGCCTAGACCCCCGACAGTTCTCGGGCCACAGCCTGAGGGCGGGGCTAGCCACTTCGGCTGCCGCCAACGGTGCGACCGAGAGCCTGATCATGGCGCAGACCGGGCACAAGAGCACGGCCATGGTCAGGCGCTACATACGGCGAGCCAACCTTTTCCGCCAGAACGCGGCCAGCATCGCGGGCCTGTGAGGCGAAAAGTACAAAAAGGGCTAACAAAGGGCGAAGGGAGGTTACACTTCCCGCGCACGCCCCGCTAGGTCGACGAAGGTGCGGTCCCGGAGGCCGCGAGTATGCAAATTGAATTTAACGACGCCCGCCTCGCTCAACTGCGTCACGAAGAGACGTTCCCGAGCCGGCGGGTCAAGGAGCTGCTCTCGTGGCGTCTTGTGTCAGAAGTGCTCGGCCATCAAGGCGGCCGCTGGCGCGTGATCGAGGCACACAACGGGGGAGGCATGTACGACGAACTAGAGCTCGTGCCCCGCTACGTTGACCATAGTGGCTTCGTCATCTCCTTTAACCGCGCTGGCAGCGCGCACTTTCCTGACCCCAGGAAGCGTTGGGGCAGTATCTGGGTCGACGCGCTCGCGGCGGAGGACCTACACCCTATCGTTGCCGAGCTTGAGCGGCGGGCTGAGATCGCAAGCAATGGCTCGCTGCCCACCACCGCCGACCTCGTCACAGTTAGGGTGATTTCTGAGCTGTTGTGGTTATCTGCCCTTGAGCCTGAACGGTTTGAGTGCCGGAATGGCTATGCCTACGGTTCAAACGGCGGCGCGGTGCGCCGAGAGTGGTTCGCTGCCTTCCCCGGCTGCCTCCAGCGCCTCGCCCAGCGAGAACCCGACGACTACCGAGGCGAGCCCGCCTTTAGGTTCTGGTTTGTACTGCGGGACGACGAGCCAGTGCTCGCCTTTGAGGACCTAGGTCGAGCGTGGAGCCTAGACGGAAAGACGATCAACCTGTTCCGTTCTTTCCGCCGCAACGTTTCGGTCCGACCCGCGGTGGCTCGCCTATGGCGCCACCTCTTCGCCGGCCAGGAGGACCTGTAGACGTACGAATCGCTAAAGAGCCCCATCTCTTCTTGAGGAGGTTCACCGATGCCCCTAAAGGTGGTCACGAGGGCCGCGGCCATCGTGATGCTCGTGAGTGGGCTGAATTTCGTCCCCGCGTCGGCGTTGGCGTTCGCAAGCGGCCCGGTTGCCACGCAGCTGGCATCATCGAAGAGCAAGGGAACGAGTATCCTGCTGCTTGGGGACCGCGTGCCCACAGCGGTGTGGGGACGGGCCGTCAGGGCCGCGGGAGCTCGGCAGGCTGGAGCTTCAGCGCCCGCGTATTCCCCGTGGTACGCCTATGCCGGCGGGGGCGCTATCCGCGAGGCCCGCTGCCCCGAAACGGCTCTCAGGTCCAAGCAGTGCAGCCTGGGCGACGCGTTATCTTTGGCCCGCGGCGGCGGCACGGTCATGCTCGCCACGCCCGGGAGTGCGCGTCATTACGTGGGCAACTGGGTCATCAGCGCACTGCACAGCTCGTCCTCGACGCTGCTCACCATAAGGCCGGCGCCGGGTGTCGCCAACCCCACCCTCGACGGCAACCACGGTAAAGCCAGCGGCTGTCAGACCAGGACATGTAACGGGCCTGTCCTCACCCTTCTCCCGGGCGTGCACCTTGACCTGGACCACGTCACCGTCGAAAATGCTAATAACACTGCCACCCCGCTCGGTGGCGCTATCGACAACGACAGCGGCGGCACCATTGTCGTGTCGACCTCGACTTTTTTGGGCAACACTGCGAGCGGCGATGGGGGCGCTATCGACAACGGCGACGGCGGCCAAGGTACTGCTGTCGTGTCGGACTCCACGTTCTCAGGCAACAGCGCCGGGGCACCAGGCAGCGTCGACGGTTACGGGGGCGCCATCGACAACGGCAACAATAACGGCAGAGGCGCTCTCACTGTGACCGGTTCCACCTTCTCGGGCAACGTTGCCAGCAACCGCGGTGGCGCCATCGACAACGGCGACGACGGCGGCCAAGGCACCGCTGTCGTGTCGGACTCCACG
>DATJST010000366.1:0-20448 GCA_035503975.1 Acidimicrobiales bacterium | reverse complement strand
TCACAGACGCTGACGCTTATTGGGCGAACGGGTTCATCGCAGGTTTTGACGACCAGGTAAGCACGGAGGTGGCAAAGATAGCCCAGAAGGCTGACGCGACAAACCGCCTGATCTACATCGAACCTCTCCAGAGCACATGGTCGGGGCACGGCATCTGCGAGCAAGCACAGCAGAGTTGGTTTGTCTCGCCGCTCCCTGTCATGAGCACCCTAGAAAGAGTTGTGTCAGAGATCGTTAATAGTGGCGGCGTATCCCCGCTACAGAGCCTGTACCGAGACCTTGCGCATATTTCCCAGTTTAAGTCGCTGAGTTTTCTTTTCCATCCCAACCCCGCCGGGCAGTGCGCGTTGGCGCTCGGGGTGCTCCGAGCGCTCGGTTCGGACGCGAGCTTGCCATGCTCGGGGCCCAGCTCGGTCCTCACCACCGCCACCGTGCCGGCCGACGTACCTGTCACCCAGCCCTCCAGCGGGACCAATGACGTGGATATCGACATCGACCTCACAGCGCCCGCTCAAAAAACGGCGACGGTCAAGTACGCCACGGAGAACGGCACCGCGACCGCCGGGGTCGACTACAGGGCGACGGCCGGCACGCTCAGCATCCCCGTGGGCCAGTCACAAGGCGTGATAAGCGTGCCGGTGCTTTCGCCTCCACGCGGTGCGCAACTGACCGCGGCCGCCACGGGCGAGCCGCTCAGTTTCACGGTCAAGCTCTCCGACCCCGTAAACATGAAGCTTTCCAGCACATCGGTCACCGTGACGATCCTCCCCGCCTCGACTTCGGCCAACCCGGCGGTGGCCTTGCTGTTCACGAACAAACCTCTCAGCGCGCCGGCCAGTTCTAAACCCGACCTTGGCCCTCTTACAGTGGAGCTAGTCGACGGTTCCGCCAACCCCACCCATACCGCCCACGCCACCGTCGTAACCCTCAGCTCGAGCTCAGCCACCGGGATCTTTGCTGCCGCTGCTGGTGGGCCGCCCATCAGATCGGTGACCATCGCGGCCGGCCAAAGCACGGCCAGCTTCTACTACGGCGACACCAAGGCAGGGCCAGTCACACTCACCGCGACGGCGCCCGGGCTCAAAAGTGCCACTCAGCGCGAGACAATCAGGCCTGCCGCTGCCGCCAAGCTAGTCATAACCTCGGCCCCGCTCGACGGCGAGGTGGGCGCAGTAGCCGACCTTGGGCCTATCACGGTGACCGAGCAAGATACCTTTGGTCACCCCGCCACGGCGCCGCCTGCCGGCACCAAGGTCACCCTAAGGTCGACCTCGGCCGCCGCCGAGTTCGCAACCACCGTGCGGGGAGCACCTGTGCGGTCCCTCAGCATCCCCGGCGGGTCCACGTCGGCGACGTTCTACTACGGTGACCGAAATGCCGGGACGCCTACAATCACCGCTTCAGCGGCGGGCTTGAGCCCGGCGCACCAGAAAGAAACCATTACCAGCCAGCCCCAAGCGCTCGGCGCCTGCCGCCCCGGTGAGTGGACCGACATCTGGACGGGCAAGAGCAAGACCCAGCCCGACGATTTCGACGACCCCTCGAACTGGTCGCTGGGCCTTCCCGGCCGGACGGACAACGTCTGTCTTCGCAGCGCTACCGTCCCGCTCATCAGCGGCCGCGCCGAGACAGTCGGCAGCATCGAAAGCTTCGTGCCCCTTTCGCTCACCGCTCTCACCATCACTCACGCCCCTCCCCCGAGCAGCACTACCAGCCAGATCGCCGCGTTCCACGCCAACGTCAGCGTTGCCGGCAAGCTCAGTCTCGCCGGCCCGACGGTCGTCGACGGTGCTGGGACGGTGTTGACCTGGACCGGCATCACCGGCACCGGCCCGATGACCGGCGGCGGGAGCCTTCAGGTGAGCAGTGGGGCCACGCTCGACTTCGTCGGCCAGGCCGCCGCGGGGTTGTCACCCCCGACTTTCTCGTTGTCACACTTGAGCGTTGCCCCGGGCGCCAACCTCACGCTCGAGGGCTATATCGAGGCCGATAACTGCGTTGTCACCAACGCTGGGACCATCACACTGGGGCAGAGCGCCATCTTCGGCGCATTACCCGAGCCCGCTTATCGAGTCTCCGCCCCAGTGATCGTCAATACCGGCGAGATAGTAAACACGGGGACGACCGTACTGTCCAACGGGATGACCGGGTGGGTATTCGGCGACCTCCGCCTGGGCGGCAAAGTGGTCGTGGACGCCGGCTCCCTGGTGCTAGGCACGACGTCCACCGAGCAATCCACCGCCAGCTTCTCGGTAGCGGACGGCACCGCGCTCGACCTTGACGCCCGCACCGGGACCACGCTCACACTGAGCGGTGCCTCGCGGTTCAGCGGGCAGGGCCAGTTCGAGACCGGCCACGGCTACTCGGGGGGGACGGTTGTCGTTCCCGGTCGGCTCGGCCTGCCATCGGTCGAGGTCTACGCTGGCACGCTCGACCTGGACGCCAACGCCGCCCTCAAACACGTGACCCTCGACGGGGACGGGGCCCTGGCCGGCACGGGGGACCTCACCATCCTCCCGGCGGGGACGCTGACCACGAGCCTCAGTGGGGTGCTGTCGGTCTCAGGGGACGTCACCATCGACCCCGGAGCGGCCCTCGACCTCGGAGCGTCCCCGGTCTTGGACGGCAAGGGCAAGGTCACCATCGACAAGGGGGCCACAGCGACGGTAGAAGGTAGCTCCGTGGTGGATATCGGACAGCCAGTTGTGAACGACGGCGCCCTCAACTTGGTTACGGGGGGCCCACAACAGACCGCAGGCGTCATCGCCTGCGGTCACGCCGGGGGCGGGAGCCTCACCAACTACGGCTTGATTGACCTGGCCGGGGACTCCAGCATCTTCCCGGTATACGAGGGGAGCGCATTGGGATGTGTGTTCACAAACAAAGGGACGCTGGCCAAATCTGCCGGTACGGGGATGTCCGTCCTCGGCGGCGTGCCCAACAACGATGGCATGATCACCATAAACACCGGGACGGTCGCCGTCCTGAACTCCACTGGCGGTGACTTTGCCGCCCACACGGCGACGTCCACCGGCACTTTCGAAGTCGCCGGCGGGGCCACCCTGGCGCTGTCCAACTTTTACAACAGCTCGGTCGTCCTCGGCCCGGGATCAGCCGTGAAAGGCCTGGACGGCAGCTTCGGCAGCCTTGCGACAACCTTTGAAGGCTCGAATGGGGGGACCGACACCATCGAGGGCACCTTCGCGCTGCCTACTATCGACGTCGGAGGAGGGACGCTCAATCTCGCCACCCCGTCGAGCCTTGCGGGCGTCACCCTCACCAATGACGGTGACCTCGTACTCCCAGACCGAGCCACGACAGTGGGCCGCTACACACAGACCGGTCCCGCCACCCTCTCGGTAACGATTGCCTCCCAAACCGCCTACGGCAGCATCATGGCCAAGGGCACGGCCAGCCTCAGTGGTGATATCGCGATCGCCCTGGCGGGCGGTTACGTGCCTCCCGTCGGCACCACGTTCAGCGTAATCACCGCCGACGGTGGACTGTCGGGCACCTTCAGCCCTCTCCCTGGTGGCTCACCCTTCAGCCTCACTTATACGAGCACAAAGGCCATCCTGACAAAGACCTGATAAGTCGGAGCAATCCGGAGGAGGCACGCGTCTGGAGGTGCCGCCTGGCACTGGGTAAGGAGCCATACGCCGCGTTGTCCACGGGCGTGGCTGTGCGTCCTGCGTGTTCCCTTTTACGGCGCTTCGGCCCGGCCCTCCTGGAGGCGAGCAGACCACTTCTCCTCCACCCTGCCGTACCGCCAGATGACCAAGGCGGCCACCCAGGTGACAACGAAGAGCCCGACGATGACGAAGCCAGCCTTGTTGATGTCGAAGTTGAAAACGAAGCCCCAAAAACCATGATGTTGGCTGAGGCCGCGGATCTCCTGGGGTAGCAGCCCGAGGGTTTCGACGCCGCCGATGAAGAAGCAGATGGCAACCGAAAGGCCGGTGATCGTTAGGTTGTAATAAACCTTGCGCACCGGGTTGAAGAAGGCCCACCCATAAGCCATGTTCATGAATATCCCATCGGTGGTGTCCATGAGCGTCATCCCGGCCGTGAACAGGACCGGCAGGCAGATGATGGCGTACCAGGGGATGTGCTGGGACGCGTAGAGCGCAGTAGTCGCCAACAGGGCCACCTCGGTCGCCGTGTCGAAGCCCATCCCGAACACGACCCCGACGGGGTACATCTGCCACTCCTTGCTGATGGCCCCCATCCAACGGCCGAAGAAACGGTAGAACATGCCCCGGTTCTGGAGCTGACGCTCGAGTTCGGCCTCGTCGTACTCGCCCCGGCGCATGGACCGGAAGACCCTCACGATGCCGGTCAGGACAACCAGGTTGAGCAAGCCGATCAAGAACAGGAAGCTGGCCGAGACGATGGTGCCGAACAACCCGCCGAACTGCTGCAGGCCGGAGTTGTTGTTTGACACGGCCGAGAACACCGTCTTTTCGGCGATAATTATACCGACACCGATACCCACGACGATCGTCGAGTGGCCGAGCGAGAAGAAGTACCCGTACGATAGTGGCCTCGGCTTGTCTGTACCCCGCCGCTCGTTGATGGTCTTGCGGGTAGTGTTGTCGATGGCCGAAATGTGGTCCGCGTCGAAGGCATGGCGCAGGCCCAAAGTGTAGGCCAGCGTGCTGACCCCGATCCCGAGGCCCTTGTAATGCGCCGGGACCACAAAGGCTATGAAGACGAAGAAGCCCAGGGCGTGAAGGGCGAGGATGGTGGCGTACATGGAGACCACCCTCGTACGCTCCACCGGCGTGAAGGCGGCAAAGGACGCCCGCAGCATGGCGGTAGCTTTCATCGGTCGTGGGGCTATGGCTTGTGAGGCCACTGTGGTCCTCCTCCGGCAACGGCCTTTGTCGTTGGGTTCGCCTTACCTAACCGGCTTTCGGCCACTCTAGGCTAGATGCGACCAGTGCGCAATAGCGCTCAGGTCGCCGGCCGCCCGCGACCGACTTAAGCCTGCTCGCCTTGGCCCAGGAAGAGCTCGCCGTCGGCGTAGTCAACGAGCACGGGGCTGTAGTTGACCAGGGTGCCCGAGCCGATCACCCCGACCGTACCAGCGGGAATGAAGTTGCTGCCGACCGTCTGGGGGGGGAGCTGCACCCTTCCCAGCATCGCCGGGCCCATCATGAAGTGGTTGACCACGACTGGGCAGTCAAGCCCGGCATAGGCCGCACCAGGTGGGCCTGCCGGGGCCAACTGGAGCCTCTTCACCACGCTCGGCGCGAGGTTTGTCGCACCTGCCCCCGTGTCGAGCGTCATCGTGAAGCGGTCGGTCCCGAACGACAGCTCAACGGTGGGCCTTACCTCAGTCAGGCGTAGGTGGTAAGGAGAAAGAGTTTTGCTGACGACCTTGACGGGCATCGGGCCGGCGAACGATGTGCCCTCTCTCAGTGACGCAGGCACCGATGGGGGCCCCGAGCTACCCGCTACGTCTGATCGGAGGAAAGCACCTGGTGGCCCGAGCGTAAGGGTCTGCTGGCGGTAGTCGATCCTGACCGCGCCGTACCTGCTCAACGTGTCCGACCCGAGCACCCCGTCCAGGTCGGGGAGAGCCGGGGAGCGTACGCCTCCAACTTCAACGGTCTGGGCGAGCAATGTCGTGTTGCCCACCGACCATCGGGAGACGGCTGCGAAGGAGATCTGCCGCTTGCATGTGAACGAGGTAACAGCCCGGGGCCCGTCAACGAGCTCGAGATGGAGCCGCGCCGCAAGGCTCGAGTCCACCAGAGTTGTAGATCCGCCGGTATCCACCAGGAACGGGAACGGCCCTTTGCCGCCAATGCAGACGTTGGCGACGATCGTACCTCTGACGACCCTTACCGGCACCACCGAGGTAGCACCGGGCCGCGGCGCACAGGATTTCTCGAACACGGGCAGTTGTATGCCCTGGACGGCGGGCGGCGCCTGAGGCGCTCGCGGTGCGCTGCTGCCACACCCGGTCAGGAGGGCGACCACGGTGACGACGACGAACACATGTCGGGCCCTCGGTCCAGCACTCACTACAGACCGTACCTCGACCCATCGACCCCGGCTCGTCCCATCGGTGATGATTCTCGCACGAGTTGCTATCGAGCACGGTGCCGCGGACCGGCCGCACCGCGCGCCTGCCCACGTGACGCTTTGAACAACACCCTCGAACTGTAGGCGGCTCCGGTGACCTACGGCCCTACGGGGTGGCGACCAACGGCCCTGCCGGATCGAGGCCATGCTTACGAGCGTGGCCCTGCCGCAACCAAAAAGGAGCACGAAGCCATGACCAATATGGACATCGGGACCGAGCCAGAAGCGCGCGCTGAAATAGCCGAAGGGCTCTCGCGCCTGCTTGCCGACAGTTACACGCTGTACCTAAAGACGCACAACTACCACTGGAACGTGACCGGACCGATGTTCGGGACCCTCCACCTCATGTTCGAACAGCAGTACACCGAGCTCGCCTTGGCCGTCGACCTTATCGCGGAACGGATCCGTGCCTTGGGTGAGCGGGCGCCGGGCAGCTACCAGGAATTCGCCAAGCTCACCGCGATCAGTGAAGATGATGACCAGCCCGATGCCAGCGAGATGCTGCGGCGGCTGCTGGCGGGCCAAGAGGCCGTGGTCCGAACGGCGCGCGACGCGTTCTGCATCGCGGAGCGGTCTGGCGATCAGCCGAGCATGGACCTCTTGACACAGCGGATGCAAGTCCACGAAAAGGCGGCCTGGATGCTACGCAGCCTCCTCATGTGACTTGTGAGCGCCTGCCGCCAAACAAGCATCGCTCTTAGCCGGCCCGGCACTGCCCTTTACGCCGCGCGCCAAAACCAGGGCCATGATCTCTACCTGTCGCGGCCGGCGCCGCGCAAGCGCTCTACCAGGTCCGTGGTAGGCTACCAACCCGAGCCACTCAAGTCGCGGTGGGCGTTGGGCGCGGAGGTGTAGGCGGCTGACCGAGATATGGTCACACCGGGGCCGCGTCGCCGTCGGCGACGAGCCGCAAGAGAACACGGTTCGAGCCTTTTTGAAGGCATCAAGGGCGGGAGCAGCCGGCATCGAGCTCGACGTCTGGTTGACCTCGGACGGCGCCTGGGTAGTCCATCATGACCGCCGCTGCCCCGCAGGGGAGCTCGACCGCCTCCGAAGAGCCCAGGTGCCCTCGGCGATCCCGGAGCTCTCAGACGCTCTGGCCGCTTGCTCGGTCGGGACCGTTAACGTCGAGCTGAAGGTGCCTCCACGCGCTGCACGAGGCGAGGCTCAACGGCTCGGCCGGGAGCTCGCGCGCTACTTGAGCGCCGAGGGCGGCGCGCTCACGACCAACAGGCGGCTGGTAATCTCCTCGTTCTCGAAGGATGCGGTCGCGGCCGCACTCGGTGCGGGGGCACCTTGCGGGCTCCTGCTCGACAGGCGACCGAGCGCCGCAGACCTCGCATCTCTCGCGCGCGACGGCTACTGGGCCGCTCATGTCGAGCACAGTCACCTCGGCCCGCGCGAAGTTGCCATAAGCCACGAGGCCGGGCTCCGCGTCGTGGCTTGGACCGCCGACAACGACGGCGACATTGCCTCACTCACGCGCGGCGGCGTCGACGTCTTGATCACCAACCTCCCCGTCCACGCGGCCACAGTCGTCCGTCGCGCGATCAGCTGATCCCTGCGGTAAGCCCTCTTACGAACCAGCGCTGCATGACGACCACCACTACCACGGGCGGGGCCAGGGCCAGGAGCGTGACCGTCATTATGAGGTTCCACTCCGGGACCGCGAAGCCTTGTGCCGCGCTGATCATTTCGCGGATCCCCATCACCACCGTGGTGTGCGACCCAGAAGTAACCAGCAGCGGCCACAGGTACTGGTTCCAACCGTAAATAAACTCGAGCACAAACACCGCTGCCAAGTTTGGCTTGGAAAGCGGGAGCACGATCCGCCAAAGAAAGCCGAGCGGGCGGATACCGTCGAGGCGTGCCGCGTCCGCCAGCTCAAGCGGGAAAGTCATGAAGAACTGCCGAAAGAGGAACACCGCGGTGGCCGATGCCACGAGAGGGATTATCAGCCCCGAGAACGAGTCGAGCATGCCGAGCTGCGCTGTGACCTGGTAGGTCGGGAAGAAGCGCACCTCGACGGGAAGCATCAGGGTGACGAATATGAGCCAGAACACTAACATCCGGCCCCTGAAACGAAAAAATGCCACGGCAAAAGCGGCCGGAACAGAAAGTAATAGTTTACCAATCGCGACACCCAGAGCCATGGCCGCTGAGTTCGCCATTAGGCTGCCCAGCGGTGGAGAATTGGGGATCCCCGGCCCGAACACCTGGCGCAGGTTGTCGAGGAGCTGCGACCCCGGCAGGGTTGGCACGCCATTAAGAAAAGCCGGCGCCGAGCGGGTAGCGGCTACCAGCGCCAGGTACAAGGGGAGCGCGAAGACGGCGGCGAAGACGACCAGCCCGACGTAGCGGACGGCCTGCACCGCGGGACGAGGCCTCACCGGTAGTGCACACGCCTGTTTAGTAAGCGGAACTGGGCCACCGTCAGCAATGCGGCGATGCCGATCAGGACAATGGTCTCGGCACCCGCCAAGCCGCTGTCGGCGTTTTGGAACCCGTCCTCGTACAACTGGTACACAAGAGTTGTAGTGGCACCGGCCGGGCCTCCTTGCGTTACGACGTCAATGACCGCAAAACTTGAGAACAGCGCGTACAACAGGTCCATAACGGACAGGAAGAACGTTGTCGGGGACAGCAACGGGAAAGTGATACGCCAGAAGCGGTCGAGCGGCCCTGCACCGTCGATTGCAGCCGCCTCGTGGACTGCGACCGGCACCCCCTGGAGCGCAGCGGTGAAAAAGAGGAAATTGTACGCAGACTGCTGCCAGACAGTTAGAGCGATGACCAGGCTGAGCGCTTGGGCCCCGTGGAGGGCAAAGTTCCATTTGATACCGAGCAGGCCCAAAAATCGCGCTCCGGGCCCGAGCTCGGGCTGGAAGAGGAACAACCACAGGGCCCCGGCGATGGCACCGGGCACGGCGTACGTCCATATGAACAGCGTCCGGTACACGGCCCGGGCCCTGCCGAGCTGCTCCACCTCCGCGGCAAGGAAAAGACCGATCGCCATCGCGAGGAAGGTTGTCGATGCTGCGAAGATCAGTGAGACCTCGATGGCCTGCGTGTAGTTGCCGTTGGTCAGGGCGCTTACGAAGTTCGATAAGCCGCTGAAGCGTGTGCCCAGACCGAAGGCATTGCTACGTTCGAACGCTTCAGTTGTCGCACGGACCGTTGGCCACAGGAAGAACACCCCAACCACGGCCAGTTGGGGCAGGACGAGCAGGTAGGGCAGGATGCGGTGGTTGAACACGGCTGCGCCGTCCCCCCCGGCCCGTCGCGCCGGGCGGCGACGGACCGGGGGACGCTCAACGGCGGCCCGCACCTCGCGCGGGCGCGCCGGGGCGAGGACGCTAGCCGCCATATTGCGATGCGAACTCCGAAAGGATCTTGTCGCCCTGTGCTTGCGCGGCGGCGAGGGCATGTGCTGCCGTTTCCTTGCCAGAAAGGATCTCAGAGATTGCGGACGCTTCAACCTCACGGATCTCGGGTAGGTAGCCGAGCCGGATGCCCCTGGTGTACGGCTTGGCCGGCCGCTCGGTGAGCTCCTTGGTGGCCACTGAATCACTCGGGTGGCTCTTGTAGAAGTTCTCGCTGCTGAGGACCTGCACACCGGCCTCGCTCACGGCTACATAGCCGGTGTGGCTCGCCCAGTACGCCTGCGCCGGGCCTGACATAAGGAAGTGGAGGAACTCGGCGTCGCCCTGGTAGGTCCCGGACGGCTCTCCGGAGAGCACCCAGAGCGAGGCCCCGCCCACTACGGTATTTTGGGGAGCGTTCCGGTCCCCGTTCACGGTCGGTAGTGGAGCCACGCCAAATGGGAACTTGGCCGCTGCTGTGATAGTGGCGAGGTCAGCCGAGCTCTGCTCGTACATTGCGCAGGTACCGCCCGAGAACAAGGGAACGGTGGTATTGGTCGTGCCGTTCCAGAGGTACTCGTCCTTCTGCCCCAGCTGGCCGAGCATCGACCAGTGCGCCACCAGCGCCGGGGTGTCGAGCATCAGCTTTACACCCGTGATGGAGTCGTAGCCGTTGTCCTGCGTTGCAAACTCGTAACCGTTCCACATGTCGAACTCTTCCATGTCCGTCCACATCACGTACGCGCCCGAGGACGTCAGCGAGCAACCCACGCCGTGCGCAGTCAGCGCCTTAGCGTCGCTATAGAACTGGTCCCAGGTCGACGGCGGTCCCGCTATGCCCGCCTTAGCGAGCAGTTTCTTGTTGTAGTACAGGACGGGCGTCGAGCTGTTGAAGGGCAGCGAGTCGAGCTGGTCGGCAGCGGTCTCGTAATAGCTGGCTGCACCGCCGATAAAATCGGACGTGGAAAAGGGCAGGTTATACTCCGCCATGAGGGAGTGGATGGGCTCATATACCCCGTTGGCGTCCATTATCGTGGCCGTACCGGCATCGAATATCTGCGCAATATTCGGTTGGTTGTGGGCGCGGAAGGCGGCGATCGTATCGGAGAGCACCGTGGTGTAACTGCCCTTGTAGGTGGCGACCACCTTGTAGGCGTGTTGTGAGTTGTTGAACTCGTTCACCAGGTGGTCCAAGGCGGCACCGTTCGCGCCGCTCATCGCGGTCCAGAAGTTGAGGGTGACCGGTGGCGTAGCGGCATACGCCGGCGACGCAGCCAGCGAGGCTGACAGCATCACGGCGCCGCTCACCACGGCAGCTGCACTCCTGGACAGGGCGCGCACCGAGCGCCCGTTCCGGGGGTCTGACCTGTAGGGGGACATGGCTCGTTCCTTTCGGGAGGTCGTGCGAGGGCAAAGGATCCTGAAAGAGCCTCAACAAAGGAGAAGCGACGCTAATAGGAATGGGCAGTAAGTCAACAGGACGAATTGAAGATGCGGTCCAACCTCCGACGTGGCCAGCAGTCGCCGCTTGATCGGCTCAGGCGAGTGCCTGTCGTGACGCTAGGTGGGTGCTCACTCTCCCACACTACTCTGCAACGTGATGTTCACTGCGCGTGAAGGGTAACCAAAGCCAGTGACCAGCGGGTTACGTAAGGGTGAACAGTGGGTGAACATCTGGTGTCACTGAGCTGTCGGTCGCACATGACCCGCGGATCCGGAGCAGGCAACGGCTCGACATGGCATGATGCGAGCTGTGGCTGCCGGCAACAAGTCTCCTGGCTCGGGCGCCGACGAGCTCGCGGATGCGATCCTGGCTGCGAGCCGCCTACTGGTGCGCCTCTCCGCGGGTACTCTCCACTCCTCAGCTCCCGAGCTCAACCTGTCGGAGTTCCGCACCTTGGTCATCCTGTCCGAGAACGGTCCTCAGCGGCTTATAGACATCGCGGCAGCCCTGGATGTCACGTCGACGACCGTGACGCGGTTGGCTGACCGGCTGGCAGACCACGGTTTTGTCGAACGGGTGCGCGACAGTAGGGACCGTCGCGAGATCTACCTCTCAATCGCCGCGTCTGGGCGTGACCTTGTACGGGTAGTGTCCTCGCAGCGTCGACGTTTCGTAACCTCGGTGCTCCGCGAGTTCCCCGAGCGCGACCAGGTCGCCGCACTCAAGCTAATCAATCGCCTGATCGCCTCGGCCAGCGCCCCAGCGGAGGAAAACGCGTCTTGACAAGCAGCTTTTACTTGGCACTGACGCCATGGCTGGCTTTCGTGGCGAGCGACCGCTCGGCGGGCCTCGGACCTGCCTACTCGGCAGCCATCGCTTGCGCTGTAGCCATGGCCGTGTTCGGCAACGACCTCCGGCTCCACAGTCGGCACGCGCTGCCCCCTGTTGCGGCAGCCGGGTTTGGTTCCCTGACAGTTGCCATTGTGGCGTTGCACGACCCGCAATGGGTCGGCCGCTTCGACAGGACGATCGCGGCAGCGTTCCTGGCCGGCTGCCTGCTCGGCTCGTTGGCTCGCGAACCGCTGACGGCCGGCTACGGCCGTCAGCGGGTCACACCCCGACGCGCGGCATCGGCCGCCTTCCGGGACCACCAGGCGCGAGTCGCGCTGTGGTGGTCCTCGGCCATTGGGCTGATCGCCGTCTCGTTCACCCTGGGTGCTTTAGTCAGGGGGCGGGCCGCCGACACGGTGTTCAACTGGCTGCTCCCGATGGTGTTGATTGTCTTCGCCGCGAGCCGGCCGGCAGCCTTTCAGCAGGCCGACCTGGATGAAGAGGTGAGTTGGGCGCTTGACGTGGTGGACGTGTTCACGAGCCACGAGTTCACGAGCCACGATGGGCCCCGGTCCCACCTAAAAAAGGCCAGGTCACAGCGCTTGTACCCGATGGCTGGGGCATCCAGCGACGGCGCCGGGGCCGCGGTCCTCTCGAGCCGGCCAGCCAGAACGGCGCGTGGTGGTCTCTTGGCCCAGCCCCTGGAAGTTGATGGAGGCGGCTAGCTCCGGGGACCGAAGCCGGACCGGGTGCTCACCACCACTTGCCTTCCCGCGCCGCCTGGGTGCCGCGCGTGCGGTCCAAGGCGTCCAGCTCAGCCATTTCGTCTTCAGGTAGAGAGAAGTCGAAGATTTGCGCGTTCTCGGCAATCCGTTCGCGGTGAACCGACTTGGGTAGGACGATCAGTCCGTGCTGCAGGCACCAGCGGAGCAGGACCTGTGCCGGTGAGCGGCCGCACCGTTGGGCGACCCGGACAACGACCTTGTCCGAAAGGTGTTGGCCCGTCCCAAGCGGGCTATATGCCTCGATCGCCACCTGCTGTTTTTCGGCGGCGTCGATCAGGCCCTGCCGGTATTCGAACGGGCTGAGCTGCACCTGGTCGATGACCGGAGCTACCGTGGCGGTTGAGATCACCCGGGCCAGCTCGTCGACGTCAAAGTTGGACACGCCAATCGAGCGCGCGTGGCCATGGGCGTGCGCACGCTCCATACCCGGCCATGCCCAAGTGGCGCCGCCCTGCGGCCAGTGCACAAGGTAGAGGTCCACGTAATCGACTTGCAGCCGCTTCAGGCTCTCCTCCATTTCCGCGGCCGGGTCACGCCGGCCAGGATAAAACTTGGTCGTGATAAAGACTTCCTCGCGTGGGACCCCGCTCTCGCGCAGCGCCTGGCCGACGCTCTCTTCGTTACCATAAGCCTGGGCGGTGTCGATATGGCGGTACCCGATGTCGAGCGCCCATCTGACAGCCTGGGTGCATTCCCGTCCGGCTGCGACCTGCCAGACACCGAGCCCAAGCAGGGGTACCCTGCTGCCGTCGGCCAAAACCCGGGTATTGTTGCCGCCTCCCACTGTCGCCATGGGATCTCCTTGTCTGTGGTGGGTACCGGTCGGGGCGCCCCGACCAGCGAGCACCCTATCTCTCCATCACCGAAGTTGGCGGGCGGCTCCTGAGCGGGCGCGGGGGCCCGTCCACCAGCTCGCCGGATAGGTAGGCACGGGCCGCCCCGCGCTAGCTCACCCGGGAAGAGCGGCGGGAAACTGGGGCCTTCGAGGGCCGACGCCCCGTGGTCTCGGCCAGGTAGGCCGCGAGGTGCTCGCCTGTGAGGGTCGAACGAGCCGCAACGAGCTCGGCGGGAGTGCCTTCGAAGACGACCAGGCCGCCGTCGTGGCCGGCACCCGGGCCGAGGTCGATGATCCAGTCGGCGTGGGCCATGACCCCCAGGTGGTGTTCGATCACAATTACCGACTTGGCGGAGTCGACAAGGCGGTCGAGCAGGCCGAGCAACTGTTCGACATCGGCGAGGTGAAGGCCGGTCGTTGGTTCGTCGAGTACATAGATGCCGCCCTTTTCAGCCATCTGGTTCGCCAGCTTCAGTCGCTGGCGCTCGCCGCCGGAGAGCGTGGTGAGCGATTGCCCGAGGATGAGGTAACCCAGCCCCACCTCGGCCAACCGGCGCAGGATGGCGTGCGCGGCCGGCGTGTGCGCTTCGCCCGCGCCGAAAAACTCTTGGGCGTCGGTCACCGACATGGCCAGCACCTCGCTGATGTCGCGGCCACCGAGGCGGTAGTTGAGCACCGACGGCTGGAACCTCTTCCCTTCACACTCCTCGCAGGTTGTGGCCACGCCGGCCATTGTCGCCAAGTCGGTGTAGATGACCCCGGTGCCATTGCAGTTGGGGCAGGCCCCCTCGGAGTTGGCGCTGAACAGCGACGCCTTCACGCCGTTGGCTTTGGCGTAGGCACTGCGCACCGGGTCGAGCAAACCGGTGTACGTGGCCGGGTTGCTCCGTCGCGAGCCCCGGATCCATCCCTGGTCGATCGAGACAACACCAAGGCCCGCAGCACCGGGCTGCTCGGAGAGCGACCCATGTACGAGCGAGCTCTTGCCCGAGCCGGCCACGCCCGTGATCACGACCAGTACCCCGAGCGGGATGTCGACGTCGACGTTGCGCAAGTTGTGGGTCGTCGCGCTACGGACCGGCAAGGTGCCGGTGGCTGTGCGCACCTTCTCCTTGAGCGGGGTGCTGTCCCCGAGATGGCGGCCCGTGACCGTGGCACTGGCCCGCAAACCCTCGACGGGGCCTTCGTAACAGACGGTCCCGCCGGCTGCACCGGCGCCAGGGCCGAGGTCGACGACGTGGTCGGCGACCAAAATGGTGGCGGGCTCGTGCTCCACGACAAGCACCGTGTTGCCCTTGTCCCTGAGGCGCAGCAAGAGCTCGTTCATGCGCCGGATGTCGTGTGGGTGCAATCCGGTCGTGGGCTCGTCGAAAACGTAAGTGACGTCGGTGAGCGAGGAGCCAAGAGCGCGGATCATCTTGACGCGCTGCGCCTCACCGCCCGACAGCGTGCCCGACCGCCGGTCCAACGACAGGTAGCCGAGGCCGATCTCTTCGAACGAGGCCAACGTTTGCTGCAGCGCGGCGATTAGAGGCGCCACGGAGGGCTCGTGGAGCCCACTGGCCCATTCGGCGAGATCGCTGACCTGCATAGCGCAGGCATCTGCGATGTTGGTCCCCTTGATGCGCGACGACCGAGCGGCATCGTTCAACCGGGTGCCGCCACAGTCGGGACAGTCCCTGAAAGTTACCGCCCGGTCCACGAAGGCACGGATATGAGGCTGCATCGCCTCCCGGTCCTTGGAGAGTATGGATCTCTGGACGCGCGGGACCAAACCCTCGTATGTCAGGTTGACGCCGTTGACCTTCACCTTGGTCGGCTCCCGGTACAGGAAGTCGTGCAGCTCGGTCTTATCGAACCTACGGATCGGTTTGTTCGGGTTGAGGATCCCCGAATCGGTATACGTCTTAACGGTAAAAAAGCTCTCCGTCGTCCAGCCGGGGATCGTGATGGCCCCCTCGGCGAGCGACTTGGAATCGTCAAACAGCTGTGAAAGGTCGATATCGGAGGCGGTGCCCACGCCCTCGCAGCGGGGGCACATACCGCCGGCGCGCGAGAACGTCGTCCTCACCGTCTTGCCGCCACCCCGCTCGACAGTGATCGCTCCGCTCGCCCGCACGGCAGGCACGTTGAACGAGAAGGCATTAGGCGGGCCGATGTGCGGCCGCCCGAGCCGGCTGAAAAGGACGCGCAACATTGCACTGGCATCGGTCGCAGTGCCGACCGTGGAGCGCGTGTCAGCACCCATCCGCTGCTGGTCAACGATGATCGCGGCGGTCAGGCCTTCCAAGAGGTCTACCTCGGGGCGCGCCAGGGTCGGCATAAAGCCCTGCACGAAGGCGCTGTAGGTCTCGTTGATCAGCCTCTGCGACTCGGCCGCGATCGTGCCGAACACCAGCGAGCTCTTACCCGAGCCGGAGACTCCAGTGAAGACCGTCAGCCGGCGTTTGGGGATTTGGACGCTGACGTCTTTGAGGTTGTTCACCCGCGCGCCGTGGACGCGGATGAGATCCAGTTCGCCCCTCACGGGTCCTGGAGCAGGCCGAGCACATTGCCGTCGGCGTCGGTCACCGTGGCTACCAGGCGGCCGTTGCCAACGTTGCGGGGGCGCTCCTTCACCGTGGCGCCGGCGGCTGTGACCTCGGCGAGCTTTGCCTCGATGTCCGCAACGTGCCAGTACACCACAGGTGATGTCATGGCCTGTGGTCCGCCCTGTGGCACCAGCCCGATGTGCTGGCCGCCGGCGTCGAAGCCGACGTAGTAAGGCGCGTCTGCCGTAGGCGGCCCACCCAGTAGTGCCATGTACAGCGTCTTGGCGGGCGCCAGGTCGGACACGGGCACCAGCACGGTCTTTATACCCTCGGTAGAAGAACCCGTCATTGCTCGCTCCTGAAGTCGTGGGTCACATCGACCCGGTGTGTCTCGTCAACGTTATGACGGTGACGAGAGAGAGGATGTGACGATGGGCGACCCTGACCTACTGGCACAACGGTTCGAAGGCCACAGGGTGCGTCTCCGGTCCGTGGCATTGCGGATGCTTGGGTCGAGCCACGAGGCAGATGACGCCGTGCAAGAGGCCTGGCTGCGCCTCAGCCGCGCGGACGCCGGCTCAGTCGACAACCTCGGCGGCTGGCTGACCACGGTCGTTGCCCGGGTGTGCCTGGACGTGCTGCGTGCCCGAGCGAGTAAGCCGCAGGTCCCCATGGGCTCGACCGAGGGCCCGGCGGCCGTGAGCACTCCCGAGGACGAAGCGCTGCTCGCCGACTCGCTCGGCGTGGCCCTACTGGTAGTGCTGAACACTTTGGCGCCCGACGAGCGGCTGGCGTTCGTGCTCCACGACATGTTCGCGGTGCCGTTCGACGAGATCGCCCCCATCGTGGGCCGGTCGCCGGTGGCTGCCCGGCAGCTCGCAAGCCGCGCCCGGCGGCGCGTGCAGTCCGACCGCGTACTACCCGACGCCTCCGCCGTGAGCCAGCGTCAGGTCGTCGCTGCCTTCCTCGCCGCATCCCGCCAGGGTGACTTCGCGGCGCTCCTGCGGCTCCTCGACCCCGAGGTCGTCTTGCGAGCCGACGCCGTAGCCGTGGACATGGCCGCCCAGAGAGCAGGCGTGGGGGCACCCGCGCTCCGCGAGCAGATCCGCGGTGCCGACGCTGTCGCGAAGATCTTCGCCGGTGGTGCCAGAGCCGCCAGGCTTACCCAGGTCGACGGGCGGCCCGGAGCGGTAGTGATTATCAGGGGCCGCGCGATGGCAGTGTTCGACTTCGCCGTGCACGAGGGCCGAGTCGTAGGCATCGACCTGGTCGCCGACCCAGAGACGCTCGAGGCTCTCGAGCTCGAGCCGGTGGCGAGATGAAGACCTGCGACCTGCGATGGTTGGACCACCCGGACGGTGACGGCCCGCCGCGGCGCGGTAGCTGGTCGGGCAACGGCGGCGCGAGGTGACCTCGGCGCGCCACCGGGCTCGTTTAGGATCCCGAAAATGCCGCGCCGTGCCTTTGTAGCGGCCCCTTTCCTCGCCGCGGCCGCCCTGTTGTGCCTCGTGCCCGCCGCCTGCGGCGGGCACGGTGGGAGCGCCGGCATAGGGGTGCCGGGGGCGCTGGGGCGGACAGGGGGGACGAGCGGGGGCGCCATCCGCCCGTTCAGCCTGGTCGAAGTCGGGAAGACCCGTCTCCAGTTCGCGGGCGACGGGCGCTCGGTGATCGTGCAGCTCGAGACCAACCCGCCGACGGTGTGCGCCATCGCTTACGGGAGAACGGCGGCGCTCGGGTCGATCGCTGACGACCCTGACATGGGCGGAACTGCCATCTCCGAGCACACGGTGGTGCTCGCTGGCCTAGCTCCCGGCGCGACCTACCAGTACCGGCTGACGGCTACCGATGCACAAGGCCTCGTCTTTCAGACGCCGGACCTGGCCAGCTTCACCACACCCCGTCCGGCGAAGGGCGAGCAGCGAGATGTTGCCATCGGCGCCAAGGTCATAGCTGTGAGTTCGCAATGGAGCGATGCGTACAAGGCGGCCAACGCGGTCGACGGCAACCTGTCTACCGAATGGTCGTCAGACGGGGACGGGGACCGTGCGTTCATCACGATCGACCTCGGCCGGGAGTACAAGATCACAGGTGTTGCCTTCATTACGCGTGAGATGTCCGACGGGTCGGCGATCACCAAGACCTTTGCCGTAGTTGTTGACGGCCACAGACGGTACGGGCCTTTCCCCGCCGGCAACCGTCTCGACCCCCATACGGCGCAGGTGAGGTTCACGGGCAGGCGGCTTCGCTTCGAAGTGGTCACTTCGACAGGCGGCAACACGGGCGCGGCAGAGGTCGAGGCCTTCTCTCCCAACTGAGACCGTGTTCCGACATAAAGTCGGCAAAGCAGGATGCACGTCCGAACGGCTGCAGCGTTGAGGGCGTCGCCACCGCCTGAGCACCACCCTCACGAAGCTCCGGGGGAGAGACTCGAACTCTCCCCCAAAATGCCTTTGACCAGCTCTTTGGTGGCCGTCAGGGCGCTGTAGGACTCGCGCAGGACTCGCGTCACGTCCCGACAATCAGCGACCCGGCACTTCCGAATGACCTGCCGCGCACGCTATAGCGCGTACTCAATAACGACGTTTTAGTGCTGTCTTGGTTGTAATAGCAAGCCGAACCCTCGAACACGGTGAGTGGCCACCTGGTGGCGGCTTGGAGTGCCTGGCGCAGCGGCAAGGGCCCCCCGTTTCAGCTCCCGGTGCGGCGGGACGACCAGCGATACCGCTAGTCGGGCTGCCGGAGGCGGACATGCCTGCCATGCTGGCGCACAGCAACCCAGCCCATCTTCTCCAGGGCGCCCACCAGCTCCTCTCCGGAGACACCCGGCAGCGCCCAGCTCAAGCGGGCAACCGGAGCCTTCGCCTCACGACACCCATGGCCAGAGGCCTGCCCTCCTCTCATAGGCCCTCGATGTAGAGTGCCCGGGCCTCCTGGGCGTTCGCCACCGCCTCGTCGAGGTCGTCGCGCTCGGTGTGAAGCCCCGGCAGCTCGGGGGCGTAGGCATGGTAGCCGCCACCAGGTTGGGGCTCGAAGGTGAACCCGATCTCCCGGGCAAGGCTCCCGACGCTGACGTCATGTTCCGTAACGAGGCCGGTGGCGAGCTCGTCGCCAACGCACACAGTTTCGTGTCCCAGCTAGCGGCCGAGCGCTACCTCGGGTACCCCAGCTCTCAGCGTGCGGCCATGACCGGCGAACCCGGCGGCCACACCAACCGGCCCGAGCTCGTGGCGATGTACGGCTGCGACACCAAGTGCGCCATGCACGCGTTGCGCCTGGGCATACAGGGCGTCGAGCTGCGGCGTACGGGACGGGTCACGCTCCTTGTCCCCGAACCGTCCCGGTCGTACCTCCACTCGGTACGAAACGGGGAGGTCTTCCCTGGCCGAGGTTCTGGTGGCGATCGACCGAGCCAGGGCACGCCCACCAGATCTGAGCCCTGTGCAGGCGCCAGTACATATGGCCGCCATAGGACGGCTCCAGGCCGCTTATGCGGAAGGCGTCGCCCAGCCCCGATCGCCCCGAGAAACGACGAGGACCCCTATGTGGGTTCGTGCCAGACGTAATTGCTGAAGCTCCGAGCATTCTCGTTCGCTACACGAAGTGCACTACGACCCCGACGATCAGGGCTAGCAGGGGGAGCCGCCCGGCGTACTGACCAACGACGCGCACGGCGGTGGGGTCGTCGTGGGTGGCGTCCAGGGCCACCGGTCGCCCCCCGAGCGACCCCCGCACCACTGCCCCAGGCACGTCGTCGCGGGGCGCCGCAAACAGTTCGAAGGGCTCTTCGCCGACGGAGCCCTCAGCCACGACGGCACTGTTTGAACCAGGACCGCTCTCGGCGAGAGCCAACTTGGCCGTGAAGGCCTGACCGGCCAAGTCACCTGCAATATCGGCCTGTTCGAACAGGTAGCGGGGAGCGAGCTGGAATTCTCCTTCCAAGTTGACGGCGCCATCACCGATCCGGCCCTTGATCGTGCCGGCTGACCGAGGTGGATTTTGCCCGAGCATGTCTGATAGCCGCCAGTTGATCGCCACTCCCGCCCAGGTGCCTCTGACCTGGCCCCCACGCGGCCCGATCCGGCCCCGCAATCGGACCGCGGCGCCGCCCACTGTCCCCCTCGAGGTGCTCACCCTCTGCAAGCGAAGGCACAACGTCAAAGTGCAGCTCGTCCTCCAGCTCAGCCAAGTAGCGCCGAGGCTCTCCATCTAGGACCTCAACCTCTTACGCCGTTCACTACCAAGCGCTGCTTCGACAAGTTCTCGAGGTCCTCGCGAACGGGCACCCAGGCCGTCCTCCCCCTCGAAATGCCGCGAGCAATGACGCGGCGGCCCTCCACAAGTTCTCCCAGGTCCAAGTCGAAGGCCAAAGCCAGCTGGATGCTCTGTGCGCTAAGCATGGCGTCTACGGCATCGCGGGGCGGGAGTGTCACGCCACCATGCTCGCGTCGAGCCTCCCAGCAGTGGAGTAGCCACTTTCGCTTGCCTCCTCCCGCCCTGGGTTGTGGTCTCCACTGTTGGTTGCAGTGACCCGGGCCCTGGGGTGCGGCGCTGCTCGGCCTCCCTTGAC
>DATJST010000365.1:0-6988 GCA_035503975.1 Acidimicrobiales bacterium | reverse complement strand
ATGGTGCCTCCTGGGGGCAGTCTGGGCGGTGGGCCGGCGTGGGTGGCTGGCTCAGCTGCGGCCGTAGCCGGTAAGCCGGCGCCGGCTCTTTTGCACCTGGTAGCCGGAACTGGCCGACTGGCTCAGGGCGCGCACGACGTAAGTGTTGACGGAAACGCCTTCCCGGGCCGATGCGGCCTCGATCCTGGCTTTTAGGTCGCTCGAAAGGCGCAAGGTGATACGGGCGTCGGCTTCGGTACCGGGTTCTGGTTCTGGAGGGGGTGCCGCTCGCTCCGCCTCGGCGACGATGTCGACCTCACCGCCGACGAGCCGGACGGCCACACGGTGGTCCGGCAACGTCTCCCCGAGCTCGGTGGCGACCTGGCCGAGGGCTTCGAGCAGGCGGGCTGTGATAGGTCCGTGCATGGCGGTGGCCAGGCGCTGCGCGGCGTTGGCCGTGGCCTCGTCGCCGAGCGCACCGAGGGCGGCTAGGTCCTGGGCCATCTCCTCGACAACAGCCGCGACGCGCACCCGCTACAGCCCGGTACAGGCGTCGGATACGACCGCGGGGCGGGCCAGCCGGCAGCCCAGGCCGATCAGGCGGTAACCGAGCCAGGCGGATAAGGCACGCCCGTGAGGGGCCCGGCCTGGGCTTCCCCAGGGTGCCCCGCCGGCGCGGTCGAGGGCCCTTGCGCCCGCTCGGCCAAGCCCGGACGCGGCTGGCCGAGGTGAGGTAGGTGCACTCGTCGCCGGGGCCGCGGTCGCCCGCCGCGCCGCTCTGCTGGCAGCTTGTCGAGCAGCCTGGTCTCTCATTTGGGCCCCGTACT
Source organism: Acidimicrobiales bacterium (assembly GCA_035503975.1). Taxonomy (GTDB): domain Bacteria; phylum Actinomycetota; class Acidimicrobiia; order Acidimicrobiales; family Palsa-688; genus DATJMJ01. Next base: position 6,182 of record DATJST010000365.1, on the reverse strand, counting down.
GACGGGCTACATCCCACTCGGCCCAGGAAGTCATTGACATCACTCCTCGCTCTGACGTAGCCCTAAGGCGTCTGTCGTACTGTCGCCTTGACGGCTCTTATCACTACTATGACATCATCATGATGTCATGTCAAGCGCCTGGCGACATCAGCTCTTCCCGCCCCACCGAGCAGGCCAAACTCCTAGAGTCGAAGGACCGAGGAGGAGAAGTAACGAATGAGCGACTGGAACACCCCGATCATCGAAGAGTTCCGTGCCAACGACGGCAAGGTGGGCGGACCTTTTGAGGGGAGCCCGCTGCTGCTCCTGCACACGCGCGGTGCGAGGAGCGGTGAGGAGCGGGTCAACCCGGTGATGTACCTCGACCACAGTGGCCGCCGTTTCGTTTTCGCCTCGTTCGCGGGCAAAGATGTCCACCCCGCCTGGTACCACAACCTGGTGGCCCACCCAACCGTGACCGTTGAGCTGGGGACCGAGCGCTACGAGGCCACCGCCGTGCCCGTGCCGGCGCCCGAGCGTGAGCAGATCTACTCGGAGCAGGTCACGCGTTACCCCCAGTTCGGGGAGTACCAGCAAAAGACCCGAAGGGTCATTCCCGTGGTCGAGCTGGTGCCCGGCAGCTGACCGAGCCGCAGCCGCTGTTTGGCGCGGCGACCCGCCGGTGCTCTGCCAAAAAAGGGCGCGCTTAGGATCTCTGGGCGGCCATGAAATCTTCGAAGCTCGGTGCATAAGGCCCCAGCCGGCGCACCTGGGCGCGCCACCTGCACCAATAGACCGGGTGGCGCACCCACCGGGTGTCGGCGGCCCCGGCCGGGCCGCGCCAGCCTTCGGGCAGGCCCAGCGCGTGCTGGCCGTCGTCGTCACCGAGAGGCCAGCGCTGGCCCGGTCTGACGGGGAAACCGAGCACCCGGTTGGGCTCTTCTCCGTCGTAGTACCGCCGCCCCGGGACCCCTCCACTGGCGCCCATGGCAACAGCCTAGGGGTGCGCACCGGGCTAATCTCGGGGCCGGACTTCAGTCCTTCAACGTAGCTGGGATGGGCGCGCGGTCTGCTGCGACGGGCGCTCCCTGGGCCGGGGTGGAGCGCCGACTGTGGCGCGCGGGCCGCGCTCCCGCCTGGCGCCTTCCAACGCCGTGCGCACGAGCTTGCCCGGCTGGGCGGTTGATTGTTTGCTCAGGCGCATGTCGAGCACGGCGTTCCGGGACAAGTCCCACCCCTCACCGACCATGCGTACGGCGCGCAACTTCTCTAGGCCGTCATCCGCGGCCTTCTGGCAGAACATCTCGTAGCCGGCGTGAGCGGTCTCGGGCCTGAGGCCACTGTTGGTTGCCCAGATCACTGCCACAACACCCTGGCCGCGCGCATCGAGCAGCTTGTTGGCGACGCTTTTGGCACTAGGAGGGACGCCGCCACGCTCGGCCACGGACCGGAAGGACTTGACCTCGACGGGAACACCGCAAACGAGCAGATCCGCGGTCCTCGCGCCTCTCCGCTCCGCCAGAGTGCGCACGCCGTGACCTTCGGCCTGGTAGAGGCGGGCGACGGCAAGCTCCTCGTGGGAAGCGCGCCGCGCCTGTTCGTCGAACGTGCCCGGGCCGTGGTGGCGGCACGGCCATGGCTGTGCCGCCGTCTCACGGCCCGAGGTCGCACCCACCGGCGGCGCGCCCACGTGAGGAGCTCCGATGAGGGAATGCCGGGTGAGCGCGTCGGCTCCGGATCCAGGCCCTCTCGCTGCCGCTCCGGGGCGGTGCGCGCCCGTGGCGCTCATTGTGCCGGCGTCGATGCAGTGTCCGGCCGTTCGAGGTCGATAACCAGGAGAGACGCGAGCTGGGCGCGGTGGCGCAACGCCGAGTTCACCTCGCGCAGGTAGGCCACTTCGGCACTGTCGTCGATGAGCCCGTTGCTGCGGACCGGAGCCGACAGGACAAAGCGGAACTCGCTTAGAGGCAGGTCGTCGTCGTCGATGAAATCGTGCTCGGCGAGGTAGGCCGTGACGCCGTCCCGGTGCAGCACAAAGCGGGTGCGGTCAGATGAGGGCACCAACTGGGTGCCGGTGAGGTCGCTGAGCTCGGCAGCGACCTGCTCCAATGGCTGGTCGCTGTCGATGAACAGGTCGACAGTGCGCGACATGGGCGTCTCCTTTGGATCGAAAGTCGGGACGGCGAGGCGGGCCTGTCCCCGTGAGCCGGAGAGCCGCGAAGCGCCGGGATCGAACCCGGCCTGTTATAAGACTATAGCTACTGATAGCCTATTATGTCAATACATATCAGGTGTCATGGCCCGCTCAGGGCCCGCTCAGCCCCGGTTACAGCTCGAGCTCAAACCAGATGGTCTTGCCCGAGTCAGAGTGGGACTCGACACCCCAGGCCCGCGCGAGCTCTCGTAGCAGGGTCAAGCCGCGGCCGCTGTACGCATCTGGGGGAGCGACGGCGAACGACGGCAAGCGCGTGTTTTGGTCGAACACCTCCACGCGCACCCGTTGCGCAGTGCGGATAACCGTAACCTCGAAATCGCTGCGGGCGTGGAGCACGGCGTTGGTGGCCAGTTCGCTGACAAGCAGCGGCAGGTCGTCGGAGTCGAGGCCCCACCCTTGCAGTACCCAGGCCACAAAGTGGCGAGCCGAAAAGACTTCGCTGGCTTCGGGAGCGAAGGTGCGCGTTGCCCGAGCGTCGGTACTGGGCGCGTCGGTACTGGGCGCGTCGGTACTGGGCGCGTCGGTACTGGGCGCGTCAGTACTGGGCGCGTCGGTACTGGGCGCGTCGGTACTGGGCGCGGGCTCAGCCATCGCGCCTGCGCTCCGGTGTCACCCTGACGGTCGGGACCAATGTTGGAGATCACTCCCGGTGCGGCCCAGTCCCCGGTCACTCGGCTGCACCCATTATCCCTATTGACCGGTTAATCCCAAACTAGTGCCGTACCGGCAGCATCTGCTGGGATGCGCCGCCACAGCTCCCGCTGCGCCACCGATAGCGCGCACCCAACCGTGTACCGCCACCCTTCACCGCCAGCGTGCACGAGGAGTGTTCGGGTGCGGCTCGTGCCGCCGCACTGTGCTCGACCGACCGGCGCGGCAGCACGCCGCCGGCGCCCGCGCTCCAGCGCCCGACGGCGAGGCCAAAATTGCCGAGGAACGTGGCGCAACGGCTATCCCGGGGTATATAGTTGGCTTAGAGGAGCACAAATCCGGGTGCTCCATCGGCAACCGTGAAAGGAGAGCGCGATGGCAACGTTGAGCTCGTCCGAGGAGAGCGGTCCGCCGGGCCAGTAACCGGCCCAGGCGGGGGCCGGCAGCCGACGTTTCTCTAGCGTCGCCCGGCTCGGCCTGGCAGGCCCAGCGGCACCCCGCAATTGTCCGATCTGGCCAATTTCTTGACGACCGCGAGGTCGCTCTCGGTGTGGTCCCAAAAATAAACAGTTGGGGCGTGCCATTTGTACGAGAGGCAGGTAATTATGCCTGCCTCTCGTGCGCGTGTAGGGCCGGTGTGCTTTTCGCGGTGGCCGAAGGCGGGCCGCAGCGGAGACCGCCATTCGCACCGGTATTATCAGGCGCACGATCCGCAAGATCCCGGCGCAACTTCTGAGGCGGCAGCACCTCTTGAGCTTTCGGGCAGCGCTGGTGCATGCAGTGTCGGTCGTCACTCTGACGGTCCCGGTCGCGGTAGTGGCAGCGGCGCCTAGTTCGCGGTCCCCAGTCGGTAGCCGCGCCTCGAAGCCGGCCCCCCAGGCGCCCAAGAGCAGAGAAAAGCACTGGCTTCTGGCCATCACCACGCCCGCCGCGTCTGTCGTCGGCCAAGCGCCGTTACCTTATAAGGACCTTTGGGGGGCGCAGCCCGCAAGTAGCGCTCTCGTCGACCTGAGCGCCGTGTCGTGCGCCAACGTCTTCTTCTGTGCAGCGGTAGGCCAGTACCAGGACGCCACAGGCGCGCAATCGGGTCTGCTCGACGTCTTGTGGCGGGGCCGGTGGCGGGCATATGCGGCCCCCGAGCCCGCCGTCGACCCGGCGGGTGGCACTCCCGGGATCAGTGGTCCTACCAGCGGGCTTTACAGCGGCTTGCAGGCGGTTTCCTGCCCAGCGGTCGGTCGGTGCACGGCCGTGGGGTCGTACCGCGATTCACAGGGCCAGGTATGGGGGCTGATCGAGACCTTTCAGGACGGTCGATGGGCCCCTGCCGCCGCCCCCGAGCCAGCCCGCAACGTGGCCGGTGAAGGGCCTGGAGAAGTGCAGACCTATAGCGGCCTGGGTTCGATCTCCTGTACCAGCCCAACCTTTTGTGTCGCCGTCGGCATGTACAACGACGCGGCCGAATTTTCCTATGGCCTGATAGACACCTACCAAGGCGGCCGCTGGGCGGCATTGGCGGCGCCCGAACCGGCTCTGGACGGGGCCGGCCAAGTGGCCGGGAGCGACAGTTCGGGTGAGCAAGCTGGGGACCTCAGCGCCATCGCCTGCCCCGCGTCCGAACGATGCGTCGCCGTCGGCGATTACCGCGACGCCGCCGGTAACGAATGGCCGCTGATAGACCAATTGGCAGGCACGTCGTGGACTGCGGCGGCCCCGCCAGAGCCCATGGCGCCGGCAACCCACCGGTCGCGGAGCAACGCGCCCGTGCCCGACGCTTACGCTTTCCTGAGCGGCATCGCCTGTGCCGGCGCGACGAGCTGCAGCGCCGCGGGCGCGTACGCCGACCCAGGTCACCACCGGTACGGGTTGCTGGAGACGCTCTCAGATGGGCGCTGGCAGGACGTGAGCGCACCGGAGCCCGAGCGGGATCCTTCAGGGGTGGGTGCCGGCACTGCGACCGACGACGAGGCTAATGCCACGTTGGCGGCCGTTGGATGCTTGCGTACGTCATACTGTGTCGCCGTCGGCGACTACAAGGACGCCAAGGGAGAGCCGACCGGCCTATTGGAGGTCTACGACAGGGGGAGCTGGGCAGGCTTCTCGCCGCCGTTGCCCCGTCGTGACGCACTGGGCGGGGGGCCTGCTCTCGACGTAAGTGGCGAGGCGGAGGCGACCTTCACCACCGCGTGGTGTGGGGCGGGGAACTTTTGCGTGAGCGCCGGCGCGTACGACGACAACATGGGCAACTCGGTCGGGCTCATTGCCCAACTGGGTAGCAAAGGCTGGCAAGCCGTTGTCGCACCCGCCCCGCAGGGGCCGTTCCAGCTGGGGATAACCGCCCGTCAAGCGGTCGCGGTCAACGACGTTTCGTGCGCACCTGACGGTACCTGTGCTCTTGTCGGGACCTACGAGGACGGCCAGGGCAACACGTTCGGCCTCATAGACCGCTACCGCGTTTGACCGCGGTTGCGCTGTGCCCGGACCGAGTTTGCCCGTTTGAAGCCTGAGCCTGCACCGCTCAGCCCGAGCCTGCAGCGCTCAGGCGGCAATACTGTCCCCATGGTTGCGCAGCTATGGGCCGAGGCAGTGGGAACAGCGCTCGGCAGTGATGACGACGCGCGCCGCGAACTGGACCGGTTCGTCGCTGCGCTGCCACCGGGCTATGTCGAGGAAACCGCCCCCGAAGACGCCGCAGGGGACTGGTCGGCCATCCGGTCGTGGTTGGCTAGCGGAGCAACGGGGAACCCGCCCCCTGCCGCGGCCGCAGGGGCGCTGGTCCTCAGCGGGTGCCGTGGCGGGGCGCCCGGCGACTTCCGCCTGCGGCGCTCCGGGCCGAGACGCATCGAGCTTTCGTCGTCATTGCCGGTGCTCGAGAGCTTCGGTTTGGCGACGGTGGAGTCAGTGCCCTGGCACTTCGTCTTCGCTCAAGGCGTGGAGGCCTACGTCGACGACATAGGCCTTCGGGTCGTCACGCCCGTGACGGCAGATGCCGGCCCCACCGCGTTCGGCCCCCGGCTCGTCGACGCGCTAAATGCTGTTTGGCAGGGCAACGCGGACCTCACCCCGCTCAACGCCCTGGTGGTAGGGGCAGGTCTCGGTTGGCGAGAGGTCGGCCTGCTGTGTGCTTATTGCGGTTACCGGGGCGTGGTTGGGGGCCCGCGCTCAGCGGACCGGGCTGCGGCGATCGCCAACGCATTGATCGCCTTCCCTACAGTGGCAGCCGCGATTGTCGACCTGTTCGACACGCTGCTCCGCCAGGGCGTCGGTGGCCACACAGCAGCCGATGAGAGGCTTGCGGCGGTGATGCTCGAGGTGCCGGACCTGGCCCACTACGAGGCAC
>DATJST010000364.1:0-9060 GCA_035503975.1 Acidimicrobiales bacterium | reverse complement strand
GCGGCGTAAGCGGCAAAAAGGTAGCCCCGCCGCAACCGCACCTTTCGCTCGATGAGCAAGAGCAGAGCAAAGGTGGCCAGGTCCCAAATGCACTCGTAGAGGAAAGTGGGCTGGTACGTGCCCGCCAGGTAATGCCCATTGACAGACGCCGGCTGGTACTTGGCCGGGAGGTCGGCCAGCTGCACCTGGTTGGTGATCCTCACCGCCCACGGCAGTTTCGATGGGAGCCCGAACAGCTCCTGGTTGAAGTAGTTGCCCCACCTGCCGATCGCCTGCGCCAGCGGCAGTGCGGGCGCGACGACATCGAGCAGGGGCGGGAGCGGGAGATGCATGAGCCGCGCTTTGACCCACCCGCCGAGCACACCTCCCGCGACGCCGCCCCAAATCCCGAGCCCGCCGTTCCACAGCTCGAAGATCTGCACCCAGTCGCCCGAAGTGTCTTGTTGCCAACTTGTGGCTACCGAGTACAAGCGCGCGCCGACGAGGCCGGCTACCACCGCCCAAAAAGCGATCGGCACTAGGGTTCCAGGCAGGCCTCCCAGCCGTGCCCAGCGCCTTTGTGCGAGCCAAGCCGCCACGAGCACCGCAACGGCGATCAGCAGCCCGTAGAAGTGCAGCTCGAACGGGCCGATGTGGATTCCATTGGCCGGAGGGCTGGGAATGTAGCCGATCACGTCGTCACGACAGGCTAGACGCCAGAGCTAGAGAATTGGGTAAGGGGTATGGGCAGGTGCGCTCAGCAGGTACCGGTGGATAGCCAAGAAAGGCAATGAGAAGGACTGAACAACTATGACCCGGAGGCTTGACAGTGGACCGCCGCCGCGCGCCCGTGCGCCGCTCCGGGCAACCTACCGGCTCCAGCTCCACGCTGGCTTCGGGTTCGCCGACGCTGCTGGAATTGCCGGCTACTTGGCCGACCTGGGCATCAGCCACGTCTACCTCTCGCCGGTACTGCAGGCCGCTCGCGGGAGCACGCACGGCTACGACGTTGTCGACCCCGCGGCCGTCAACGATGAACTTGGCGGCGTAGACGGGCACCGGTTCCTGCAGGTCGCTCTCGGCGAGGCCCGTCTTGGCCAGATGCTCGACATCGTCCCCAACCACATGGCTGTGTCCACCCCTGACAACCGCTGGTGGTGGGACGTCCTCGAGAACGGCCCATCGAGCGTGTACGCCGGTCATTTTGACGTGGACTGGGATTGGGTCGAGGCCAGGGACCCGCGCCACCATGTCGTCCTGCTCCCGGTCCTCGGCGACCACTACGGCCGGGAGCTCGAGGCCGGCCGCTTCCGGCTCTGCCACTGCGAAGGCACGTTTGTCCTGCGCTACTTCGATACCCAAGTACCGATCGCGCCGCGCAGCCTGGACCTCCTCGTGGCCCATGCCGCCAAGCGGCTGCCGAGGGCATTTGACACCGCCGCCCGGGCCGAACTGGAAAGCATCGGCACGGCGCTCGGGCGCCTCCCGCCGTCGTGGGCCACCGACCGCGCCAGCGTCCGCGAACGCCACCGGGACAAGGAGGTGTTGAGGGCCCGCTTGGCGGCGCTGTGCCGCGAGCACGCCGAGGTTGCCTCTGCTTTGGACGCCGAAACCGAATCCGTGGGCTCCGACGCCGACGCCCTCGACGAACTGCTGCAAAGGCAGAACTACCGTTTGGCATTCTGGCGCACTGCTTCGGAGGAGGGCCAGTACCGGCGGTTTTTCGACATCAACGAGCTGGTTGGTATCAGGGTGGAAGACCCGGCCGTTTTTGCTGCCAGCCACCGGCTCATCCTGCGATGGCTCCGTGAGGGTGTGATCGACGGCCTCCGGGTCGACCATATCGACGGCCTCCGCGACCCGCTTGCCTACCTGCGTCGCTTAGAGGAGGCGGGCTCGGGGGTGTGGGCGCTCGTGGAAAAGATATTGGCCCGGGGCGAAGAATTGCCGCCGGACTGGCCCGTCGCGGGGACCACGGGTTACGACTGGTTGAACCTCGCCGGCGGGCTACTGGTATGGAAAGAAGGAGCTGGCGCGCTGCGCTCCGGCTTCGCGTCGTTCCAAGGTTCTGAGCAATCCTGGGACGACCTCGTCCATGAATGCAAATTGCAGGTGCTGGACGGGTCGCTGGCCACCGACATGACGCGATTGGTGGAGCGCCTGGCCAAGGTGTGCGAGAACTATCGGCGCCATTCCGACCACACTCGCCGTGAGCTGCGCGAGTGCCTGTCCGAGGTCGTCGCCAGTTTTGCGGTCTATCGCACATACATCGTGCCGGGCCAGCCGGCGTCGGCCTCCGACGAGGCGGTCGTGCGCCGGGCCGTGCTGGAAGCCGGGTTGCGGCGGCCTGAGATCGACGGCGAGTTGCTCGGCTTCCTGGCTGACGTGCTCCTGCTGGAGGTCACTGGTTGCGGGCCGGCCGAGGTTGAGATGGCGACGCGCTTTCAGCAATTGACCGGCCCGGTCATGGCGAAAGCTGTCGAGGACACCGCCTTTTACCGCTACGGCCCGTTGATCTGTTTGAACGAGGTCGGGGGTGACCCCGCTTCTGACGGCACGAGCGCCGGCGACTTTCACTCCTGGTGCTCCCGGGCGCAGGAACTTCACCCGAACGGCTTGTTGGCCACGTCGACGCACGATACGAAACGGTCCGAAGACGTACGTGCGCGTTTGGCTGTGCTCTCGGAAATGGCCGAGGAATGGACGGCTTTAGCGTTCCAATGGCGCGAGCTCAACCGACGCCGGAGGACCGCCGACCTGCCCGACCCGGCGACCGAGTGGATGCTGTACCAGACATTGGTGGGGGCGTGGCCGATCAGTGCCGAAAGAGCCCTGGGCTATGTGGAGAAAGCTACCCGTGAGGCGAAGCTCCACACGAGCTGGGACCAACCCAACCCGATATATGAGGGTGCACTTTCCCATTTCACATCGGCGCTGTTACGCAGCCCGAAGTTCGTTGCCGCCTTGGAGGACGTCGTGCGCCGCCTGGAGCAGCCCGGCCGGTCCAATTCGCTCGCCCTCAAGCTCCTGACGCTCACCGCACCGGGCGTACCGGATCTCTACCAAGGCAGCGAGCTATGGGACCTTTCATTGGTGGACCCTGACAACCGCCGACCGGTTGACTACCAACGCCGCAGGCAGCTCCTGAAAGAGCTCGAGGCGGCCGACCTGGCCTCGGCCTGGGCCATGGGAGACGCGGATGGGGTCACCAAATTGGGTGTAACGCAAAGGGCGTTGGGGCTGCGAGCCCAGCACCCGGCTGCTTTCGGTCCAGGCGACAGTGGCGCATATGAGGGGTTGGCAGCCACGGGACGGGCGGCCGAGCACCTCTTGGGCTTCGTACGGGGAGGAATGGTTATGACGCTCGTGACGCGTTGGCCCCTTCGGCTCCAACAGGAAGGCGGGTGGGGGACGACGACCTTGGCACTGCCCGACGGCCGTTGGCATGACGTACTGTGCGACCAGGCGTGGGAGGGCCGGGCGCGCCTCGGGGAGGTCCTGGGCAGCTTGCCCGTCGCCCTATTAGAGAGACGAACCTGACAGAGCGCACAGGTTGGGCAGGAATGGAGAGGAGCCGATGCTGTTTGAGGTGTGGGCGCCTGGCAGTACAGGTGTCGAGCTCGTGCTGGCTGATGGCCAAAGAGCCGCGATGGCCCGAGGCGAGCGAGGCCGTTGGCACATCGAGGTGCCTGGCGCTGGTCCTGGCACTCGTTACTGGTACGCGTTAGACGGCGGCCCGCCCAGGCCCGACCCAAGGTCGGCCTCGCAGCCCGAAGGTATTGATGGCCCGTCGATGACGGTGGACCATTGGCCATTCCCGTGGCATGACCAGGGCTGGCGCGCTCCCGACTGGGAGGCGGCCATCATCTACGAGCTCCATATAGGTACCTTCAGCCCACAGGGCACGTTCGACGGTGCCATTGCGCTCCTGGGCCACTTGGTCGAGCTCGGCGTCAACACGGTCGAGCTGCTCCCAGTGGCAGAGGCCGGCGGCGAGCGGGGCTGGGGCTATGACGGCGTCGACCTGTGGGCGCCGCACCACGCCTACGGCGGGCCAGAAGGCCTGAAGCGCCTTGTCGACGCCTGCCACACGCGGGGACTGGCCATCGTGCTCGACGTCGTTTACAACCATCTTGGCCCGACCGGCAATTACTTGGCTGAGTTCGGCCCTTATTTTACCGACGAGTACCGTACTCCTTGGGGCACAGCGGTAAACATGGACGGGACGGGTAGCTATGGCGCCCGTGATTTCGTTGTTTCCAACGCGATCATGTGGTTGCGTGACTACCACTTTGACGGGCTCCGCCTGGATGCCGTGCACGCTATATTCGACGAGAGCCCGTTCCACGTCCTTGAACAATTGTCTACCGCGGTCGACCGCTTGGCCGCAGATTTAGCACGCCCGCTCTGGCTGATCGCCGAGAACGGGCGCAACGACCCGCGGGTCGTGCGCCCCCGCGACGAGCATGGCTACGGGCTCGCCGCCTGCTGGGACGACGACTTCCACCATGCGCTGCACACCGTTCTTACCGGCGAGGACCAGGGTTACTATGCCGATTATGGGCGCATCGCCGACTTGGCCAAGGCGTTCACTTCCGGCTTTGTCTACGACGGTGAATTTTCGGAGCACTTCCAGCGTTACCAGGGCGGGCGGGCTGAGGGAATGCCCGGCTCAGCGTTCGTCGTCTGCCTGCAAAACCATGACCAGGTCGGCAACCGTGCCTTGGGGGAGCGCCTGGCCGCTCTGGTCGAGCCGGGGTGGCTTAAAGTGGGCGCCGCCTTGCTCCTGCTCTCACCTTACGTGCCGATGTTGTTCCAGGGCGAGGAGTGGGGGGCATCGACGCCGTTCCTGTACTTCACTGACCACCGCGACCCCGACCTCGCCCGAGCCGTGAGCGAAGGCAGGCGCCGGGAGCACCCGATGCCGGACGGGCAAATGGTCCCGGACCCGCAAGACCCAGCCACGTTCCTGCGTTCCAAGCTCGACTGGGAAGAGCGAGATAAAGAACCGCACCGTTCGCTGCTCGAGTGGCACAAGCGGCTCCTCCAGCTCCGCCGGTCCGAGCCTGACCTGGCAAAGCTTGAGCGCGCGCTCGTCAGCACGGCTTACGACGAGGAGCTGCGATGGCTGGTGGTGCGGCGAGGCCGGTTCAGCGTGGTCGCCAACCTGGCGGCCGAGCGCCAAGCGGTACCCGTGCGTGGGCCGGGCACGCTCGTGCTCGCCTCGGACGGGCGCGCCCAGCTCGAAGGCGCCTGTGCCTGGCTGCCCGCGGGGTCGGTGGCCGTCGTCGCCCACTAGCAGCCGCGGGTTCTGCGGGGCGTGGGTGGACCGGCCGCACCGTCATCGGGCATGTGCCACATGGCGGGCGTGCAGCCTGGTAACGTGGTCGCCTGCCCGGGCGTATAGCTCAGATGGTTAGAGCGCATGCATGACGCGCATGAGGCCGGGGGTTCGACTCCCTCTACGCCCACCGGTCCTGAGCAGGGGTTTTGTTCTTGGCGGTGGGTTGTCGAAGGCCTCAATCAGGCCGGCGTGCGCGCTACGTGCGCGAAGCCGCCGGTCTCGCGCTCGACAACAGGCCCTCCATGCGATTGTCAGCCTCGGGCACGGGCCGCACTTGTGGCGGTTGTGGCGGTAGAGGGTGCGGGGGTCATCTCCCAGCAAATTCGCCACTTCTTCGACAGTGGCGCCGCCTTCGAGGAGCAGGGAGAGACCGCACTATGGCGCAGCAGGTAAGGGTACTTGGCGTCGGTGATGCCCGCTCGCTTGCCGATCCGGGCAAAGGTGCGACGGGCCCCCGAAGGGTCGAGCGGCGTCCCTACGCTCGATGCGAAATAAGCCCACGGTCGCCCCTGCCGACTCTGTTCTGGGTGGCAGGGGAATAACTTCTGCGGCGCTCAACAACAGAACAACTCTTCCCGCTCACCCGTCGGCCTTCTTTGGGTGCCATCCCGGCGGCGACCGAATCACGGCAATTGCCCGTACTGATCGCCGCCGAAATACAGCACACCTGCCCACCAGAAAGTGGCAGAGCCGGAGCGACACGGCCTGTGCTAGAAACCTGTCCTCATGCAGAACGTGGAGCTAAACGCTGTCGTCATGCAGAGCGCCGAGGCCTGAGCCGTGGCCGCAACCGTCCTTGCCATCGACGAAAGGTGCAAGGCGGGGGTGGCCGCCGTGGCGCGGCCGAGCGATTTTGTCGCCCACGAAACGGGGTCAATGGAGTTGTCGCTTGTCCTCGACCCGACGTTGAGCCTGTACTGTATAGACCCGGCCCGGCGTAGCGCGCTTTTCGTCAGGACTCCCCCCGAGCTGGACCTGTCCAGCGCCCCCTTCCTCTGGCAGACCCAGTTCACCGAAGCTACCGAGGTCGTGTCGGTGCCTTTCGGGGAGCTCCACGACTTGGCAGTCAAGGCGCCGGTGCCTTCTGAGCGTTTGGTGCTGGTCCAATCGACGGGCCGCTGCGGCTCCACCCTGGTGAGCCACGCTCTGGCCGCCGGCGAGGGCGTCGTCGCCCTGTCAGAGCCAGACGTCTACCACCAGTTGCACCAGCTGCGCGACAGGGCCGACCCGGAGTTCGAGGCACTGCTAAAGACATGCACGACCCTGCTGTGCGCCCCCAGGCCGGCGGCGACCTGGGCTATAAAGTTCCGCAGCTTCAACATCGAGCTGGCGGAACCCCTCCTGCGCTGCTTCCCCGCCGCCAAGACTGTCTTCTTGTACCGCGGCGCAGATAGCTGGGCTCGGTCGGTCACCCGCGCCTTTGGGATCTTCGAGCCCCAGTCGCTCGAATCCTGGCACCGGTTTGACGAGCTCGTACCCCGCGTACGCTCGTCCCTTGACGGCCCCGTGCTTAGCCCGTTCCCTTCTCCTATCGAGTTCATGAGTTGGGTGTGGGCCACGACGATGGCGCGGGCCACTATCTTGCTGCGGCAAGGCGTAGCCATGTTCATCACTTGCTACGAGGATTTGGGGGCACGCCCGCTCGAAGTACTGACGGCCCTTTGTGAGTACTGCGGTGTGGGTACCAGCCCGGAGTCTCTGGCCGCAGTCGTGGCTCGCGACTCTCAGAGCGGTACCGAACTCTCCCGGGCCCGAGCACTGGAGCCGGGGAGCGAGCTGACGGTAGAGCGCCTCGCTGCTTTCCGGCGCCGCTTGGCCGAGATTGCCCCGCAACTGCGGCCCGACCAGGTCCTAGCCGGCACGTACGATCCCTCCCGTTGATACCAGGAGGAGCCTTCGGCCCAGCGACCTTCCAGGTGCTTGACCACGACAAGGTTGCCCAGGCGGCCTCGGTAATCGCACAAGCCTTTGACGACCCCCTGGCCCTGGCCCTGTTCCCCGAACCCCGCAGCCCGGGCTCGCTTTCGGTCCCCGCTGTTCCAGGCGCTCGTCCGCTACGACGTGCTCTTCGGCCGCGTCGACCACCAAGGCGGGGGCCTGGGGGCGGCGTTGCTCCAGTGCGGGGCTCAGATCGCCGCCACCAGCAGCAAACCGGTCGTCCCAGAGACCTTCGCCCCGCGGACGGTGCCTTCTACCTCCGCAACGGCTTCCAGTGGTCGTCGACGAGGTCGAGCCCACCTGCGGGCTCGGTTTCTGGGTGCTCAGACGTGGGCCCCGATCGCCGACCCAGCCTGAGGCAGGGGCGCACTGACGAGTTCGGGAAAGCTGCACACCGCTTATTGCAAACTCTTGGGGCTCGACGGTGTTAAAGGCCAGCCTGGACAGCTGCTTCCCGTCGGGTGCAGAGTTAGGACGTGCCTCCCGAAGTGCACTACGCCAGGAGCGGCGATGTCACGATCGCCTACCAGGTCGTCGGCGACGGGCCGATCGACATGGTGACCGCCTCAGGCTCCGTAACGCATCTCGAGGTGCTTTGGGAGGAGCCCGGTTACTCCCGGTACCTTCAGCGGCTGGCGCGGTTTGCACGCCTGATCGTGTTCGACAAAAGGGGTGTCGGGATGTCCGACCGCGTTGCCGGCGTCGCAACCCTCGAGGAGCGGATGGACGACCTTCGCGCCGTCATGGATGCCGTCGGCTCTCCACGAGCGGTCATGTTCGGCCAGTCCGAGGGCGGGCCTATGGCGGTCCTGTTCGCTGCCACGTTCCCTGAAAGGACGACGGCGCTCGTCGTGTACGGATCGATGGTCCGCGGCGGATGGCACCCGGACGATCCGAACTCGCTAGCGATAGCGCCAACCCGTGCGGACTATGAGCGGCTCGTCGCCGAGAGGGAGGAGTCCGTCCGACGTGAGTGGGGAGCTCCTCTCTCCCTCTCGGTCTTGGCGCCTTCGCGCGCCGACGACCCCGCGTTCGCGGCGTGGTGGTCCCGTCTGCTCCGGCTTGGTTCGAGCCCGGCCGCCGTCATTGCGCTGTCCCGGATGAACCGGGAGATCGACGTCCGCGGAGTGTTGCCGACGATCCGGGTTCCCACGCTGGTCCTGCACCGCAGGGACGACACCGATGTGCCTGTCGGCGAAGGGCGGTACCTCGCTTCGCACATCCCCGGGGCCCGTTACGTGGAACTTCCGGGCCGAGACCACCTGCCCTCAGTCGGCGACATGGAGGGCCTCGTCGGTGAGATCGAGGAGTTCGTGACCGGCGTGCGAAGTGCGCCGGAGGTAGACCGCATCCTCGCCACCGTCGTGTTCACCGACATGGTGGGCTCGACGGAGCTCGCGCGCCGTCTCGCGGACAGGGCCTGGGCGGACCTGCTCGCGCGGTACCTCTCTAGATGCCAATTGACGATCGATGCTCACCGCGGGCGACTGGTGGACACCGCGGGTGACGGCGTCTTCGCCACCTTCGATGGGCCCGCTCGCGCGGTCCGCTGTGCGTTGGCCTTCGTCCGCGCCGCCCAGGACCTCGGGGTGGAAGTCCGTGCCGGCGTCCACACGGGGGAATGCGAACTCGACGACGGGAGCGTGCGTGGGATCGCGGTGCATGTCGGTGCACGCGTCGCTGCTGCCGCCAGCCCCTCCGAGGTCCTGGTCTCAGGGACCGTGAGGGACCTTGTCGCGGGGTCCGGCCTCACCTTCGAGCCGCGCGGCCAACACAGCTTGAAAGGGGTCGACGGTCTT
>DATJST010000363.1:0-8619 GCA_035503975.1 Acidimicrobiales bacterium | reverse complement strand
ACCCGGGCCTTCCCCGCTCCCGTCGAGCCACCGGCCAGCCTGGCCGGACCGGCGCCGGCCGGCTGAGACAAGAAGACTGCCGGAGAGAGCAGCCCGCCGACACGGCGAAAGCGCTTGGGCCGGGGACCCGTGGGCCGTAGTCAGGGAGCGGGTGCCATCAAATCGAGAGGAATGAGTGATGGTAGAAACACTGAGCATTATTGCAGCTGTTTTTGCTGCGGTCCAGACCGCCGCGCTAATTGCATTGCACGTCCTACCCACCGGTTACAACCCGGTTCGTGACGCGGTCAGCGACTACGGTGTGGGGCCCTATCGAGCCTGGTTCTGGTTGCAGGCTGTGGCCGGGGGAGTTGCCTGTCTGGCGCTGGGTATCGCCCTGGACCGGTTGCACCCCTTCAGCCCGACTCAGGTGGTGGTGGCACTGATTGTTACGGCCGTAGCCCGTTTCTTCATACCGTTCTTCGCCACCGACCAAGGCGACAGCCGCTTCCAGACTCTGCACGGGACCATTCACATGGTCCTCGCTGTCCTGGCCTTCGGAGGCCTCATTTGGGCAGCCACAGGTTTGTGGGGAACACTAAAGCATTACCCCCACTGGCATGGAGCCGAAAGCTTCCTGACCATCGTCCCATGGGTCATGCTCGGAAGTGTAATCGCCCTTGTCCTCGCGATCAGAGGCCCTCGTTTGCACCCTTTTTTCGGCGTCTTCGAGCGTCTTTTCTACGTCTCATCGCTAGCCTGGCTGTTCGTGGTGGCGGTCGACCTAGTCCGCTTTTCCAGCTGAGTCGCCGGTGAATCAAGCCCTTGGGGTAAACGGGTTCTGGCGAAAGCACAGTCTCGACCCACTAATGCTACCCACAACCCGCCCAAGCGCAATCATCTCATGCCACGAAAGCGAACGCCGCCCATAAAGGACGTGATTTCAAGTGCCTACAGCTTGTGCTTCGCCATCGGGCACCACATCGACCCGGTAGATGTATTCGAACTCCTTCATGCCGGACTCGATACCGCGCACCAGCGACCCGACTTCAGCACCGTTCAGCCCAACGTAGATTTGACCCGAGCGACGATCCACCCCTTGCCCGGGCCGACGAACGTGGTCAGGATTTCGGCAATGCCGGTGACACCGGGGTACACCAGGAGGAAGGCTCGTGCACTCTCGCCCCAAGCGGGCCGCAATGGCTGGGTGAAACCGGCAATATCGCGGTTTTGCTCCTCCCCGGTGGCCGTCACCCAGGCGCCAACCAGGAAGTCGTGGTTACGCCTGATGAGCCGAAGGCCGACTCCGATAAGCGCCAGCCCGATGAGCACGGAGGCCACTCCCTGAGGTAGGACGACCCGGTGAGCTGAGTGAGGGCCAACGCCACCAAGGTGACCACGTCTGCACCGATCGACACTGCGTCCGAGAGGTACACCGTACGCAGCGTGGGGTCGGACGTGGCCCTGGACTCCGCCCGGACCCCTCGGCCGAAGCGGCGCGCCCGGCGGGTCATCTGGCCCGCCGACTGGCGAAATGACAACAGGTCAAAGGCGGCCGAGACGGCCAGTACGACATAGGCCACGGCGAACCGTGAGGTAGTCCCCGGGTGGAGCAGTTCATCGATGCCTTCGCGTAGGGAGAACGCCGCACCACCGGCGAACACGCCGAGGCCGGCCAGCAGCGCCCAGAAGTAGGCTTCCCGCCGTACTTGAAAACTCCGGCGTTGTTCACCAACAGGCTGACATCCGCGCACTGCCGCGCCACCTGAGCGACGCGTTCCGCATCGGTGATGTCAAGGGCCACTGGCACCACGCCGGGCTCGGTGACCGCGCCCGGATCACGCGCCCCCGTAGACCTTGGCCGCCCCCCGTCGGACCAGCTCCCGGGCAAACACCTGGCCCAGCCCACGATTCGCCCCCGTGACCAGGGCAACCGAACCATCGATCCTCATAGCTCTCCTTACGTGGGACGCGCTTGCATCGCTAGATGAAGATATAACGCGAATGTGACAGCACCGAGCGGCCAACGTGGCGTCGCCGGCCGCTTGGGTGGCCGGGGTTCAGGCGTACATCAGTGCTGCCGCCGGGCCGGGCGTGCCCGCCGCTTGGCCGGCTAAGGCACGGTGAAGCTGGTTGCGGTTATTGATGTTGAGCTTCTGGAACACCTTGCGCAAGTGGTAGTCCACAGTGTTGGCGCTCAAGAAAAGCTTGGCGGCCACCTGCTGGTTGGTCAGCCCTTCGCTGGCGAGGGCGGCGACCCTGGCTTCCTGAGCGGTTAGTCCCGACGAAGGCTGGTGTTTTGTCTTCGGTGCCCGGCCGCCGGTGGCCAGCAGTTCGGCCTGTGCCCGTTTTGCAAATGGCCGGGCGCCCATGGCGTTGAACATCTCGAGCGCGTCCCGCAGCCTCTGGCGGGCCTCTACTGACCGGTGTTCGCGACGCAGCCATTCTCCGTACAGAAGCTCACTTCGGGCGAGGTACATCTTCATTCGGCAACGGCCCAGCCGGGCTGATGCTTCGTCGTAAAGGGCCTGCGCGGCTTGGGGCTCACTGATGATCGCGTGCGCGCACGCCTCGGCGCCGAGGGCCCAGTCGGTGCCGCCGTTCTGGGTCCGCTGGCGTAGGCGCTCGAAGGCGTCAACGGCCACATCGGCCTCACCGCTTCGAGCCGCTGCTTCCACCATTTCCATCAGGATGCGGCCGGTGCCGCCCCTGGGGTGAACCGCGCAAAAGCGCTGAGCCGCAGCCAGGGCTTCCTGGTAGCGTCCCAACCCGTTGTACAGCACGGCCAGTGCTCTTTGCGTGGTCAGCACCCGGTCTCCATCGCCGGCCCGAGACGCTTCCTCGTAGGCAGCCTCGATCTGGGCTACGGCGGCGTCTTCGTCGGCCCCCATTGCCGCCCCGTAAGCCGAGCCGAAGCGCGGGGCGGCCCCAATTGCGTCAGCGATAGCATTCGCCTCCTCCAGCATCGCGGCCGCCGCCGCCAACTCTCCGGCCTGTTCCATGAAGTCGACTCGCACAGACAAGGCGCGTGGTAGTTCGCTCAGGGCGCCCGACTCCCGGGCCTGACGGACATAGACCGAGGAAAGTTGGAACCACTGCTCGTCGTCCCAACATCCGCGTGCGACCTGAATAGCGAAGAAAAGTACCCGGAGGTCGCCGACGTGCGAGACCGGCTTTTCTTGCAAGCCGTGCATGGCCTGCTTCAAGAGGTCATAGCCCGCAGGGAAACCGTCGGTGATCAGTTGCGACCACCCGGCCAACAAGAGTTCGAGCGGCTGGGGTTCGTTTGATTGTGACAGCCGCGGCATCTCCGACGCCACCTCCAGCAGCCCGGACCTAGCACCGGACACGATGGCCTCGTCGAGCGCCGCTAATAACGTTTTACGGGCCAGTGCAGGGTCAAGCGGTTCGAGCCTTTTCGCGGCAGACAGCAGAAGTTGGGCTCCCTCGTTGGGCCGACCTTTTAGATGCGCCACCCTGCCCCGCAAGCGCTCGACTCTGGCGACAGTGAGTTCGTCCGCCTCGCTTTCATCGATTAATGCCAGTAACTCGAGCGCAGATCCCGGCGCTCCCGCCTCGCATTTGGCTTCTGCGGCGGCCAACGCACGCTCAGTCTTGAGTGCCCGGTCCGGGGTAAGCACGACGGCGCGTTCTAGGAAAGCCGCCGTAGCGGCAAGCCCGCCCCGCGCCTGGGCCCGGTCAGCCGAGCGTTCGAGTTCGCGAGCTACGGTCTCGTTGGTCCCGATGGTCGCCTGGGCGCTGTGCCATGCCCTGCGGTCGGGGTCGGCTTCAGCGTCGGTGGCCTCGGCCAGAGCGGCATGAACTTGTCGTCGCTGTTGGGCTGACGCTGACTTGTAGACCGCCGAGCGGACCAATGGGTGACGAAACCGCACTACGCCCTCGAACTCCACCAAGCCCTCGTCTTCAGCGGGCAAGGCGGCGTCTTCCTGTACCCCAAGGGCCGCCGCGGCTCGCCACAGCAATCCCGCATCCCCGACCGGATCTGACGCGGCCAGCAAAAGCAACGTCTGGGTCTCAGGAGGCAATGATCCGGCCCGGCGCTGGAAGCTCTGTTCGATCTGCCCCGATAGCGGCGCGCCGGTCACCCCGAAGCCGCCGGCGATGTCCCCGGGCGACGACCCTCGGGCCAGCTCGAGCAGCGCCAGCGGGTTGCCGTGCGCCTCCGCCACCGCACGCGTGACTACCCTGTCGTCCAGCCTTCCCTGCACTGCCGAAAGCAGGAGCTGCGTGGCATCGGGCGCGGCGAGCCCTTCCAGGACCAACTCCGGCAGGCGAGCCAGGTCGTCAGGCTCGCCGGCGACACGGGTGGTGAAAACCATCGCGACGGGGTCGGCTTCTAGACGTCTGGCCACAAACGAGAGCGCTTGCGCGCTGGCCTGGTCTAGCCACTGGAAGTCGTCGACCGCGCACAACAGGGGTTGATTACTGGCGGCGTCTGACAACAGGCTGAGAAGAGCCAGACCAACCAGGAACCGTTCGGGCGGCCCCGCATCCGCCAGCCCGAACACAGTCTCCAGGGCAGCCCGCTGTGGACCGGGCAATCGGGCCAGCCCGGGCAGGAGCGGCGAGCACAGCTGGTGGAGGGCGGCGAAAGGGAGTTCCATTTCGGACTCGACGCCGCCTACGGGCAGGCAGCGCAAACCCGCCGACGACCGCACGGCATGTTCCAATAGCGCAGTTTTGCCCATTCCGGCCGCACCGCGTATGACGAGGACCCCGCTCGACCCGGAGCGAGCCGACTGGACCAGGCGTTCCAGGGCCCGGCATTCCTTTTCCCGCCCGCGTACCTCCCGGCCAGCCACGTTAGCGAACGTCTCGGGCGGGCATCCTTCGAGGATAGGTGGCATCGGCCCGCCTGGAGGGGGTGGCGCTCTCCGACCGGCCCCACGCGTAGTCGCCATTGACCACGCGTTCACGAGATTCATCCGAGGGGCCCGTCGACTGACACTGAAGAGGTCGAGCTTGTTAAACGTCCCAAGGAGGACACCATGACCACTTCCGAGCTGCTCTTGAACGTAGGGATCCTGGCTTTCGTGCTGCGTACGGGGTTGGGGACCAGGCCCCTGACCCGGAGGCGCTTCACCCTCCCGATCGCCATCGTGGCCGTGGTGGCGTTCACCTTTCTGCGAACCATACCGACCGCCGGCAACGACGCCGTCCTCGACGTCGTCCTCGGGCTGACAGGCCTGGCCTTTGGCCTGGTGGCCGGGGGCCTGATGAGGGTCTACCGCAACCCTTCCGACGGGTCGTTGCTAACGAAGGCTGGTGCCGCTTATGCCGCCATCTGGACCGCCGTGATCGGCGGCCGCGTCTTGTTCGCCTACGGCGCGCAGTCCTGGATCGCCCACCCTGTGGCCAACTTTTCCCGGGGCCATGACATCACCGGCGCCCCGGCCTGGACCGCAGCCCTGGTACTGATGTCACTCTCGATGGTGCTGGGCCGGGTCGCCGTGACGGCGCTCAGGGCGGAACGGAACCACACGTCCGGCCACACGAGCCACATCTCTCACGCCGGCGCCTGGTCATAAGTCCTGCTCGCTCACCCAGCACCACCGAGCCCCGGTCCGCTTCCACGGGCCGGGGCTCCTTGTTGTATCCGGGCCCGCCGCGCAACAAGACAGCTGTGCCCGTACGGTCGGGATCGTCGTCGGCCCACGCCCAAAACTGTTCGTGTGCCACGCACAAGTCGGGGCCTGGTACGTCCGCGATGTGATGCTCCCGCCCGCCGACGACGCCCGCAACGTCGCCTGGCAATAGGCGCTCAGCTTCGGCCGCGTCGTCGAGCTAGAGCGATGTGACCGCGCACCATCATGTGCACCGAGAGGTGGACCGAGCGGGGCAGTGCAAGCCGCGGGGTGGACGATCGACCGAGCGCGCCAAGACCGTCGTTTCTTGGTGCGAGCATTTAGGCGGCGTGGGACCCACGAGGGGACTAAGAATTCCAGGCACAAGCTGCGGAGTAACCCGAAATTGTGACTCTGACCTGCGCAGATGATGGGATCCAACTCACGACCCTCACCTTGCCGATTTCGTCCTGCCAGCTCCGCCATCTTATGCTCGTACTGGGACTATGCCTGTGACCTGGCCTGATGGCTCGAGCGGACGACGGGATTCGAACCCGCGACCCTCACCTTGGCAAGTAGAGGCAAGGTGCTGGTCGTGAGCTCTACCTGGCCCTGACATGCCCATTTCGGCACGGCTCGGCACGGTTGGGCACAGCCCGTTACAGTTCGTTCTTCCCAGTTCTTCCCAAAGCGGCTAGCCTCGGGCCACGGCCCGGCGCATATTCGGCAGCATCGAAAAGAGGGGTAAACGGTACCGGGCCCGGTACCAGGCCGGCGGCCGGTGGGTCACGGCCCAGGTGACCTTTGCCACCAAGGCGGACGCCAACGCCTGGCTGGCGGCCCAGCAGACCGACACCGGCCGGGGCACCTGGGTCGACCCCAGCCTCGGCAAGGAGCTCTTCGGCGACTACGCCCGGAACTGGCTCGAGACCAGGAGCGACCTAGCCGAGACGACCCGGGCCAAGTACCAAGGCCTGCTGGGCCTGCACATCCTGCCCGCCTTCGGCCGTTGCCGGATCGCCCAGGTCGACCCCGCCGCGGTCCGAGGCTGGTACCACGTCCTGGCAGCCAAGTACAACAGCACCGGCGACGACGCCTACCGCTTGCTCCGGGCCATCATGAACACGGCCGTGGCCGACAAACGGGTCGGGCGGTCCCCGTGCACGGTCAAGGGGGCGGGGGCGACCGAGTCAGCCAAACGGCCCATAGCGACCATCGCCGAGCTCCAGGGCGCCGTCGATGCCCTGCTCCCCCGCTACCGGGCCGGGTTCGCCCTGGCCGCCTGGTGCCAGCTGCGGCGAGGAGAAGTGCTGGGGTTACAACGCCAGCACGTCGACATGGAGGCCCTGACGATACGGGTCGAGCAGGAGTGGGTCGTGCCCCCAGGCAAGCGGCCTATCCTCAAAGCGCCCAAGACGGCGGCCGGGTACCGGGTCATCGACATTCCCCCGAACATTGCCGAGGTAATCCAGGGACACCTGGACACATTCGTGGGGCCTGGGCCCACGGCCTGGTTGCTCGCCACGGCCAACGGCACGCCGATCCAGCCCCGTAATTTCTTCCGCTGCTGGGAGAAGGCACGAAAACAGGTCGGACGGCCCGAACTCACCATCCACGACTTGCGCCACTCCGGGCTTACCTGGTCCGCGGCGACAGGTGCACCCCTGGCCGAGCTCATGCGCCGGGGAGGGCACAAGGACTCCCGGGCGGCGATCCGCTACCAGCAGGCGACCAGGGATAGCGGGAAAGTGTTAGCGGATGCCCTCGCCGCCCTTAGCCGTCACGAGCTCCCGCCGGGCAAAGACGTGGAGGTCGTCCCGCCTTAGGCGGACGGCACAGCCCACTTTGGCACCCACGAACCGTCTCCGAGCCCACCATCCATTAGGCAGATAGCCCGACTCCTCCCAGCATCTGGAGGTTGTCACCCGGACTGTTGAAGTAAAGGCGGTGGTCCCCCATCTGAGCCCTGCCGTTTGGTAGGTCTCGGGTGTCCTGACAAGACAACCCAAGGAGGACCACCGTTGAAGAAGAAAGTACCCGTTGTCAGCGTCGCGGAGCCGGAACAGGCTGCCCACCTGGCCGGCTTGGCGCTCGAGGCCACTGTCGAACTGGCAGACCTGGCCGGCGCAGTAAAGGACGGCCTGCTCGGCTTTTGTGCCGATGTCGGCCTCATGGTCATGCGCAAGGTCATGGAGGACGAGCTCGCCCGGCGCATAAGCCCCAAGCACGCCAGGCTGCCTGAGCGCACCGCCAATTGGCACGGCACCACGACCGGGAGCGTCGTACTGGGCAGCCGCCTCTTGAGCGTAGAGCGGCCCCGAGGCCGCACCACTGCTGGTGGAGAAATAGAGCTGGACAGCTGGGCCGTTTTCAGCTCCCGTGACCTGCTCGACCAGCTCACCGCCGAGAGGGTCCTGGCCGGGGTGGCGACCCGCCGCCACGCCGATGTGAGCGAGCCGCTGGGCGCCGACATAGACGAGCAGGCCAGTGGCACCGGGCGCTCTTCGGTGTCCCGGCGCTGGAAGAGGGCCACCGAGGCGGCCCTGGCCGAGCTCATGGCCCGAGACCTGTCCGGCCTGGACGTGGCCGTGGCCATGGTGGACGGCATCGAGGTGGCCGGCCAGTGCTGCGTGGCTTCTTTGGTCATCACCACCGATGGCACCAAGGCCCCGGTCGGGCTTTGGATGGGCGACACCGAGAACAAGACCGTCGTCACCGCCTTACTGGCCGACCTCGTCGCCCGAGGCCTGTCAGTGGAGGACGGTCTGCTCGTCGTGATCGACGGCGCCAAGGCCCTGGCCGCCGGAGTGGCCAAAGTCTTTGGTGAAAAAGCCGTTGTACAACGGTGCGTCCTGCATAAACGAAGGAACGTCAAGGGCTACCTGCCCCAAGAGCTCGGCCAGAAAGTGGACCGGCGTCTGGCCCTCATCTTCGCCAACCCCGACCCGGCCAAAGGCCTCGGTACCGCCAAGGCCGTGGCTGCCGAGCTGCGCCCCGAGCACCCCGACGCCGCCGCCAGCTTGCTGGAGGGACTGGAGGACATGTTCGCTGTCCG
>DATJST010000362.1:0-2245 GCA_035503975.1 Acidimicrobiales bacterium | reverse complement strand
CGCCCGCCAGGACTACTGGCCCGACCCCCTCACGCTGTGGATAGACGGCGTGCCGGTCATCAACCAGCAGCCGCTCAGCTCGATCTACGACGACATGTACAACTGGACGGGCGGCCAGACCCGGCCCGGCGGCGTGATCGCTTTCACCCGCAAGACGTCCATGAGCCAGCTCAACCTCGGCTTCTTGGACACGGGCGAGCAGTACCTCTCCTCGAACCCGGGCACCCTGATCGAGGTAGGCGGCACGTGGGGTTCCTCCAGCTCGAACACCCCCTGGACGCTTACCATCATCACCGGCTCCGTCGTAGCGGCCGAGGCCCTGATCCAGGGCCTGCCCGAAGCGTAGGGGGTAGCAAATGCCTGGACTTTCCCTAGGGGCCAACGCCGGAGTCGGCCTCAATTCGACACAGGTGGCTCCGTCGATAGCGGCTTACGGCTCCGGCGCCAGCCCCGCAGGAGGTGGCACGGTGGGTACATCGGGAACGGCTGCCAAGGGCGCCACGGCCGCCATGACGACGGCGCTGGTGGCGATCGGCGTGCTGTGGTGGGCGCAGCCCCGCGGGGAGCGCAACCGCTTCGGCACCAACCTGTTCCTCTTCGGCCTCGGCTTCGTGGCCTTCCAGTCGATCCACGTATGGGGAGCCGCCCACGTGGCCGAAGGCGACACGCAAGGCTTCTCCGGTGTCCTCTACAAGACCGCAGCGCTTTTCTAAGGAGGTGCGATGAAAGGGTTTTTCGGCAAGGTGACGTGGCAGGGTATCGCTGTCGGAGCGGGCGGCCTCATCCTGCTCTCCTGGGTCGCGCGGAAGGTCTAGCGCCATGGGCAAAGCAGCAGGGGTAGTGACCCTGATCGTGGTCGGCCTCATCGTGGCCGACATCTGGACGCACCCGACCGGGACGGCCGCCGTCTCCTCGGGCGTCAACTCCCTCTCCCAGACCGTGGGCAACCAGCTGGTGGGTGTGGCAGCCAAGTAGTGGGGAAGTAACCGCCAAATGATGCAGCGCCTCGTCGCCTACCCGGCGCCGAGCGGGCGCCTCTCGATGCCGGGAGCCGCGCCTGCTCTCATCCCGCCCATGAGCACGTCGCTACGGGGCGCGACGAACGGCGTCATAAGGGAGATGGCGAGCCTCCGAAGCGTTTGGTACCAGCCGCCGACCCACCTGCCGCCGACGCACCCAGAAGCCCCCCTCGCCCAGCGCGGGGTCGCCCATGGGCCGACCGACGGCTACCCGGTCTTCATCTCCATCCCGGGCCCGAAGACGTTCCAGTGCCGCCAGCGCCAGGAGGTGCCGGTGCCGATGGCGGTCGTGGGCGCCCCGGGCACGGTCAGCTCCATGACGACGGCCAAGACGGGTTCGGCCGTGCGCTGGTCCCGTATCGGCGGCCGGCGCACCACCGCCGCCCCCTTCGTCGTCCCCCGTTTCCCGGTCTACGGCGGCAGTTAGTGAATGGAACCGGTCAACGGAGGCGCCGCGGTAAAGGTCGCCGTGTTCGCGACGCTGATGTACGACGTGATCTCAGCGACCAACAGCTCGCCCCAGACGACCGAGATCAACGCCCAAAAACGAGGGGCGACGCTGATGAAGTGGGTGAGGCTCGGGCTATTGCAAGGGGCGGGCTTCGTATTGATAGGGGTCGCCCTCGACCCCGAGCGATGGCCCCCTTTGCTCGGCGGTGGTTTGGCCGGCTATCTCCTCTGGGCGCAGTACCGCCACGCGCTCCGATCGGGCCTGGAAAACCCCGGCCCCGTGACTGAGAGCTACTGATGACCCCTTCTTCCCAGCTTGCCAGCAAGGCCAAGAGCGCCGCCGGCGCCAAGAGCACCGGCCAGGGCTCGGGCTCGGGCCTGGGTAAGAAATGGCACGGCCTTCCCGTATGGGCATGGGCAGCGGGTGGGGGGGCCGCGCTGTTCCTCGCCTACCGCTGGTACAAGGACCGCTCGAGCTCGACTTCCTCGTCCACCAACGCCGCCACGACAACGCCCTCGACCACGACGGGGAGCGGGAGCGGGGCCGGAGGGGGAGGGTTCCCTGCCTCGGGGGGTAACCCGTCATGGCTGGGGCATAGCGGTAACAGCACTTCGACGACAACTGCCGCCACGCCTCCGGCAATAAACATCTACCTGCCGCCCGGCAGCCTCACCACACCGGCATCGCCTACGGGAACCTCGCCGCAGGCGGTTTATACTGGGCCCCACACCAGCATCGCCACCTTGGTTCCCATTTCCTCGTCTCCGCCAGGCCA
>DATJST010000361.1:0-7252 GCA_035503975.1 Acidimicrobiales bacterium | reverse complement strand
CGAGCCCCCGCCCGCCCCCCGCCGCACCGTGCGCCCTCAGCTCAGGCTCCTGCTGGAGACGCTGCGCCCGAACCCCGCCTACATCACCAGCCGGACCCTGGACGTACTCGCCGCCAACCCCGGGGCGACGGCGCTGTACGCCGGCCTGGACGACTGGCCGCCCACGCAGCGCAACATCGGCCGGTACCTGTTCCTGCACCCCGCCGCGCGCGACATCTACGCCGACTGGGACAACCAGATCCGCGGCTGCGTCGCCCGGCTCCGGGCCCTGGCCGGCACCGACC
Organism: Acidimicrobiales bacterium; assembly: GCA_035503975.1. GTDB lineage: Bacteria > Actinomycetota > Acidimicrobiia > Acidimicrobiales > Palsa-688 > DATJMJ01. Next base: position 6,968 of record DATJST010000361.1, on the reverse strand, counting down.
CCGACGCCCCCGACCTGGCCAGCCTCGTCGGTGAGCTCCTGCTCAAAAGCCCGGACTTCGCCAAGCTCTGGGAACGCTACGACGTCACCCGCCGCACCGCCCCCCGAACAAAACGTTCCACCACCCCCAGGTCGGCACGATCACCCTCGGCTTCCAGGGCATGCAACTGGAGGGAACCCCCGGCCAGCGCCTCGGCATCTATCTGGCAGATCGCGGTACCCCCGACCACGACGCCATGATCCTGCTCGACATGACCACTCAAGCCACGTCAGACAGACAGCCGCACAGTAGCGCTGACGCCTAGTGCCCGCCCTGGCAACCCGGCTCGGCGACCGGCCAGCCGAGCCCGACCTCGCTGAACCCCTCGACACCGCGCGTGTCGGAGGGGGGACTTGATACAAAACTCCACGGCGAGTGGGCGGCGCTGAGCTGTGGCTAGCCGCCGCTTAGAAGTTGTAAGCAATACGTCCGTGAGCGTCTTTCCATGTCATCTCACATGTGCGACAGGGACAAAGTGAGGCCGTCGAGTGTCGTCCGCCAGAAACTAGGGACCACTTAAAGACCCTTCCGCCAAAAACTAGGGACCACCGTCCCGCCAGTCATGGGACCACCGAGGGTCCACCACCTCCGGTCGGACATCAGTTCGACTCGGGCACCAAGGAGGTGCCTGGTGACTTTCAAGGAGGTATCGGTGGTCCAAGTAAAAGAAGTGCTACGGAGGTGGCTGCGGGGCACAGAGGGGCTGCGCCGGGTAGCCAACGCCGCTGGCGTCGACCGCAAGACGGTGCGGCGCTATGTGGAGGCGGCTGAAGCTCTCGGCATATCCCGGGACGGTGGTGAGGCCCAGCTGAGCGATGAGCTGGTAGCAGCCGTGGTCGAAAAGGTCCGCCCCGGACGCCCGAGCGGCCACGGCGAGGCCTGGGCTGTCCTTGAGTCGCACCACGACAAGGTAAAGGAACTGGTCGACAAGGGCCTGACCGTGGTCAAGGTCGGCGACCTGCTCACGCGTAGGGGCATCGCTGTCCCCGAGCGCACCCTTTGGCGCTATTGCGCCGAGCGCTGCAGTACCGGCCGGCCCAAGGACACGGTCCTGCTGGCCGACCCAGAGCCTGGGCGGGAGCTGCAGGCCGACTTCGGCAGAATGGGCCTGCTCTTCGACCCGGTCTCGACCCGCCGGAGAGTGGTGCACGCGCTGATATTGGTCGCGGTCTGGTCCCGCCACATGTTCGTCTGGTTGACCTTCACCCAGACCACGGCTGACGTCATCGAGGGCTTGGAGCTTGCCTGGGCGTACTTCGGTGGTTATGTAGGTGATCGCTGTCAAGAAAAGCCTGCGCTCTTCACGAGGCCGCGTCTTCGAGGCGAGCAAGGAGGCCGTCGAAAATCTTCTCCCGCCCGACCTGGCCCTTGGCCGCGGCGTCTGCTTTCTGGCGCTCGAGCGTGGGCTTGAACTCGACGGTGGTGACGAAAAAGGAACATGACTCGCAGATCGATTCGAAGTGGCAGTCCATCTCGACCGGCCGGGCGCACCAGCCGTTGCCGAGCATGCGCCGGCTCATCTCGCGGCGGAGCTTGGCCATCTCGGCCCCCTCGGCATCGGCCGGCAGCTCTTGTGGTTGGCCGTACATGGCCTCCACCTTCTCGCTGACCGAGAAGTACTCGTCTGCCACTTTGCGGTCCGCGACCCGGGCATAGACAAGGGTCATGCGGAGCGAGCGGTGGCCAAGCAGGGCAGCGATCGCCTCGAGCGACATCCCACGGTTGACAGCTTGAGTGGCGAGGGTATGGCGCAGCTGGTGCGGTGAAGCATGGCCAATGCCGGCAACCTGGGCGGCCTTTCGCACTGCGCGGTCCACCCGCGACTCGCCGATGGGACGGCCCCGCTCGACGAACATGAGCTTGGACCGCAGCCCTTCGGGCCGTGAGGCCAGCCATTCGTCGAGCAGTTGTTTTAGCTGCGGGTGGAGCGGGACGTAGCGGTCGTTGTGCAATTTCCCAACCGGCACTCTTAACCAATAGGCGGAGCCGATCTGGACCACCGCATCGACCGTGAGCCCGAGCAGTTCTCCTTTGCGCAGCCCCGTCCGGGCCAGCAGCTCGACCGCCACCCGGACAAAGGGGTCCTCGTCGCCTCGCGCTGCTCGCAGCAGTTTCGCCGCCGCTGGGTCGTCCAAAAAACGTGGCAGCGGCTCGTCCTTTATGGGTAAGTCGCTGGCGAACACCAGTGGGCGGGCGGGGGCGTCCTCCCAGCCCCACTCGATGATGCGGTCGAAGAAGCAACGCAGCCCCTTCAGCCGGTCACGCACGGTGTGACGGTGCAGTTTCGCGCCCCGGTCGCTAGCGCGCTCAGCCAGCCACGACTTGTAGGCCTCGACATGAGACCTGCAAATACCGGCCACAGTGGTTGTCGTCGGGGGGCAGGCGACTGTGAACGAAGCAAACTCTCTGAGCACTGCCTCCGCGTTGACGACCGTCCCGGGCCTCAGGCTCAGGCTTATCTGCTCCAGGTAGCGCTGCATGGTGGCCACCATGACCGGAGCCGTCCTAGCGACGGCCGCCCACTGCTCGGCCCGTTGGGGAGCACGGTCTGGTACTCGCTTGCGGGGGAGCTCGTCGGTGACACCGCAATGGAACAGCACAGCCTCCACCCCGAACAAGGCGCGGCGCAGCCCTCGCAAGGTCCCGCGCCCGAGCTCGCCCCCGGCTTGGCACAAAGCCGCCCGGGCCCGGTCCAGCTCCGCCTGGGAAATGTCCTGAGGGCGTTTGCCGGTCACGGCTGCTACCTGGGCCAGCGAAGCCCATTGCTGAGAAACAACGCTGGCATGGAACCCGAGCGCGTGAGCGGTCGCCCGGAACAACACGTAAAACTCGGCCTCGGCGCGGCGCATCACCCGGCCGAGCAGTGGGCGGTGGGCCACCACGTACTCAGGAGTTGGCACTAACCGCTGGGTAGCGATCATCCACACGACGAAGCGGCCGATCTTCACGTTCACCGAAAGCTGCTCCTCCAAGCTGAGGGCATGCCAGCCCTCGGTGTCGCCGAACTTGGCGAAAAAGGCTCTCCCTCCCCAGGTATCGGCCTTGTCCGCGCACAAGCCTGCGGCACACATGTACGCCCGGTACTCGCCGACGACGCTTTCCTGTTCGCGAGATAACAAGTACGGCCGGCCCTTCCTCGGCGAGCGGGACAACGCCAGCGCCCTGGGCACGCTCATACTTCAGCCTCGATGAGGGCTTCGACCATGTCGATAGCCCTGAGGTACTCAGCGGACAGCCAGTCATTGGACAGGTGCAGGTACATGCGGGTGGACTCGATCGAGCGGTGCCCGGCCTGTGCCTGGAGGGCTTCCAGGCTCATGCCCGACTCCCTCAGTCGCGTTAGGCAGGTATGGCGAAGTTCATGGCAAGTGAGGTGGCCGAGCCCCGCTCTCTTTCGTGCTCCTTTCATGACCTCGTCCAGTCCCCGCTCGCTCAAAGGCCGCCCGCGGTTCGGCCCCTTCAACACGACGAATACGGTTTCGCTAACACAGCCGGGCGGCCGCTCCAGTTCCAGGTATGCCGCCAGGCTGGCAAAAAAGCGAGCAGACATTGGCACAATCCTTTGATGCCCACCCTTCCCGTTGGCGATGAGCACCCGACGCTCACCGGGCCTGAGGTCCCCAAGCGTGAGGCCGAGGACTTCACAACGCCGTAGGCCGCCTAGCACCATCGCCTCCACCATCGCCCGGTCACGGCGAGTGCGCAGAGCGCTAACCAGGGCATTGACCTCCTCGGGGTCGTGCACCCGGGGCAGAGTACGAGCAGTGCGGAGCAGCGGCACAGGGCGTGCCCCGCGCTGGCCGTGCGGCCGAGTAGACAACCCTCGCGGGACGGGGTTGGCGCCAACAGCGGTGTCGCCTCGGGCAAGTAGGTAGGCGTAGAAGCCCGATACGGTGGCGAGGCGCCGCTTGATGGTCCTGGCCGACAAGCCGGGTTCTCGGTCCTCCAGGCGCAGCACATTATGCCCGTAGCGCGGTTTGCGCTGTTCGGCTATGAACGCCAGCACATCGCTCGTCTTTACCTCGACCGGTTCCTTTGCCACCACTGAGAAGAAGACCTTTAGGTCATAGGCGTGAGCGAGCCACGTGTTCGGCCTTGCCCGGGCGCCGGCGAACTCCAGGTACGCGTCCACTAAAGGGTGGCCCAAACTAAGCGCGGACAACTCACCGTCTCGCTCGTCTCTGGCAAGCACGGGGCTCCACTTGGCCAACTCGGACCTCTCCTCATCGATGATGACAGGCCCTCGTCCGGCAGTGGTGGATCACGTGCATATCATCGGCATTTTCCCCGTGCTCATCCCAGATAACCTGACCCCCGTCATCACCAAGGCCGAGCCGACCGAACCCCGTATAAACGACACTTTCTTGGAGTACTCCCAAGAACGGGGTTTCGAAATTGACGCCGCTCGGGTCCGGCGCCCAAAGGACAAGGCTCGTTGTGAACGCCAAGTCCCCTTTGTACGTTCACGCTTCTTTGCCGGCGAAGAGTTTATCGACCTGGGCGACGGCAACCGCCGCGCGGTGCTTTGGTGCCTACAAGACGCCGGCATGCGCACTCACGGGACAACCCGGTGCCGGCCGGCCGAGGCCTTCAGGGCCGTCGAGCAACCTCTTCTCCTGCCCGCCCCGACGACCGCCTACGACACGCCGGCTTACGCTGAGCCCAAGGTCCACCCCGACCACCACGTCGAGGTGCTCAGGGCGATCTACTCGGTACCTGGTGACGACATGGTCGGCAAGCGGGTGCATGCCCGGGTGGACTCAAAGACGGCGAAGTTGTATTTCAAGGGCCAGCTGTTAAAGGTCCACCCGCGCCAGGGCCCCGGTGGGCGCTCCACCGACCCGGCTGACCTGCCCTCTGAGCGCACCGCCTATGCGATGCGCGACATCAACCACCTGGTGGCGCTGGGGCGCGAAAAAGGCGATGCTATAGGCGCCTACCTCGAAGCCCTCATGGCCTGCCCGCTGCCGTGGACGAAAATGCGCCAGGCGTACCGTCTGCTCGGCTTGGTGAAGAAGTGGGGCCCAGAGCGGGTGGAGGCAGCCTGTGCCAAGGCGCTCGATGCCGAGGTGGTGAACGTCAACCTGATCGGCCGCATGCTCGAGCGTGCCAAGGAGGCCGACGAAGCCGGGGCCGGCAAAGACGAGGCGCCGAAGAACATCGTCGCTGGCCGCTTTGCCCGTGACCCTTCCGAGTTCAAGGCACAGGGGGAGGCACGATGACCCAACCCGCCCCATCTATTTCCCCAGAACTGCGCTCACTTTTGCGCCGCCTCCGCCTGGGCCAGGTGCTGGACACCCTGCCCGAGCGGGCCGCCCTTGCGAAGTCTTCTTCCATATCGCACCTCGACTTCTTGGCCATGGTGCTTTCCGACGAGGTGACAAGGCGCGACCGTACCTCGGCGTCGGTGCGCGCCCGCGCCGCCCACCTCGACCCGAAGATGACCCTGGAGCGCTGGGACGCCTCCGCCGCTGTCAGCTACGACAAGGCGGTGCTGGACGAGCTCGTCAGCTTGCGCTTCGTCGAAGATGCCTACAACGCCTTGGTGCTCGGGCCGGTCGGCGTCGGCAAGACATTTCTCGCCACCGCCCTCGGCCACATCGCCTGCCGCCGGCGGGTCCGGGCGCATTTCGAGCGGGCCGACCGGCTGTTCAAACGCCTGAAAGCGTGCCGGCTCGACGGGACCTACGACGCCGAGGTGCGCAAGCTCGTCGCCACCGAGCTGGTCATAATCGACGACTTCGCGCTCCAGGGGCTCGACCAGACAGAAACCGCCGATTTCTATGCCCTTGTGGTCGAGCGCCACCGCCGGGCGTCGACGGTGGTCACCTCCAACCGCGACCCGAGCGAGTGGCTGGTGGTCATGGCCGACCCGATGCTTGCCCAGTCGGCGATCGACCGCCTGCAAAGCGCAGCGTTCGAGCTCGTCATCGAGGGAGAGTCCTACAGGCGCAAGGAGAAGCCTTCCCTCGGCCCGCACCCGAGCGATGGGCCACGGTCATGAGCGGCCAAGATACCTATCAACCCAGGAGCCAGCACGCACAGCCGGGGGTTTCGTTACGTTACGCAACCCCGGGAGAGCCGACTTGTGAGGGGCCTGGCTGCGCCCAGGCCCTGGAGCCGGCCACCACCGGCCGCCCGGCCCGGTTCTGCTCGCCGGCGTGCCGGGCCCGCTCCCACCGGGCTGCCCAACGTGCCCGGGCAGAGCCGGTCAGTGTGGAGGTCGACTTCGGCTCCGCAAGTTCCAGGGGCCGGCCCCCCGAGCGTGCATGGATGGTCCGACTGCGCCGGGGGCAGAGGTCAGTCATCGTGACCATTGGCCTGACCCGCGCCGCCGCCGAGAGACTGGCCGCCCAGCTGACCGACTTGCTCGGTGGCGGCCAGGCCTGACCAGGGCCGCACCTGGCGTGCTTGACAGCTACCTATAGGCACCGGGATCATGGTGCTCGACCGGTCGTGCAAGCCCGAGGTGGTCCCATGTTTGTGGCGCCAGGGTGGTCCCATGATGCTGGCGGGCGACACCCGGAAGTTGGTAGCAGTTGTGGTAGCAGTTCGTAGCCGTTCGTTGGCGTTCGTTACGCACAAAACCCCTGTTCAGGTATGGCCCTGAGACATGGGCAAACCTCAATAAACGCTCTGCCGACATCTTCTAAGCGGCGGGTCGCAGGTTCGAACCCTGCCGGGGGCGCCCTCTGACCAGGGCTTTTGCGCCCGGCCAGCGCTAGCGGGCCGGAAATGTGTGCAATAAACTCTGCAGTTGCGGACGCGCACGAACTCGTACGGACTCGTACGGACTCGTTGGGGGTGTGCTGGAACCGGGACTTGACGACGCACGGGTACAAGCTCACCACTTCCGGCGCTGGTGGCCGGACAGGGGTTCGGCCCGAGAGCCGGCGGCTCCTTGCCCGACGTCCGCTCGGCCCGGTAGG
>DATJST010000360.1:0-4936 GCA_035503975.1 Acidimicrobiales bacterium | reverse complement strand
ATAGCCCCGGAAGTGTGCGCCAGCACCACCATTGCAGCCTGCCCGAGGTCGGACCGGCTCGTCACGGCCGAGACGCGCCGGACCGGTCCAAGGCACCATCGGAGCCAGTCGAAATCATGGACGCCCATGTCCAGGAGCAAGCCACCAGATCGGCTGGCATCCCCGTACCATTGGCGTACAGCGCCCGGTGGGCCCGACACACGCTGGCATTTTGCCAAGCCCGGTGCGCCGATTTGGCCAGACTTAACCATCTCGGCTATACGGGCGTAAGCGGGGAAATAGCGCACGACGTGGCCCACTGACAGTTTCACCCCCGCTTCTCGGCACGCGGTCAGGGAGCCAACGGCTTCCGTGGCTGTACGGCCAAGGGGCTTTTCACAAAATACGTGGCACCCGGCCCTGGCAGCCTCCACAACCAGGCGGGCGTGAGTATCGGTGGGCGTCGCCAGCACGACGGCGTCAGGCCGACAGGAGCCGGTCAACCATTCCAAACTCGAACCAACCGGGACAGCTTGGCTCTCGCACAACTCGGACACCGCGGGCAGCATGTCGTGGGATGCCACCCCGCAGACCTCGGCGCCGGCCAGGGTCAGGAGGGAGGCCAAGTGTACCTGCGCCATAAGCCCACCTCCCACCACGCCGACTCTCACCGTCCGGCCTTCATTGAGTGAACCGCATCATCAACTTTGCCACTCCTCCAGTCCTCTCTCGTCTCTCTGCTCATCTCTGGCACAGGCGATTGCGTGATGTCAATCTGCGTCGTGCCCGAGCACCTCTGCGGCTACATGAGAGCGCGGGGTCCATGCGTGATCTGCGGTGCAACCCGTGGCGAGGGCGACGACGGCGAACTCGGCAACGGGGTGTTTTACACTGCGCCCGACTACGGCTCTGCCCTCCCGGTCCAGGTCGAAGGCGTCTGCGGCTAATACCAGCGTCTTTCCTCGCCTTTTGGCGAGGCGATGTACCGGGGCCTTGTCGACACCCCAACCGAGAGGCAAGTCATCGAGAAAATCGAATCATACGGTGGATGTTTTCCGCCAGCGACATTGAGGAGCAAACCGTTGTGCCCGCTCCCGGGTGAGAAGGCTCGGTCGCCGTAAAGGTCATGCAGCGGCAACTTGCCCAACTGCGGGGGCAAGGTCCTTGTCCGCATGCTGAACAGTGGTGCTCAATGATCGCCGACGGTGTCGACGATGAGCAGGGAGCAATTGGCTTGGTGGGCGACCGAGTTCGGCACGCTGCCGAGTACCCGACGCATACCCCTCATGCCCTTGTTGCCGACAACGATGAGGTCAGCACCGATGTCGTCGGCCACCCTGACGATTGCCTCGGCCGGGGGCCCGGACACCCGGTGGTAGTGGGCTTCGACCCCTTCTTTGACAATTCCCTGGCGGAGCTTTTCGAGCAACTGGTCCGCGGCTTTGGCCATCGTCTCCATGTAATCGCCCGTCACCAGCTCGGAGGATATCGCTGGCAGGTTATAGACGGTCACGACGTGCAGGTTGCCTGCGGTCGCCTTTACGAGTTCGACTGCGGTACTGACGGCGCGGGCTGCCGTTACCGAGTCGTCTGCGCCAACAAGGACCGTCTTGAACATGGCAACTCCCGAACGATGGACGAGCACGAGCGCCGTTTGACCGGCCAGACACAAGTGTGCGTGACGCCGTCACCCCTGACAAGGGGGCCTACGTGGTGATGTAAGCGCACGCTGAAGGGGAACGTCACAGCTTTCTCAGTCGCCGAGCCTGGGCCCTCAATCGCAGCGCATATTTTGGCTTTCTACTCATTCGGATGTCCGATGGAACAACGGCGCCCGCTCTGAGACCGCCGGTTCGGCACCTGAAGAGATGAGTGACGTGCGACGGTGTAGACGATGTCGTGCGCCCGTCGCCAAAGAACTGGTGGGCGATCCGCACACCGCTGCTGCCGGTGTACTGGATCGCTGGTGCCGGCACCGCCGAATTCTAGGACAGCACGCACTCAGGACTGCGGCCTCCGGGCACTGGAGCCCTCGATGTGCATGGCACATCACTCCGTGCGAGCCAAGAGTCCCGCAATTATGTAGCTAATTTTGCTCGGCGAAGGGACGCCCCTGTAGCCGTCGCTCCGTACTGATCCCGTGCAGGCGTTTGACTGGCGCTCAGGCTGGGCACGGCGGAGATGTCGCAGCGAGAGCTTGCGCACATCGTCGTTCTGCGCGAACATACAACCAGATGGTTGTAGATCAGGTGCAAACCGCCGATGTCGACCGCATCTTCCACGCCCTTGCTGACAGCACTCGGCGCGACATCGTCGCCCTCGCCGTTGGGGGCAGGTACAGCGTGTCGGCGTTGGCGAAGCGCTACCCGATGAGCTTCGCCGCCGTGCAAAAGCACGTCGCCGTGCTGGAAGGGGCCCGGCTCGTCACCAAGGAACGGCAGGGACGCGAGCAACTGGTGCGCACCGACGTCGGTACCGTACGGCGAGCCCGGGCGCTCCTGGACGGCATCGAGGAGCTGTGGCGGGCGCGGGTCGACCGGATCGACGACCTCTTGGCACACGAGAAACGGACCACTGGAGGCAAGCGATGACCGTGACCAGCGTCGAAAAAGACCCGGAAGCCCTGACCATGACGGTCACGGCGGACCTTGATGCCACCGTAGAACGGGCGTGGCAGCTGTGGGCCGACCCTCGCCAGTTCGAACAATGGTGGGGCCCTCCGGGCTACCCGGTGACCGTTGTCGACCATGACCTGCGGGCCGGTGGGCGGGTCACGTTCTTTCTGACAGGGGCCGAGGGAGAGCGCCACGACAGCACGTGGGAGGTCGTCGTCGCCGACCCGCCCCGCCACCTCGAGCTGAGGGACGCCGACGTCGACGACGACGGCCGCCCTGCCGACGGGAACGCGATGACGGCCATGATTATCACCATCGACGAGCGCAGCGGCGCGGGCTCGGTGATGGCGGTCCGCACCCACTTCGACTCGCTGGCCGGCATGGAGGAAGTGCTCGCCATTGGGGCGGAAGAGGGTATGCGAATGGTGCTTTCGCAGATCGAAGCGGTCCTCGCCGCCACGCCTGCGTGAATGCGCTCGGGCAGGGAAAAGGGGGCGGCGGTGTCACTTGAGGTCAAACGGCTCCACCTGGGAGCGACCCCCGGCGGTACGGAGGGGTACCCGGTGCACGGCTTCGTGGTTACTTACCCGGGCGGTGTCGCGCTGGTCGACACCGGGGTCGGCGGCCCGCAGGACCTGATCCGGGACTGGGAGGTGGTCAACGTCACCGCGGCTGGCGCCCTGGGCGGTCTCGGCCTGGTCCCCGGCGACATCGACCTGGTCATCAACACGCACCTGCACTTCGACCATTGCGGCCAGAACGCGGTGTTCAAGCATGCGACCTTTTACGTGCAGCGAGCCGAGCTTGACCGGTGCCGGCGCGAGTCGCCTGCGCTCTATGACTGGTTCGATTTCCAGGACGCCAGGTTCGAACTGCTGGACGGTGACGCCGAGATCCGGCCCGGTCTGTCGGTCATCACCACCCCCGGGCACACCTCCGGCCACCAGTCGGTACTGGTCGCCGCGGAGGACAGTGGCCCGGACCTTCTGATCGGCGATGCTGCCTACACGCCCCGCCAATACCGGCCCGAGCCCGGCCCGCTCCCCCCGGGCCAAGCCGCCGACGAGGACGTCTGGCACGCCTCGGTAAACCGGATGCGGGCGATGACGCCGGCCCGCGTCCACTTCTGCCACCACCCAGACGTAGTGCACGGCTGAAGGCGGTCTCCGCGAGGCTCAGGCATCACCGACGTGCTGCCCAGCGTCCAACGCCCCGGGTCGTCCAAAACGCCCGGCCAATAACGGTTATAACTCTGTGCTGTCCGTCGACTGGGCTTGGGCCGAGTGACCCGCCTCTGGCAGGCGAAGTTAGCGCCGTTTGTCGTGCCGACGGGCGTTTTTAGCACGCTGCTTCCACAGCCGCTGGGCTTCTTGCCGGGCGACCGGGTGCGTGCGGCGTTGCCCGGCGGCCGCTTCCCGAACCAGCTTGCGGTAGTTGGCCAACCGCTCCGTAGCCAACTGGCCGGCCCCAACCGCAGCGGTAACGGCACATCCTGGTTCGTCGCGATGCCGGCAGTCCCGGAAACGGTGGGCTCCCTTGGGAGGTCACCCACCCTCAAAGACAGTCAGTTACCGGAGAGCGGGCGGGAGTGGTGCGGCGCTTCGGGCCGCCGATCGGCGTAACTCTTCATTGCGCGCATCCTCCCTTCTCTCGGCGAAGCTCGACGTCATGAGGTTAGACGGCCGGCGCACCGGTGGGCCACTGAATTCTGACCAGCACTGAGCGTCGATTGGGCCACCGATGCGACGTTGGCCGGAAAAAGGGCCGCAATAGTTGGCGCTCGCGATCGCCTGACCGTTATAGGTCAGCCAAGGCCGGCCTTGACCAACTGAGGCTTCGTCGAGTGCGGCACCGCCACACGACGGACATGCGCTGGCCTCTTTCGGCGGCTCCGTCCGGAGCGGCAAAGTAATCGCGCTGTACACTACTCGAAGGAGAACCTAAAGCCAGACAGTACTTCTCGCAGAGGAAAATCAAATTGGAACGACCTCCGGTGCAAGTACATTCGCTTCTTCAAGGCTTCCGCATCGGCACGGACCACGGCTCTATCGCCTTCTGCGGTGTCAACCTCATCGAAGGCTACGACGACGATGGGATGCTCAAGCGAATCGTGGTCGACACTGGTCACGTAGGCCGGCGGCAAGCCCTCGAAGCCGAGCTAGAGAGACGATCGCTAAGTCCCCGGGACATCGACGTTGTTCTATGTACGCATGCTCATTGGGACCACATCGAGAACCTCAACATATTCGAGCGGGCACAGATCCTGCTACATCCGAACGAGCGTCGCTACGCCAAGCGGCCCCACAAAAATGACATCGCCTGCCCAAACTGGATAGACGCGG
>DATJST010000359.1:0-4557 GCA_035503975.1 Acidimicrobiales bacterium | reverse complement strand
GCGGGCACAGCTGGCGGACACCGGCCGCCCCGTCACCGAGCTCTACGCCGCCGTCCTCGGCCACGAGTGCCAGCTGGCCCCAGTTGACGAGCGACTGGCTGAGATCGGCATCAGGAACCCGGACGAGGCCGACGAGGCCTTGGTGGCCATCCTCGGGGCGAAGACGGCCACCGGTGCCTGGCACGACCACTTCCGCACCTGGCGCAAGCGCAGGCTTCGGGAGGTGGAGCGCCAGTACGGCGACCGTCTCGACGAAGTGGCCGACTTCCTCGCCGACTTCGCCGCCCAGATCAAAGCCGTCGGCCCCAAGACCTACCTCGAGTCCATGGCCCACAACGAACGAGACGCCAAGCGAGACAGGCAGAAAGCTCTCAATGAACTGCCTCCAGATCGCCGTCGCTGACGGCCTCCAGAGTCCCTGAACTAGCAGGAGGTCTTAATCCTCATGAGGACATTCGACCGAAGGAGTGGCATTACATCCGAGCCAGTCGACTTTGACGACGGCGAAATAACTGTTGGGCCGGCCCTACTCGACTACCAGCAACTCGCGGCGTGGCTGAACGACAGCGTGCGCCATCTGCGACGGCTGGTGAGCGAGGGGCGTATTCCCCACATCAAGATCGGGCACTTCGTGCGCTTCGATCCGTTACGCGGATGTCTGCGTAAAGGGTCCTATGTACGAGGGCGGGTTATGAGGGATTAGCGGTGCTCGAGTGGGTGCCATAGGGTCCTTTGTGCCGCGTAGTTGCGGCATAATTCCTGCTCCTCAGGTTTAGAGCCGCGGGTTGCACGAGTGTGGGTGATTTGCGTTGTATCGCGGTGGACAGAGATGGGGCCCGGCGCCAGTGCGGAGACCGTAAGGCCCTCGTGGGCGCGTTCGGCCAAGGGTTGCCAATTTTGGTGATTCGCTTGCCGGTCGCCGAAGCGTAGTGACGCGACCGGGACCTGCCCGTCAGGTCAAAGCCCGGAAAGGAAAGCGAGCAGAGGGTCTGTGGGCCGGTAGCGACCGGGCCTGACGTTAAGGGGCCGAGTGCGCTCTAGCGCTCGTTCCTTGATCGACAGGTCGCCGTGCAGGTAGATCCGGGCCGTGGTCGCTACGTTCTCGTGGCCGAGCCATAAAGCGATGACGGCGCTGTCGCAGCCCGACTGCAGCAAGGACATGGCGCAGGTGTGCCTTAGGACGTGCGGCGTTGGGCCCTTGGTGCGGATCGATGGGCAGTGCTGGGCGGCGGTGGCGGTGTGCTTGGCGACGAGGCACCCGAGTGCGCTGCGGCTGAGGGGAGTGCCTCGACGGGTAGGGAACAGTGGGTCGTCGGCTGACCCACCGCGTTCTTCCATCCAACTCCTCAGCAGCGCGACTGTCTGTTTGGCCAAGGGTGTGCACCGCTCCTTGCGCCCTTTGCCTCTGCAGCGGACATGGGCCCCGGTGGCCAGCTCCACGTCACCTAGGCGCAGCCCGGTCAGCTCCGAAGCCCTGAGGCCGGTCTGCACAGCAGTCGCCAAGATGGCCTGGTCCCGCCGCCCTGTCCAGGTGCTCACGTCGGGCGCGTCGACCAGGGCGTCGGCCTCGTCCTGGTCGAGGTAGCGCACGTCCTTGCGTTCGCAGCGTTTGGTCGGTATCTCCAGCACCCGGGCGACGAGCAGGGCGTGCTCGGGGTGGCGTAGGGCCGCATACTTGTAAAAGGAGTGGACTGCCGCCAGCCGGGCGTTGCGGGTACGAGCACTATTGTGGCGCTCCTGCTCGAGATGATCGAGGAAGTCGCCGACGAATTGGGCGTCGAGGTCGGCGATGTCCAGCCTGGAGGGCTGCTTGCCCGTCCGCGACTGGGCGAAGCCCAACAGCAGGCGCCAGGTGTCGCGATAGGCGGCGACTGTGTTGGGGCTGGCATGGCGTTGGCCGATCAGGCGGTCGGTGAACCAAGCCTCCAAGGTCGGGGCCAGCGCGCTCATGGCTGCCTCCCGTCCCGTGTTGCCTGCTCGCGTCGCTGCGCAGCCAGGGCGAGGAGCTCTGGGACCGCTGATATGTACCAAAACGTCTTGTCGGGGTTGGTGTGGCCGAGCCAAGTCGACAGGAGCGGCATCTGAGCCTCTACGTCGAGGCCGGCCCTGTACCAAGAAACCAAGGTGGTGCAGGCAAAAGTGTGCCTGAGGTCATGGAGGCGGGGGAGGCCGCTCTTGGAGCGGGCCCGGAGCCCGACCGAACCCGCCAGGCGGCGGAAGACCCCCTCCACGGTCACATAACTGAGGCGTTTGCCCAAAGTGTTGACGAAAAAGCTCGCCGACTTGGGCGCCGGGCACAGCTCGTCGCGCACCTGAGCGTAGGCCCTCAGGGCATCGAGCGTGCTCGGGTGCAGGGCGAGCTCCCGGCACTTGTTGAACTTGGTCCACCTGAGCACGAGCACGCCCCCGTCCCAGTCGACGTCGGCCCGGTCGAGGTTTATGAGCTCGCCCACCCGCGCCCCGGTCACCTTCAACAGCCCGACCAGGGCCTCATAGGTCGTAGCCCGTAGCCTCGGGCTGAGCGAACGTGCCGCCGCCATCAAGGCGGCGATGTCGGTGCCGGTGTAGATGTAGGGCACGGCCCGGCACACCTGCCGGTGCAGCAAGTCGGCCGAGGGGACCTCGGTGGCCGGGTCGATGGCCTTTAGGTGGCGGGCGAAGCCCCGCACCACCGAGAGCCGGCTGCAAAGGTAGGAAGGATGTGCACCCGCCCCCGGGAGCTGGGCCCAGGCCACGGCCAGCTCGGCGGTCACCGTCGAGGCCCCGGCGGCCTCCAGGTAGGTGGCGAAGTCGTGGAGGTACCAGGGGTGGTCCCGGAGCTTGAAGCCGAGCGAGCGGCGGAGCGTTATGTAGTCGTCCACGGCTTGGCCGAGCCCGCTCATGACAGTGCCCCCGGCCAGGGCTGGGCCAGGGCCCGCAGCGCGACCCGGTCGACCTTGGCGTAGATGGCAGTCGTGGCGTCGGCGGACTCGCGGAGGACTTGGCCGACCTCGGCCAGGGACGCGCCGGCCCCCAACATGGCCGTGGCGGCAGTGTGGCGCAGCCGGTGCGCACCGGTCTTTGGGACGCCTGCCCGCGCGCAGGCGTACCTGACGATCTGGGACACGTTCGCCGGCGTCATGGGGCCGATCGGGGCGTGCACCCGCAAGAACACCGCCCGGCACTCGGCCTTGGGACGGCCAAAGGACAGGTAGGCAGCCAGCGCCTCACCGACGTCGACTGGCACCGGGAGGCGTTCACGGCGCCGTCCTTTGCCTCGCACTACCAGCTCGCCATGGGCCCAGTCGAAGTCGTCGAGGCAGAGCCCGGCGACCTCGCCGGCCCGGAGGCCGAGGCGCGAAAGGAGCGTAAGGACGGCCAGGTCACGCGTCCCCGTCTTGGTGGAAGTGTCGCAGCTGGCCAGCAGCGCCTCGACCACTTTGCCAGCCAGGCCCCGGGGCAAGAAGCCCTTCGGCACCGACACGGCAGGTACCGCGTCCCCCAGCCTTCGGTCGATGTAGCCCTCCAAGAACAAGAACCGCAGCAACGACCGCAGCGCCGTCACCGACACTTGGGCCGAGGCGGTGCTGCGCCGGCGACGTTCTGAGACGACAAAGGCTGTAATGGCTTGGGCGTTCACTCGCGACAGGTCAAGGGCGTCACCGTGGCCTTGCCAGCGGGACAGGAACAACCTGGCAATGGCCGAGTAACCACGGATGGTCTCGGCGGCCAAGCCTCGCTCGGCCAACAGGTAGCGGCGGAAGTGCCCGACCATCGCCTCGAGCGGCGTGGGTGGTGCCGGCACGGCCGCTGTTATTTCTAAAGCGGGGACGTAGCTGAGCAACTCGAGCGCCCAGGACAACGGCGGCGTTCGGGAGTAACCCTCGGCTCGTCTCGCTTCCAGGAACTGCGCCACCCGCTCTTCGCTCAGGTCGTGCTCGCCTAGACCCTGGTTCTCCAGCCAGCGGCTCAAGTGGGCCAGCAACTGCAGATGGAGGGCCACCCGTTCACGGGTGTAACCCTGCCTGGACAGCTCTTCAGCGAAGCCAACGGCGTGCTTCGCCAGCGGGCCGCTGGCGCGCACTCTCTTCGGGTCCAGCGTCATGGTCCTACCTCCTTTTCCGGGAGCGTCCCGGTGGAGGAAGCCTTCCTCAAGACCCCCCGAATTATGTAGAGCCTGGCTCAGCCCGCACTGACCCTCACCAGCTCAAACTCTTCCCCCTGGAGGCAAGCCCCCATAACTCGCCCTCGTACATAGGACTCTGCCGAGATCGCCGAATGGCTCAAGGCCAACCGGCGAGGAGTGGCCTGAGTACCGCCATGGCGAGCAGAAGGCACTTCGGCGCCATCCGTAAGCTGCCATCGGGGCGATGGCAGGCCAAATACCGGGTCGCGGGCAAGCTCGCGCCGGCGCCTCACACGTTCTCGACAAGAAAAGAAGCTGCCCTGTGGTTGTCCTCCGTCGAGACCGACCTCAGCCGAGGAAGCTGGGTTGACCCAAGGGCGGGGAAGGTGACGCTCGCGGAGTACGCCAGGGCGTGGCTGTTGAGCCATGTGGGGATCGGGCCCCGTACCAGG
>DATJST010000358.1:0-5775 GCA_035503975.1 Acidimicrobiales bacterium | reverse complement strand
CTTCGCCCCGGCTCGCCGGTCGATGTCGCCGCCACACCAACCGGTTATGCCGGTGATCCGGGCTACCAGCACCCGTCCCGGGGGCGCGCCAGTACGACGGGTACTGCTTTGCTGTCGAGCGCCAGCAACTAGGGACCACTTGAGGGCGCTGTCGCCAACAACTAGGGACCACTTCTCCGCCAACAACTAGGGACCACCGAGGGTCCACCACCTCCGGTCGGACATCAGTTCGACTCGGGCACCAAGGAGGTGCCCGATGGCATTCAAGGAGGTATCGGTGTCCCAGGTAAAAGAAGTGCTCAGGCGGTGGTTGCACGCTGACGAAGGGGTCCGGCGAGTCGCCATGGGCGCCGGCGTCGACCGCAAGACCGCCCAGCGCTACATAGACGCGGCGCAGGCTCTCGGCGCCATCCGCGAGGGCGGCCCGGGCCAGCTGAGCGACGAGCTGGTGGCCGCGGTGGTCCAAGCGGTGCAGCCGGGCAGACGGGTGGGGCGCGGTGAGGCCTGGTCTGCTTTGCAAGCCCATCACGGCTTTGTCCAAGAGCTCATCGACAAAGGCGTCACCGTGGTCAAGGTCGGCGACCTGCTGGCCCGCCGTGGCATCGTGGTCCCAGAGCGGACCTTGCACCGTTATTGTGCTGAGTGTTGCACCGGCCGCGCCACCAAGGCCACCGTGCGCCTGGCCGACCCCGAGCCGGGCCGGGAGGCACAAACAGACTTCGGCCGGATGGGCATAATGTTCGACCCGGCCAGTTCCCGCCGCCGCGTCGTGCACGCACTGGTACTCGTGGCGGTTTGGTCCCGGCACATGTTCGTATGGCTGACCTTCACCCAGACCACGGCCGATGTCATCGAAGGTTTCGAGCATGCCTGGGAGTTCTTCGGAGGTGTGTTCCCTGTCGTCATACCCGACAACCTGACCCCGGTGGTCACAAAAGCTGAGCCCACCAACCCCCGGATAAACGACACCTTCTTGGACTACTCGCAGGACCGGGGGTTCCTGATTGACGCGGCCCGGGTGCGCCACCCCAAGGACAAGGCGCGCTGTGAACGACAAGTCCCGTACGTGCGGTCCCGCTTTTTCGCCGGGGAGGACTTCGTCGACCTGGCCGACGCCAACCGCCGGGCGGCAGCGTGGTCCCAGGACGGGGCAGGTACGCGCACCCAGCGCACCACCCAGTGCCGCCCGGCCGAGGCGTTCAGGGCAGCCGAAGCACCGCTGCTCCTTCCTGCGCCGCAATATCGCTATGACACACCGGCATACTCTGAGCCCAAGGTCCACCCCGACCACCATGTCGAAGTCGCCCGGGCGCTGTACTCGGTGCCCGGCGCCCTGGTGGGCAAGAGGGTCTCGGCACGAACGGACTCCAAGACCGTGCAGCTGTCCTTCAAAGGCGAGCTGGTAAAGGTCCATGCCAGAAAAGGCCCCGGCGGGCGGTCCACCGACCCGGCCGACCTGCCCAGCGAGCGCACCGCCTACGCCATGAGGGACATCTCCGCCCTCTTAGCTGTCGGACGTGGCCATGGAGCAGCCATCGGCGCCTATTTAGCGGCGGTGCTCGACAACCCGTTGCCGTGGACCAAGATGCGCCAGGCTTACCGCCTCCTCGGCCTGGTGAAAAAGTGGGGCGCCGAGCGGGTGGAAGCAGCCTGCGCCCGGGCGCTCGACGCAGAGGCGGTGGACGTGAACCTCATATCGCGCATGCTGGAGCGGGCTAAAGAGGCTGAAGGGGGTACCGCTGAGCCAATGCCAAAGAACGTCGTTGCCGGCCGCTTCAGCCGGGAGCCGGCTGAGTTCACCGCCAAGGGGGCTAGGCGATGACCGCTCCCACGCCCGCGGTCACCCCCGAACTGCGGGCGTTGTTGCGCCGCCTACGCCTCGGCCAGGTTATGGACACCCTGCCCGAGCGGGCTGTCCTGGCGAAGTCTTCTTCCCTGTCCCACCTTGACTTTTTGGCCATGGTGCTGTCCGACGAGGCCAACCGGCGTGACCGCACCTCAGCGTCGGTGCGCGCCCGGGCCGCGCACTTGGACCCAAAGATGACCCTGGAACGCTGGGACTCGAGCGCCGCCGTCACCTACGACAAGGCCGTCCTCGACGAACTGGTCAGCCTGCGCTTTGTGGATGCCGGTCAGAACGCTTTGGTCCTCGGCCCCGTCGGGGTCGGCAAGACCTTCTTGGCCACCGCCCTTGGCCATGTCGCCTGCCGCCGCCGAGTGCGGACGTACTTCGAGCGCGCTGATAGGCTCTTCAAGCGGCTGAAAGCGACGCGCCTCGACGCCACCTACGAAGTCGAGATGCGAAAGCTGGTCGGCGCCGAAATGCTCATCATCGACGACTTTGCCCTCCAAGCCATGGACGCCACCGAGACGGCGGACTTCTACGCCTTGGTGGTCGAGCGCCACCGGGCCGCCGCTACCGTGATCACCTCGAACCGGGACCCGAGCGAATGGGTGGCCTTTATGGCCGACCCCATGCTGGCCCAGTCGGCCATCGACCGCCTCCACAGCGCCGCGTTCGAGCTCGTCATAGAGGGTGAGTCCTACCGGCGCCGGGAGAAGCCCAGGCTGGTGCCCCGCAGCTAAACCCGAGGCCGGATTGACACCGCTCCCCAGTCCCGGGATCATGTTGTCAGACCGGTCGCGGCAACCCGAGGTGGTCCCATGTTGTTGGCGCCAGGGTGGTCCCATGAGGCTGGCGGGCGACAGCTTTGCCTACAGAAGGGCCCCCGGGTTGGCGGCCGTCGCAGAATGAACGGACAGAACCACAAAGATCATGCCGCTGTAGCTGGACACCCACCAGCGCCGTGTTTCGCGGACACAGGCCAGGCCTCGTCCCCTAGGCCGGCAGCGTCTGAACTGCGAGGGCCGGTCGCTCCCTTGGGATGCTGTCCACGTCACGGGAGCACTCTTGTGAGATAACAACCAGCTCCGTCATGCTCGGGAACTTGGAGTCAGCGCTCACGATCGGCAACCCGAGCACCTCGGCTGTAGCCACGACGATGCGGGCGCGCGGGTCGGCATCTGAAACCCCAGGGGACCTGGGCCACCATGCTCGCAATCTCAGCTGTGACTGGGACTACCTCGGATGGCGAGTCTGCTGCGGCGAACGCACCGAAGTGCAGCCTGGCGGTCCCCCTCCGTGAGAGGGTTGTTGCCCGCTCGACGACGTACACGAGCTCAACCAGGGAGTATGTGCTCACTCGGATCGTCTGGTTCGCGGCAACGCACCCGCTCAAGCGGCACTGTGGCCTCCCGGCTCAGCTTCGAAGGGTTGAGCAAGTACCAGACGACGACATGCGTATCAGCCACCACGGCAGTGGTGGCCTCGGTCACGGAGCCAGATGCTCGCCAAGGCTGGCGACCATCTCGGCCCGGACCGCGCGTTGGCCCGTCCGTCCGTGGCGCACGTGCATGCGCTGGCATGGTGCACGCCTGCGGGCTGCGGCCGGCGAGCCGCCGTGGCGGCCACCCGTGCGGCCCTCAGCGCCGGAAATCGCCCACCACACGGCGGTGCGTAGCGGTGCGGTCGAAGTCCAGCAGCATCGCCCGCGCTTCCGGCTCGACAATGGCGACCCCGATGTCGTCTCCGGCGAAGGCGCGGACCGCCTCAGGCGACTCCCAGAACGTGTGGACGGTGAGCTCGGTAATGCCGTCCTCACCAAGTTCGCGGCGCAACAAGTACGCGCCCGCGAACCCGGGCAGCTTGCGCAGCTCGGGCAGCAACGTGCTGCTGAAGTAGCGGCTGTAGCTCCCGGCGCCCTCGGCCTCGGCCGTCGCCGACCAGGTCCTGACGGTCAGTTCCGGAGCAGTGGTCATGCCCGCCCATCGTGGTCACCCTCGATGCAAAAGTAAAGCTATTTTATCTTATGCGGCACAAAAGTAAAATTTCCGTACGATCGATCCCCGCAGGCTTGCCGTGCTGCACGCGGTCGCCGTACGCGGCAGCGTCGCCGGAGCGGCCAGCGCGCTACACCTGAGCCCGCCGGCGGTCTCCCAGCAGTTGCTCGCATTGGAGCGCGAGAGCGGCGCCAGCCTCATAGACCGCTCCGGCCGGCGGGTCAGGCTGACCAAAGCCGGGCGGCTGCTGGCCGCTCATGGAGAGCGTGTCGCCGCCCAGCTCCGCCAGGCGGAACTCGACCTGGCCGAGTTGACTGGCAAGGCGTCCGGCCCGGTGCGGATCGCGGCCTTCCAGAGCGTCATAGCCCCGTTGATCGGCCCCACCCTGGGCGAACTTGCCGCCGCGAGCCCTGCGGTCCGGCCGGTCATAACTGAGCGCTACGGGCCCGCCGCCTTGGCTGATCTACGGCTCGGCGACCTGGACATCGTGCTCACCGAGTACGACGCCGCGAGCCCGGCGCCCGCCGCGCCCGGCCTGGGCCTACGCCGCCTCGCCTTCGACCCCTACCTCCTGGTCATCCCGCCAGACTGGCAAGTCAGGCCCCGCAGCCTCTCCGACCTGGCTGGCCGGCCCTGGGTGGCCGGACCGCCCGGCACCGCCTGCGACCACGCCCTGCGGCGGCTGGCGGCCGAAGCCGGCATCGGCATCGCAGCCGGCGACGTCTGTATTGAGTTTCCTTCGGTCCTCGCCCTGGTGGCCGCCGGGCGCGGCGCGGCCATCATCCCCCGACTGGCCCTTGGCCGGTCACCGGTCAGAGCCTGCTCGCTACCGCCGCTCGGCGGACGCTTCATCGCGGCTTGGCACCAGGCCGGTCCCGGCCAGCCCACACCGGCCACGGCCCTCGTCCTCGGCACTCTCGCCCAGACCGGCGTGGCGTCACCGCAAGCACGCTGACGAGCGGGGTGGGGCTATGCGCTCAGCAACCTGCGGAGCCGGTCGAGGCTCTTTGCCCGGCGGGCCCTTTCGGCCTCGTCCAGGTCCTCCCGCTGACGGAGGCGCTCGCCCAGGGCATCCAGCCTCGCCATCTCGTGGCTGCGCAAGATCTGTTGCTCGTCGGCCGCGCGGAGCCGGAGTGCCCGGTTGAAAGCGGCGTTGGCCTGAGCGGCTTTCTCCAGGCCCAGAGCGCGAGCGATGCTGGAGAACGAGCTCCCCCGCTCACGTAGCGCGAGCACCTTCTCGTCGCGACCGGCATCGTCTCCGGGACTGTCCTCTGACGGCACTTCTGGCCCAGGTGCGCCGCCACTAGTGGCTGGGCCGCCAGGGCCAGCCGTCACAACGGCCGGACCCGCTTGGCCTGAGGGCCCTTCGGGCCTTGCTCAGTTTCGAAGTCCACCTTCTGACCCTCGGCGAGTTCGCGGTAGCCGGAACCCTCGATGGCGGAAAAATGGGCGAAAACGTCTGTGCTGCCGTCATCAGGGGCTATGAACCCGTAACCCTTGGACGCATTGAACCACTTCACGGTGCCGGTGGGCATTCTTGCCTTCCTCCTGCTCATTACGCTTGGGCAACTTGCAGGGAACCTAAGCGGTGACCGGCGGTTGGTCGCAAGCTTATCACCCCGGCGCCGTTCCCGGTACCGCTCCCGGCCCGAAACGACCGGGAGCGCGACGCGAGGCGCGGGTTGGGCCAGGCGCGGGGTGCTACGAAGTCGAAACCAGGCTGCTGGGCGGGGGCTTGATGGCCCCGGTGTACTTCGTCACCGGGGCGGTCCCCACGTTGGTGACCTCGACCGGTGTGAGCGCCATGGTGCCGATCCAACGACCCGTCGGGGTCACCGCCGGCGCGACTTTGGTGGAGAGCTCGACGACCTCGGCTCCCTGGAAACCGTAGTGCACTGAGCTGGAGTACGAGAGCGGGACAAAACCGGGGGTCAC
>DATJST010000357.1:0-7554 GCA_035503975.1 Acidimicrobiales bacterium | reverse complement strand
GCGCTCGACCTTGCCCGTCGTCGTGGGCGAGTAGGGGGCCGTGAGGATGTGTCGGATGCCGTTGTTGGCACAGATCCGGTCGAAAAGGACCGGTCCTGGCCCCTGGCCGAAACGTGCCGTGAAGACCTTGCCATTGTCAGTCAAAATCTGGTCCGGGACGCCATGGGTGCGCAGCGCCCACTGCAGCGCTTCGCACACGGGTCTCGCCGTCGCCCGGGCCACCACCCGGGCACAGACGCAGAAGCGCGAATGGTCGTCGACACCGGTGACAACCTTGACCTCGGTGCCGTCGCAGAGATGGAAGCGCCCGACCACGTCCATCTGCCACAGCTCCATGGAACGGCTGCGCTCCCAGCGCTTGTAGTCAGATCGCGATCGTTTCCGCGGTGTCGGCTCGAGCAGGTGATGGCGCACCAAGGTGCGATAGATCGACGAGCGACCAGGAACGGGGGTGAACCCCTCTTGGGCCAGGTGCGTGCGGATCGATCTGGGTCCCCACCTCGGATGGGCCCGGCGCATCTCGACCACCCGGGCCTCGATCACCGCCGACATCTGGTGCGGACAGCTCTCGGGCTTGGAGCTCTTGTCGGCCAGGGCGGCCATGCCCCCGTTGGCATAGCGGCGGAGCCACGTGTGGACCGTCTGGCGGCTCACCTTGTTGCGGGCGGCCACGTCGCTCACGCTCATCCCGTCGAGGACGTCGATCACCGCTCGATAGCGCTGTTCCACCAGCTTGAGCTCCACCAACACGGACGGCCTCCTTCGCATCTGTCGACGACTGCGTCAACAGCGAAGAAGGTGGCAACGGCGAGGTGGTGGACCCTTCCCAGGCACGAAGTGTCAAGCAGGTACCGGAGCCAGTGTCGCCCAGGTACCGGAACCGCGTCCGAAAGTGTCAAGCAGGAACCGGAGCCACGGTGTCAAGCATGAACCGGAACTTCACACACAGATCCCGGTATTCAAATGGGCCGCCGGAAGCCAGTGCTCACTCTATGGCTGCTTGCGAAATTGCTTTTGGCCATATGAACTGGGTCTTTTGTGGTGGGCCGCCCGGGTCTCGATCCCGGCACCTTGGGATTAAAAGTCCCCTGCTCTTCCGGATGAGCTAGCGGCCCGAACCCGCAAAGTTACCGGAGGCCACGCCCCTGACGGAGCGCCGAAAATCGACGGATCCGGCGTAGGCTCTCAGGCGGCGAATTGGCCGGTGGTCTCCGAGGGGGGCAGTGCGCGCGCCTTGGCGGGAAATGTGCAGGGTATGTCCTCGTGTTCGCTTTGATGCGGTGGGCCCTCGGCTGACGGCCCAAGCTGTCACTGCAGCGCTCGTCTGCGGCGCCGGGCCGAGTCTCGCGATCACGTTCGGCACACTGCCGTCGGCCCCTGGCGAAGCCCGGGCTTCACGGCCGGCGTCCGCGCTCGCCTGGGCTTCCTCCGGTCTGACGGACATCCAACATCAGGGGCACCACCCCGGAAAGGATGTCCAAAATGGAGACCGTGGAGAAGAGGAAGCAGCGCCCTCGCCGCTCGTTCACTCCGGAGTTCAAGGTTGAGATCGTCGAGCTGTGCCGGCGCGGCGATCGCAGCATCGGCCAGGTGGCCAGGGACTTCGATCTGACCGAGACCAACGTGCGCACTTGGGTCAAACAAGCCGAGATCGACCAGGGTGAACGCCCGGGGCTGACGACCGAGGAACGGGCAGAACTGGCCAAGCTGCGCCGGGAGAACCGCTCCTTGCGCGAGGACGTCGAGATCCTCAAGCGAGCGACAGCTTTCTTCGCGCAGGAGACCCGGTGAAGGTGCACCCCTTCATCGAGGCGGAGAAAGTCGCAGGTCACAACGTCGCCAAGGCGTGTGAGCTGCTCAAGGTCTCCAAGTCCGCCTTCTATGAGCGCCGCAACGGCGTCCCCTCGCAAAGAGAGATCACCGACGCCGAGCTGCTCGAACAGATCACCGCCATCCACGCCGAGTCCAAGGGGACCTATGGCGCCCCGCGGGTCCACAAGGAGCTCCTCCATCGCCACGTGGCCGCCGGGAAGCGCAAGGTGACCAGGCTGATGCGACAGGCCGGCCTCGAGGGACGCTGCAAGAAGCGTTGGCGCAAGACGACGGTCGCCGACCCCGACGCCGAGGCGGCTCGCGACCTCATCCAGCGCCACTTCGGTCCCTGCGAAGAGATGGACCGGCGCTATGTCGGCGACATCACCTACATCTCGACCTGGGAAGGCTGGGCCTATCTGGCGACAGTCATCGACCTGGCGTCCCGTCGGGTCGTCGGGTGGGCGTTGGCCGATCACATGCGCACCGAACTGGTCGAAGACGCGCTCACAATGGCCTTTGCCAACCGGGCGCCAGAAGAGGGCCTCATTTTTCATTCGGACAGGGGCTGTCAGTACACCAGCGGGGACTTCGCAGAACTCGCTCGAGCCAACGGCGTGGTGCTCTCGGTCGGGCGCAAGGGTGAATGCCCATTTACCGGCTATTACGATTTAGATGAAGAACGAGATGGGCAACAAGCAGCGGCATGATGCTTGCCTTTGGTGACGCGGTCAGTTACAGATGTTGTGGTGACCGATGCGGAGCTACGGCTTGAGCGGGTAAAGGACGGTTGGGTCCTGGCAGGCCCTGGTGTCAACCGGTTCGCGTTGGTGAACGAGTACCTGAGCTACCTGGCTGATCGGAATTACTCACCGCAGACGGTTCGCGTCTATGGCTTCTCGTTGTTGGCCTTCTGCCGATGGTTGGCCGGCGAGGAGATAGATCTCGCAACGGTGAGCACCGATGTCCTGCTGCGCTATCTGGCCGCCTGCCGACAAGCGACGGTGCCCGGCCGTCCTGGTCCCAATGTCGTGCGAATGGATGGCCGCCGCGCTGATGGCTATGCCCCTGCCACGGTGAACCAACGTCTGGCGGCGATCTCGGGACTGTTCGGGTTTCGGTCCATGCGTGATCCCGATGCCAAGAATCCGGTGCCCAGAGGCAAGGAGGTTAGACGGCT
This sequence comes from Acidimicrobiales bacterium, assembly GCA_035503975.1. Lineage (GTDB taxonomy): Bacteria > Actinomycetota > Acidimicrobiia > Acidimicrobiales > Palsa-688 > DATJMJ01. The sequence continues at coordinate 4,562 of DATJST010000357.1, read as the reverse complement.
CAGCGCCGGTGAGCGCAACGGCCTCCTCGCTCACGTAACCCGCCGACCCAGACAACGCTCAGCCCTGCGCCTGCGAGAACCCCAGCGGCTTCCTCGCGCCCTCGACGGCCACGAAGTCGTTGCGTTGGTGGGGAGCCTGCGGACGTGGCGGGATCGGGCCATTGCGGGATTGATGGTCTTCTGCGGACTTCGCGCCGGCGAGGTGCTCTCCCTCGACGTGGCTGATGTGGACGTCGGAGGACGATGGCTGCGCGTGAACGGCAAGGGCTCCAAAGAACGCCGGGTCCCCCTTGACGTGGACGTGGCCGGTGTCATCCAGACCTACCTGTTGGCCGAGCGGCCAGAGACACAGGCCAGGCGCCTGTTCGTCGTGGCGAAAGGTCCGAACCGCGGCCAGCCTCTCAGCGCGGCCGGTCTGCGGACCATCTTCCGCTATCACCGGGCGTTGGCCGGCGTCCCAGGCGGTCATCCTCATGCACTCCGTCACACATTCGGTACTGCTCTGGCCGAAGCCGGCGTTGATCTTGCCGTGATGCAAGCCCTTCTAGGGCACGCCCATATCGACACCACGGCGCGTTACATCCACCTCGCACCTGTCCACGTGAAGGCCGAATTCGATGCCGCTCGAGAGCATCAGCGCGCCCGACGTTGAGCGCCAGGAGGTGGACCTCCTGGCCGAGTACGCGCGCCATCAGGCACTGACCGACCGAGGCAACAGCTCCACGGCGCAGGGAGCAAAGTCCTTCCTACGTCGCTGGCCGAACCCCCAGGAGTGGGCCACTCAGCCTCTCGCTGATCGGCTGGCCGAAGGTCCGCAGACCATCTCGTTCTTGATGTTCTTGATGGTCCACGGCTGGCTCCAACCCGGCTATGACTACTTGATCTCTCGCAAGCTCTCGAGCTTCTGGCGAGAGATCATCGGGACGCCATTCGAGGCGGACATGGAGCGGTTTCGCCACGGAGCTCGGGCCATCGGTTTCACCCCGATCAACAGCATGCGCATGGCTTCGCAATCCGTGGGTCGCCTGCTTGTCCAGACCAACGTGCACCTCGATGAGCTGACGCTCGGCGATCTCGATGAGCTGACCGAGGCGTGCCGGATTCGCCAAGAACAGACCGGCAAGGACTGGGGCCATTACCGCGCTGCCCTCAATGGCGCGCATCGAGTGCTGTTCCACTTGAACATCGTCGATACCCCGCCGCCGCACTGGCAGCAGTCCAAGACCTTCGCCGACCGTGTCGTCGACGTCCACCCTGCCCTTCAACCGGCCTTCATCGCCTATCTCGAGCGCAAGCTGGGCACGTGTCGACCCGACACCGTGACCGGCATGGCAACCCGTCTCGTCCACTTCGGTCGCTTTCTCGCTGATCTCGATCCCACGCTGACGTCGTTGGCCGACCTCAACCGAGAGCGACACATCGAGCCCTACCTGAACTCGGTGGCCAGTGCGATCAACTCAAAGAACGGCGAACCGATCACCATCGCCGACCAGGCACGCCGTGTGCACAGTGTGTCCAGCTTCCTGGGCGATATCACTGAATGGGGTTGGGCCGAGGCGCCAACGCGACGGCTGGTCTTCCGTTCCGACATGCCGCGCCTGCCCAGACCCCTTCCTCGCTACCTGCCCGTCGACGCCGACCGGCGCCTGGGCGAAGCCCTCTCTCAGTCCGACTTCCGCCTGGCCGCCGACGCGCTGCTCCTCGCCCGCGCCTGCGGACTGCGCATCGGTGAACTGCTCGACCTCGAACTCGATTGCGTGCACGAGGTTCCCGGCAACGGAGCATGGCTCAAAGTTCCCCTCGGCAAACTCGACACCGAACGAATGGTGCCGCTCGACGACGACACCGTCGCTCTGATCGACCGGATCTGCGTCACCCGCTCAGAGGGTCGAGCGCTCCCGCACCCTCGCACAGGGCGTCCCGCCCAGTTCCTCTTCACTCACCACGGACGACGACTGGCCCAACAAGCCCTGCGTCTCGAACTCGATCGTGCCGCCGATGTCGCTGGCATCGGCCACGTGACACCCCACCAACTCAGGCACACTTTCGCCACCGCCATGGTCAATGCCGGGGTGTCACTCCAGGCGCTCATGGCCCTTCTCGGACATGTCTCGGCGGAGATGAGCCTTCGTTATGGTCGGCTCTTCGACACCACGGTGCGTGCCGAATACGAGCGGGCTCTCGACCTGGCCAAGGCCCGCATCGGCCCGCTGCCCGCGAGGCACACCAAGATCCCGGTCACCGGCGACGGTGATTGGCGAGAGGCTCCCGCCATCAAGGCCCGACTGGCCGGTGGCTACTGCCTGCGCGCTCCGGCTCAGGGATCATGCCCCTATGCCAATATCTGTGAACACTGTCCCAACCTCCGCACCGATGCCGCCAGCGTCTCGGTGCTCTCCGCTCAGCGGGTCGACGCCGAAGCCCTGGCAGCCGACGCCGAGTCCCGCGGCTGGATTGATGAGGCCGATCGCCATCGACGCCTTATCACGCGTCTCGACGCCCTCTTGGCCGAAGGTGAGAATGTGGCGGGATGACGTCTGCGCACACCCTGGCCAAGGTTGAGCGAACCTGCACTGAACTTCTCCATAGAGGTGAAGTCGTCACCTTCACGACAGTCGCTTCGGCGGCCGGCATCAGCCGCAACACGCTTTACAGGGATCCCACTCTGCGCACGGTCGTCGAAGAGCACCGTGCGCGTAGTCACGATCCTCGAACCATGTCTGGGCTCACTTCAGAGATCGGGCATCTCCGCACGGCTGTCGAAGCATTGGCCGAACGGGTTCGGCATCACGAAGAACAGCTCCGCCGTCTTGAGCGTCAGCCTCACCGCAAAGCGAGCAGCCAATGAGCCCTCGCCGCAACAGCGACCTGGACTCGCTCATCGCCGACATCACCGTTGACTGCTACAACGAGGACGAACAGCTCACCGCCTTCGAAGTTGCCTTCGACAACGACGCCACTCTCCCGTGCCCCGGCCGCGTCATCGGAGAAGAGGTCCGCGTCATTTCCATCGGCATCACCAACGGGCGGCGCGAACTTGTCGCCACCTGCGAACACAACGGCCATCGCCACCAAATGGCTGTTCTCGACGTCGAAGTCAATGGAGATCCGACAACCAACACACTGGTCGCCGCCTACCGGCGCTGGAATAGCAGCTGACCACCCGCTCAGGATCCTGAACTCGTAATGACCCAGATCCCGATTAGCCGGTTAATGCTGGGATAACGCGGTGGCTGAATCGTTTTTCGCCACCATCAAACGCGAGCTCATCGATACCCGTTCGTGGCCGACGCGGGCAGGACTTCGACGCGGAGTCTTCGAGTACATCGAGGGCTGGTACAACACCCGCCGGCTGCATTCGACGCTCGGCTACCTCAGCCCCGCTCAATACGAAGCTGTCCACCACAACGCCGACCGTCAGGCGGCATAATCAACACAAGCAACGTGTCCGTCGAACCGGATCAAGTCCATCGAGCGGTTGGTCGTCGGTGCCTCGTCAGTACCACGGTGGCGACCAGCCGCTGTGGGGATCCAGTTAATCTTGTGCTCGTCAGTGGCGAGTAGTTATGAATGAGAGGGACCCCAATCGGTCCCTCTCATTCGCGTCCGGGGGTTGCCTCAGTACGCCGGCCCGGTGGCCATATCAAGAACGGTCAGGGCGCGGCGTTCAACGTCTGAAACTCAAACCGCCCACGGAAGTCAGCGAAGCAGGTTCGGCACACCCAGTGCTTGCCGTCAGTGGTCGCCCATCCTTCGAGCTGGGTATCGGCGTCGTCGTCGAAAACGTGGTCCCCGAAGTGGACCCAGCAAAACTCGCAGTGGTCATGGTCCCAGTCGGGACGGTCCGACGACCAGGACCGCCACTCAAAGGTCGCTCCTTGGAGGTAACTCGACTGGTTCATTATCCGTGGATCGTCCTCGGCAGCCACGCCTCAAAGTCTGTCATCCCGAGGCCCGAAGCCTGCTGCCCCCGACCGCCGGGTTGATGCCACGGGCGTCTCGTTTGGAGGCACCATCACTGGTTGGACCAGCGCCGTCTCCACGCTGTCCCGGTGACCCTTATGGTGTGAACATGACGGCAGATGAAGTTACGCCGGTCCCGAGAGCGCGACCGGCGGAGGATGCGTCGGAGCGCGAGGTGCTGACGGGGTTCCTCGATTTCCTGCGGGCAACGGTGGTGAACAAGGTCGCCGGTCTCGATGACGAGGCTGCGTTTGCTGCTCCCGACCCACCGTCGGCACTGACGCCGGCCGGTGTGGTGAAGCACCTGACTGGTGTCGAGAGGTTCTGGTTCAGTATTGACTTCGCGGGCACAGATCTTTCCTGGCCATGGACGGAACAGGATCCTCATGGCAACTTCCCGCCCGCACCCGGCGACACGCTCAGCACCATCGTTGCGGACTACCTGCGCGAATGTGAGCGCTCGCGTCGGGCGATCGAGCACTTTCAGCTCGATGCCCGCGCCCGCGGTGCGGGTATGACCTTTACGTTGCGCTGGGCGCTTGCGCACATGATCGAGGAGACTGCCCGACACTGCGGGCACTTGGACCTGCTCCGGGAGC